>CAXTPL010000107.1:4813-11903 GCA_964246065.1 uncultured Acidobacteriaceae bacterium
CGGGTGTTTGCCCCGCGGGGGGGGCCCCGGGCGGGGGGGCGCGCGCCCCCCCGCCTGGTGTCGCCCCGGGGGGGCCCCACCGCGGGTATTCCGCACGCGGCTTCTCCAAACTCGACCGGACCCAACGCGGCTCTCCCGAACGAGCCTGCCCCGCATCCGCTGCCGTCCTTGCTTGCACAAAGCGGCTTGCCGGCGCAGCCGCAAAACGCAGGACAGTCGCAGGTGCAGATCCCGCCGCCGCCGCCGCCGCCACCCGATCCTCGCCGGCTGCTGCCTGCCAAGCCGGGCGCGCTGTCGCTCGACCAGGTGTTGACGCTGGCGCACAACAGCAATCCGACGCTGCTTGCAGCCCGCCAGAACCTGGAAGCAACGCGTGCGCAGGAGACCCAGGCCCGGGTACGGCAGAACCCCAACCTAAACATCGTCGGCTCGGATGTGACGCTGCCAGGTACGGGCGCGGCCAATCCCGACCAGTATTCGGTGCAAGGCAGCCGCTTGTTCGAGCGTGGGCAAAAGCGGCGCTGGCGGATCGACATTGCTCGCGCAACCACGCGGCAGACCGAAGCGCAGCTGCGGGACCAGGAGCGGGCTACGATCCTGGCGGTCAAGCAGGCGTTCGTGAACATGCTCGAAGCCAAAGCCGCGGTAGGGCTGGCGACGTCGAACCTAGAGGATTTTCGGCGCGAGGTAAAGATCAACTATGACCGCTACCAGGCCGGGGATATCGGTAAGCTCGACTTTGAGCGGCTGGACCTGCAGCTATCTCAGTTTGAGAGTGATCTGGCGAATGCGGAGATCAACCTGCGGCAGTCGAGCGACCAGGTGCAGACGCTGATCGGCAAGGAGCAGCCAAGCCTGGATTTTGACATTCTCGGCACCATCGTTCCGCCTGCGGTCTCACTCGACATGGCCGCTCTCGATGCAAAGGCGCTGGCTGCGCGTCCGGACTACCAGGCCGCGCTGGCCGGCGTCGCCGTGGCTGAGGGCAACGTCAAGCTGGCCTATGCCAATGGGACCACGGACCCGACGATCGAAGGCGGCTACGACGTAAGCCAGACCTACAACAGCGCCGACTTCAGCGTGAGTATCCCGCTGCGCATCTTTGATCGCAACCAGGGCAACAAAAAGACCAGCGAGTTTGCCGAGCAGGCCAGCCGCTTTGCCGTGGTTGCTGCCAAGAACCAGGTCCTGTCGGATGTAGACCAGGCCTGGGTCGGCTATCTGCAGTCGAAGACACTCTCAGACCGCTACACGGCGCACTATCTGGATGAGGCGGCCGATGTGCTCCAGATCGCCCAGTTCGCCTATGAGCATGGCGGCATCGCGCTGATCGACTACCTGGACGCGCTGCGCGATTCACGCTCAACCACGGCCGGCGCGCTTTCTGCCTATGCGAACACCTGGTTGGCGATCCACCAGTTGAGCTATGCAAGCGCGACAGAAGTCACGCCATAGCGCTCCCATGCTGGCCTCCGGAGCTTCCAGAGTCCCTGAAGCCTCGCGGCCTGAGGGCCCCAGCGGAGCTTACCCCGGTGTCGGCTCGCAGGATTCTTCGAACGAAATCGCTTGCCAATCGTGAGATAAAAGGGATATGCGGATCTCCCTTGCTGCCCTTGCTGTCGCTGCGTTTGGCATCGGCACCTCCGAGTTCATCATTATGGGGCTGCTGCCGAACCTGGCTTTGAGCTTCGATGTGAGTATCCCCAAGGCCGGCGCACTGGTGACCGGGTACGCATTGAGCGTGACGCTTGGCTCGCCTGTGGTCGCCATTGCGACGGCGCGGCTGGAGCGGAAACGTGCGCTGCTCCTGCTGATGGGCATCTTTACGCTGGGCAACCTGTTGTGCGCGGTCGCGCCCACCTACAATCTGCTGTTTGTGGCGCGAATCCTCACGGCACTCTGCCACGGCGCCTTCTTCGGCATTGGCAGCGTGGTGGCAGCCAATATGGTGCCGCGGCACCAGCGCGCGCAGGCCATTGCGTTGATGTTTACCGGGCTTACCCTGGCGAATGTGCTGGGTGTGCCTGCGGGCACGGCGCTGGGCCAGGCGTTTGGCTGGCGGGCTTCCTTCTGGGCGATCGTGCCGATCGGCGTAGCGGCGCTGCTTGCGATCGGGGCGCTGGTGCCGCGGCAGCCCGCGTCGGAAGGAAATCTGCTGCACGAGTTTCGGCTGTTGAGGCACCCACAGGTGCTGCTGGTGCTTGCTTTGTCTACGCTCAGCTCCATGTCGCTCTTCTGCGTGCTCACCTATGTTGCGCCGATGCTGGAGCAGATCACGCACGTTTCGCCGCACGGCGTGACCATGGTGCTGCTGGTCTTTGGGGTAGGCATCACGATTGGCAATCTGCTGGGTGGGCGGTTGAGCGACTGGAAGCAGCTGCCCTCTGTGATCGGGCTGCTGGGGCTGCTGTTGCTGGTGCTGGCGGGGCTGTACGCGGCGGAGCCGCATGCCCCGGCGGCGGTGGCAGGGCTGCTGGTGTGGGGCCTGGTGCAGTTTGCGGCAGGGGCTCCGCTGCAGGCGCGTGTGGTGGATAAGGCCCATGGCGCGAACCTGGCGGCAACGCTGAACCAGGGAGCCTTTAACCTGGGCAACGCGCTGGGCGCTACCATGGGCGGGCTGATGATCCATGCAGGGTTGGGGTACCGGAGCCTGCCGCTGGCGAGCGCGGGAGTGACAGCGGTCGCGCTGGCGCTGGCGCTGCTTTCTCTGCGGCTAGAAAGAGCGCCGACAGCCGGGCTGATGCGTGCGGTAGAACACGCAGCGTGACTCGAATAACGACAGGCGCATGAAGGAAGCGTGAATAGTTAGCGACTTTGTGTACCTCCCGATGTATACAGGGAAGACCCGCGAAACTTTTCTGCCGGCATCGGGTTACCGTTAGCCTGACCGCCAGAGAGCGGAAGTCGGGAACTGGACTTTGGCCCTGTGCGCTCCTCTTCCTGTGTTCTTGCTTGTTCCTGCCTCAGCTGTCTTCCCCTACCCATGCTTTTCTTGGGTGTTTTGCGATTCTTGCCCGGCTCTGAAGCGGCATAAGGATGGTGGAACGGCAGCATAAGTGTTGAGCGTTGCATAGTTGCATCAGCAAGGCTTCCGTCTGGAGGAGCGGTATGGTGATCGGCACTGAAGGGGAGCGGGGAACTGCTGCACGCCCGGGCAAGTGCATTCTGCACGTGATCTACAGCATGTCGCCTACAGACGGGGGGCCGCCCGAGGCTGTGCGCCAGCTGGCCTCAAACTACCAGGCCCTGGGCGATCGCGTAGAGGTGCTGACGCTGGACGATCCGGCATCGGCCTTTCTGAGCGGGCTACCCTTTCCGGTCCACGCGCTCGGTCCTGTGCCGGTGCACTACGGTCTTTCGAGGCGGCTCACCCGCTGGCTCGCGCTCAACGTCGCCCGTTTCGACCTGGTGGTCATCAACGGCGTCTGGCTCTTTCACGCGGTGGCTGCCTGGCGTGCTGCCACGCGGGCCCGGGTGCCCTATGTCGTCTTCACGCACGGAGCCCTCGATATCTTTTTCAAGCGGCGCTACCCGGTCAAACACCTGAAAAAGATGGTGTACTGGCCACTCCAATACCGCATCCTGAAGCAGGCGAAGGCGGTTCTCTTTACTTCTGCGTCTGAGCGCGACCTGGCCCTTGCCAGCTTCAAGCCGAACCGCTGGACCAGCATGGTCATTCCTTACGGTACCAACAAGCCGGAGGGCGAGCCGGGCAGCCAGAAGGAAGCCTTTTATACGGTAATGCCGGAGATGCGTGGAAGGCGATTTCTGCTCTTCTTAGCGAGGCTTCACCAGAAAAAGGGCTGCGATCTGCTGATTGAGGCGTTTGCTCGCGTCGTTCCTCGGTCGCTGGATCTGCACCTGGTGATCGCCGGGCCGGACCAGGTCGGGCTGCAGACTAGCCTTGAGACACAGGCTCGAAGCCTGGGGCTGGCTGACCGAGTGCACTGGCCGGGCATGCTGAGCGGGGAGGTAAAGTGCGGAGCGTTTCGGGCCGCCGAGGCGTTCTGCCTACCCTCGCACCAGGAAAACTTCGGGATTGCGGTCGCCGAGGCATTGGCGTGTGGGCGCCCCGTTTTGATCTCAGACCAGGTCAATATCTGGCAGGACGTGGTTGCTGACCGGGTGGGGCTGGTGGAGCCGGACACGCTTGAAGGAACGGTGCGGCTGTTGGAGCGCTGGCTTGCCCTGGACCCTGAAGAGCGGGACGCCATGGCGCTGCGCGCGCCCGGGACCTTTGAAGATCGGTATTCGTTGCGGCGAGCTGCCGAGGCCATTCACGCGCTGATCGAGCGGGAGGGAGCGGTGCCGGCGGCAAGTGCGACACCCCTGGTGCTGCCGCCCAGCCTTTTGCTGCCCAAGCAACGCATTTAAGCCCCGCGCAAGGACGGCAGCAGGGCGAACGTCCGTAGCTGCTTCAGCTGGTTGAAAAGCGATGCGAGGTGGCGTATCTTATGCCTTGTATGTGATGGGAGGCCGAGCCCCTCCCGGCGCACAGACGGGCACGGGCAGGTGAGTGGGCGAAAGCCCACTTTTTCTTTGCAGCTACGGCGGCGGGTGGAAGCAGGCAAGAGAAGGCGGCGATGGCACTGAGGCTGGATGAGGTTCGTACGCTGGCGGAGAGGGTAGCAGCCTCGCACGGGCTGGATGTGGTCGAGGTGGAATACCTGGGCGGGGGCGGCAAGCACCGCACGCTGCGGGTGTTTATCGAAAAGAACAGCGAGGAGCGGGCAAAGCTGCGCGAGCGGGTGGAGCGCTGGAGAGCCCGGCATGGAGCCGCGGCGCAGAGCGGACCGCGGAATGAGCCGCAAAGTGAATTGAAGGGTGAGCAGCAGAGCGAAGGCTCCGGCCCCGAAATCGAAGGCTCCGACCCGCAGGCCCAAAGCTCCAACTCGCAGGCGGGTGAGCCGGGACTGGCGCTGCGAGATGCCGACCTCGAGCAGCTGCCGGAGGTGGAAAACCTCGAGCTGCTTTCCGGGATCACGCATGAAGACTGCGAAGAGTTCAGCAGGGACTTCGGAGTAGTGCTGGAGGTAGAAGAGCTTGCGCCGGGAACCGAGTACGTGCTGGAAGTGTCATCGCCCGGCCTGGACCGGAAGCTGCACGGGGAAGCGGAGTTTCGGCGGTTTGCCGGTGCGCTCGCCAAGCTGCAGACCTTTGAGCCTGTGGCGGGCAATCGGCACTGGCAGGGGCGGATCGGCGCGGTAGATGGGCAAGGATTGCACCTGGCGCCGGTCGGTGGGCAAAAGGCGCGCAAAGCAAGAAAAGGCGCAGAAGCGCCCGCGCAGCCGGGAGAGGTTGCAATTGCGTTTAGCAATATAGAGAAGGCGCAGCTGGTTCCGGAGTTCTGAGTCGGCTTTTAGAACGAGACACACAGGCACCTGAAGGGTTGAGGGACACAAAGGTTTATGGCAAGCCAGCTATATCAAAGTATTGAGTTGTTGAGCAAAGACAAGGGCATCGAGGCGCAGGTAGTGGTGGCGGCTGTCGAGGATGCGATCGCGCTTGCGACGCGCAAGTATTACAAGACCACTGAGAACATGCGGGCGGAGCTCGACAAAGAGACGGGCGAAATTCGCGCCTATGTGTACAAAACGGTGGTGGAAACGCCGGGAGAGATTGAAGACGATGTGAACCAGATCACGCTTGAGGCGGCTCGGGAGCTGGCACCGGAGGTCGAGGCCGGCGGCGAGATCCGCTACTACAAGCCGACCGAGGTGCTGGGGCGGATTGCTGCGCAGATGGCCAAGCAGGTCATCTTCCAAAAGGTGCGCGAAGCGGAGCGGGATACGGTCTTTCTGGAGTACAACCACCGCATGGGCGAGGTGATTACCGCGACGGTCAAGCGCCTGGAGCCGCAGGACGCGATCTTTGACCTGGGCCGAGCCGAAGCGCGGATGCCGCGCAGGGAGCAGTCGCGGCTGGAGCAGTTTGCCGTAGGGGAGCGGGTACGGGTGGTGCTGCTGCGGGTAGACCGGGCGGCAAAAGGCCCGCAGGTGATCGTATCGCGGGCGGCCCCGGAGCTGGTGTCGTCGCTGTTCCAGAGCGAGGTGCCGGAGATTTATGACGGCACCGTTTCGATCCGGGCGATAGCGCGCGAGGCCGGGGAGCGGACCAAGATAGCCGTGCAGTCGCGCGACAAGGATGTGGATCCGGTGGGCGCGTGCGTGGGCATGAAGGGGATGCGGGTGCAGTCGATCATCCGCGAGCTGCGCGGCGAAAAGATCGACATCATCGAGTATTCAGAGGAGATTACAAGCTTTGCCGAGAAGGCGCTGCAACCGGCGAAGGTGAGCCGGGTAACGATCGCGGACCTGTCGGACAAGCAGCTCGAGGTCATCGTAGACGATACGCAGCTTTCGCTGGCGATCGGCAAGAAGGGCCAGAACGTGCGGCTGGCGGCCAAGCTGCTGGGCTGGAAGATCGACATCAAGAGCGAGGAAGAAAAGCGGCAGGAGGTCGAGCAGCAGATGTCGGCTTTCTCCGGCGCGGGTGCAACCGCGATTGAGCAGGTGTCGGAGCTGGGCGAGCAGATTCTCGAAAAGCTGGTGGCAGCCGGCATCACAACGGTCGAAGCGCTGGCGGACATGACCCCGGAGCAGCTGGAAGAGATCCCGGGCATTGGGGAAAAGACGCTTGAAAAGATCAGCGTTGCGGTACGGCACTACTTCGGCCAGTACGAAGAGGGCGAGGAACGGCCGGCAGCCGCACCGACAGAAGGAGCAGCAGCGGTGGCAGACGAGACAACGGCAAGCGGTGTGGACCTGAGCGAAAGCTCGGTGTACGGCAAGGACGATGCGGCGCCCGCAGGCAGGATTGCGGACCCGGTAACGACCGAGGAGCTGGAGAACCTAGTTGGCGGGCAGATGACGGTGGTTGACGCGCCTGAAGAAGACGCCGATATGCCGGCGATCGCAGGCGACGGCGAGCTGGCGCGGCTCTCTGACCAGGCTGACGCCGAGACCGAGGAAGAGATCGACGCACTGCAACTGGGGTTGACGCAGGAAGACGAGCGGCCGAATGCCCGGGACGGCTCGGGGATCATTGTGGACGATCTTGCCGAGGAGCGGCTGGCGGAGGTTACCGAAGT
>CAXTPL010000108.1:0-11842 GCA_964246065.1 uncultured Acidobacteriaceae bacterium
CGATCTTTCTGGGTCGTGTCGCCGGTGCGGGTGGCAATCTCCGGCAGGTGCACAGGCACGCCTGCCTGCTGCGCTATATTTGCGATCCCTGCCAGGGGCGAGCGCAGGTTTCGCTCTACGTCGACCGCAAGCGCC
This sequence comes from uncultured Acidobacteriaceae bacterium, assembly GCA_964246065.1. Taxonomy (GTDB): domain Bacteria; phylum Acidobacteriota; class Terriglobia; order Terriglobales; family Acidobacteriaceae; genus EB88. The sequence continues at coordinate 136 of CAXTPL010000108.1, forward strand.
TTGAGCGGGCTGATATAGATCACCCGGCAGCCCCCCTCGTCGCGCATCGCTTCGCGTGCAGGGGCAGGCGGTCGCTGCAGCATGATCTGGTCCAGGCACCAGAGAAACGCCGTAAGCGTTTTGCCGGTGCCCGTCGGCGCCAGGATCAGTGTGCTTTCTCCACGCGCAATGGCAGGCCAGCCAAGCCGCTGCGGCGAGGTCGGCTGCTCGAACACCGCGCGAAACCAGGCCGCCGTGACGGGGTGAAACAGTGCGAGCGGGTCCACCTCAGGCGCAGGGAGGTCCCTGGTTCCTGCCTGGATCGATCCGGCTTCCGTTTTCTTCTTCGCCATGGGCTGGGTTTGCGTCCCTCGTTGGATGCTGCGCCTGCGAGCGCCACGCGCGCGCGCCCTGGCTCAACACTACCCCATGAAAATGTTCTTGCGACGAGGGCGGCCGGGCGATAGCCTCGGCGTTAACCATGCCGTTAGACGCAGCGCTTGTCCACACCCTGACCACCCTGGCTGAAGAGGCTGCGGCGCATGCGTACGCGCCCTATTCGCGGTTTGCCGTAGGCGCGGCCCTATTCTTTGACGACGGCGCGATGGTTTCCGGCTGCAATGTTGAGAATGCCTCCTATGGGCTGAGCTCCTGCGCCGAGCGCAATGCGCTCTTCCGCGCCATCAGCCAGGGCGGGTCGGCGCGGCTTATCCTCGGGGTGGCAGTGTTCCACCAGGGGCAGGAGGCGTGTGCGCCTTGCGGTGCGTGTCGCCAGGTGCTCAGCGAGTTTGCGGCGAATGGCTGCGAGGTCTTCTATTCGCACGGCTCGCAGTACGAGCGCGCGCTGTTTGACCACTTGCTGCCGCTGCGCTTTTGCCGGGGTACCCTGAGGAGCTAACCGCTCCGGAACAGCCGCCCCTCACAGGGATGAAGCAACAGCCGCCGCCGCGCCGGCAAGCTCGGTCACCAACAAACAGGGAGAAACCATTTGGCGCACTACACCGGGGTGCTTGGCCTGCTGACCATGCTGGCGCTGGCCTATGCTTTTTCTACCAACCGGCGCGCTATCCGCTGGCGCACTGTGGGCTGGGGGCTCGGGCTGCAGCTCCTCTTCGCTTTTCTCGTCCTGCGCTCAGATGTAGGGCAGCGGGGCATGGCGGCCGCCGGTTCGGGGGTTAACTGGATGCTCTCGTTTGCCTTTGCAGGCTCCTCGTTCGTCTTCGGCGAGCTGGGCAAGCAGCACTCCAGCCTGGGCAGCTTTGTCGCCTTTCAGGTGCTGCCGACCATCATCTTTATCTCGGCGTTCTTCTCCGTCCTGTATGCGCTTGGCGTCATGCAGATCGTTATCCGCATCTTTGCGCGGCTCATGCAGCTTACCCTGCGCGTTTCCGGCGCCGAAAGCCTCAACGTGGCCGCGTCGATCTTTATGGGCCAGACAGAAGCGCCGCTTACCATTCGCCCTTTTCTGGCGCGGGCCACCCGGTCTGAGCTGATGACGATCATGACCAGCGGCATGGCGCATGTTTCGGGCGGCATCATGGCGGCGTATATCCTGTACGGCATTGAGGCGCGGCACCTGCTGGCAGCTGTCATCATGACTGCGCCCGGCACCATCCTCATTTCGAAGATGCTCGTGCCGGAGACCGAACATCCAGCCACCGCGGGCCAGGTCACCATGCCTCGCAACGAAGACCACTCCGGTGAAAACCTCCTAAGCGCGATCGCGCGCGGCACCATCGACGGCGGCAAGCTGGCCTTCAACGTCGGCATCATGCTCATCAGCTTTCTGGCGCTCATTGCGCTGGTCAACGGCATCTTCGGAGCGGTGCACGCGCACCTGGGCTGGTTCCCTGCCCGGCTTGACACGGTGATCGGCATTCCGTTCTCACCCATCGCGTGGCTGGTCGGCATCCCCTGGCACGACGCGCGCGCGGTCGGCAACCTGCTCGGTACGCGCATGGTGCTCAATGAGCTGGTGGCCTACTCGCTGCTCGGCGCACAAAAGGCTCAGCTCGACCCGCGCTCGTTCACCATTGCCACCTTCGCGTTGTGCGGTTTTGCCAATCTAAGTTCAATCGGCATCCAGATCGGCGGCATTGGCGCATTGATCCCGGAGCGGCGCAACGACCTGGCGCGGCTCGGCCTGCGCGCCATGCTGGCCGGCACCATGGCGAACCTGATGTCGGCCTCCATCGTCGGCATGCTCATCCGGTAACAGCCGGCTTGCTTCCCCGTTCGCCGCCGCCGCGGCCGCACGGCTACACTAGCGCTATATGCCTGCACCGCCCACTTTGACCGAGACCGCTTCTACCGCGGCTGAATTTCTTCGCCGACGCCTTGCCGGCTGCCCTGCTTCTGCTGCACGTGTGGGCATCGTGCTAGGGTCCGGCCTTGGTGCCTTTGCCCAACAGCTCGAGCAGCCGGTTACCCTTGACTACCGGGACATTCCCTACTTCCCTGCCGGCTCGGTTCCCGGGCACGAAGGGCGCCTGGTCGCCGGACTCATCGGGCAAACGCCGGTGCTGGTCCTGCAAGGGCGGGTGCATGGGTATGAGGGCTTTCCCCCGGAGCAGATTGTCTTTCAGGTGCGCACGCTGGGGCTGCTCGGCATACGCGCCATGGTGCTTACCAATGCGGCGGGCGGCATCCGGCTCGACCTGCGCACGGGCCAGTTCGTCTTGATTGCCGATCACATCAACCTGACGGGGCTCAATCCCGCCATCGGCACCGCCCAGGCATCCGGGCAGGCGCGCTCCGAGGCGCCCGCCAAGTGGAACCGGGCCGAGGGCTCGGACGCTTTGCGCCGCACCGACTTTGGTCCGCGCTTCTTTGACATGGGCCAGGCGTACTCCCCTGCCCTGCGTGCGCTGGCTCGCACGGCCGCGGCAGAGTTGGGCATGGAACTCCCGGAAGGGGTGTACATCGGCGTACCCGGACCAAGCTTTGAAACACCCGCGGAGATCCGCGCTTTTCGCTCCTGGGGCGCCGACCTGGTCGGGATGTCGACGGTGCTTGAAACGATCGCCGCGCGGCAGATGGGGATCGAGGTGCTCGGCCTTTCCTGCGTGACCAACCTGGCTGCCGGGGTGGCGGCCGCCGCGCTGAGCCATACAGAGGTCATGGAAACAGGGCGCGCCGTCGAGGCCGACCTGGCCCGGCTGCTGGGTGCGCTCGTGCCCCGCGTCGCTGGACACATGGCCGCGCAAGGGAGCACGGCGGAGTGAGCTCGACCGGAACCGCCCCACTGGTGATCGGAATCGCAGGGTGCTCCGGCTCCGGCAAAACCACCCTTGCCGAGGAGCTGGCGCGGGAGCTTGAAGGCACGCACTTCCACCTGGACCACTACTACCGCGACCTGGCGCACATGCCGCCTGCGCAGCGCGCCGAGCAGAACTTTGACGATCCCGAACAGCTCGAGCACACACTGCTGATCGCCCATGTGCGGGAATTGAAGCTCGGCGGCACCGTCGATCGCCCCAGGTATGACTTTGCCACACACACGCGGGTACCGGCATGCACCGACCGCGTTTCCGAGCCGCATGTGCTGTTGATCGACGGCATCTTCGCACTCCATTACCCGGCGCTGCGCGCGCTGCTCGATCTTGCCATCTATGTCGATACGCCGGATGCGATCTGCTACGCCCGGCGGCTGGCGCGCGATGTACGCGAACGGGGGCGCTCACCGGAGTCCGTCGCAGCCCACTACGCCGCCACAGTGCGGCCTATGGCCGAACGCTACGTGCGACCCTCTGCCGAGCATGCCGACCTGGTCGTCGATGGAACCATCTCGCTCGACTGGTCGGTCGAGCAGGTGCTGGGCGCGCTTCGCCAAAGGGCGCTCCTCACCCACGGTGCGGAGATGCCCCTCAGGTAGCCGCTGCTGCAGGACCTGGAGGCACCTTCGCTCCTGAGAGGCAGCGGCCTTCGGCAAAGCGAAAGCCTTCGCCACCCCCGCCGGAGCAAGCTTCCATCGGCTCAAACGCAGCGCTTCCCGCTCCCGTGCGGCCGCGCGGGCCAGCCCCTATGCTCCTAGAAGGAGAGAAACCGATGCCCGGTGGTTACGTGATTTTAGGCGCCTATGGCGGAGTAGGGAGCGCCCTGGCCAGGCTGCTTGCCGGCAAGGGCAGCCATCTGCTCCTGGTTGGGCGCGACTCGCAAAGGCTGCGCACCCTCGGCGAGGAATTGAACACGAGCGTAGCGCTCGCCGATGCGACCGACAGTGCCGCGGTGGAAGCGGCAATCAGTGCAGCCGGGGAGCAGTTTGCCGCCTCCGGGGTTGCGTTTGACGGCATCGCCAACTGCTTCGGTTCGCTGCTGCTCAAGCCGGCGCACGCCACCAGCGACGCCGAGTTTGACGCCGTGCTGGCGGTGAACCTGAAAAGTGCCTTTGCCACCGTGCGCGGCGCGGCCCGCGCGATGAAAGGCCCGGGGAGCATCGTCTTCGTTTCCAGCGCCGCCGCCCGTCACGGGCTGGTCAATCACGAGGCGATCGCGGCAGCAAAGGCAGGGGTGCAGGGGCTGGCGCTGAGCGCGGCAGCAAGCTATGCCCGGCGCGGGCTGCGCTTCAACTGCGTGGCGCCCGGGCTGACCGCCACCCCTCTGACCGCGCGGATTACGAGTAACGAGGCGTCTGCCAAGGCCTCGCTCGGGATGCATGCCCTGGGTCGCTTCGGGCAGCCGGAGGAGGTTGCCGCGGCGATCGCCTTCCTGCTCGACCCGGCGAACAGCTGGATCACCGGGCAGGTGCTCGGGGTGGACGGGGGCCTGGGCTCCGTATGGAGCAAGGGCAGCTAAGAGCCTTCCGCACCATAGTCTTCCTTGCGCGATACAGCAGGCTCCTCCGCCGCGGCAATGGCTTCGGAGCATGAGCTTAACAACCAGGGCGACCAAGGTATGCGTACGCCTAATTACCCGTGCGCTCACTTACAAGTGCGCTCGCGATTGGTGCGCGGCGGCGGCCTCTATGCCGACGGCAAGACCCCACGCCCCGGCAAAGAGTACGTGCGTAACGAGTTGATCAGAGCAAATTTAACGTTTTGCGTCTCCCCGCCACACTATGGAGATAGGCGGACGCGAGAAAAGCTCCGCTCGCACAAAAGGGTTCACGCCTCGTGAACGTGAACCCTTTGAGTGCTATTGAAGGAGGTTCGACATGGCGCGATCCGTGCCGAAATCCATTGGGCCAAAGGTAACTCTCTGGCTCTCAGTGGCTGCCCTGCTTGGCAAGTTGATGATTGAAGGTCTCACCCTTCTCCATCTGATGCGCAAGTAGAGCGGTCGAGTCTAACCCCGGAGCCCAGTTAGAGCTGTGCTCCGGGTCTTTCCCGACCCCTCCAGTCTCCACCCCTATGCGCTGCCTGTCAATGAAAAGGATTCCGAAGTCACCGGTCGTTCCAAGTGGGACACTACCCGGCATCTGCCGCCCTGCATTGCCAATCTGACCCGGCAGCAGCCTAGCTTTTCGTGCCGGAAACTGCCTTTTGCGCGCCATGCGGGTCGGGCACCGGCTCGGCGCTCTGCACCCAGGCCGCATAGATCATGTCGCGCAGCATGGAGGCGCCGGCCGCCAGCCGCTGCTCGGTAAACTGCTTCGCCTCGGGGCTGCCCGCGCCCGTGAAACCGCCCTCTTTCTCGATGTGGTACGTCTGCTCGACCAGAGTGCCGGAACGGCGCAGATAGGCAAGGTACTCGGCCCATTCATCCGGCAGGGGATGCACCGGCGCGAGAAGCGGGCGCACGTCAGCGGGCCTGATGTTGGCGGCCACATAGGCCGTCTCAAACTGCGAGTGAATGGTGTGCTCGGTCGTATAGCCGTGCGGATTCGCGCCTGTCCACCCGTTGTACTGGACGGTGACATGGAGCGGCTGCGAGCCGTCGCCGACATAGTGCCCGAGCCAGCCGGAGTAAAAGAGAACTGCGGCCTCTACGGGCCGGGTGTCGGTATGCGCCTCGTTCAAGGTGCGGTACTCGCGAAACGCCGCCTTGAGCCGCTCCCAAACCTCGCTGGTCTCCCAGGGCTGCAGTCCCACTCGCTCGGGTGTTTCGAGCGCGGCCTGCTCAGGGTGAGCCACGCGGTAGGCGGCCAGCGCCAGGAGAAAGTCTCCTCGCCGCTTGGGCAGCGCCCCCACGACGTCCGCGGTTTCAAGATCGATGAAATGCTCCGGCGCCTGGGCGTAGCTCAACTCCGGCTCAGCCGGCGATCGCCAGCGGTCCGGCTCCGGGCCTAGATACTCGATCTCATCGCGAGCCGAAGGCGTCTTGAGGAACGCCGGGGCGTCGGGCGGCAACCCTTCAATCGCAAGCCGGTTGATCATCCGGTGCCCGTCCGAGCCCCAGCCGTAGCCGGGAGGCACAGCGCAGATGGCGACGAGGGCGAGCGTGCTCAAGGTACGCAGGCGATGGCGGCGAAGCAGAAGGCGAATCACGCAGACGAGTATAGCGGCGGCGGGAGACAAGCGGATGAAAAGCAGACATGGCCCCCTGCCGGAACTGGAGCCTCCGCGGCCTGCAACAACTCGCCGCCCGGCCTCGTCTAAGCTGGAAGAATGAACACGCGAAGCTCCGCAAACGTCGGGAGGCAAGGACCAGGCCGGATCGTCGGCCGATTCGCAGCGGGACTTCTGGTGACCGCGACCCTCGCCTACCCTTTTTCCAGGGCACAGGGCTCGGGCGCACCTGCGGCCGCCAGTGCGCGGGCAGCAAGCGGTCTGCCGCAGAGCGCGACGCAAGGCGCCGGGAAAGCGCCGGAAGCGCGGGCGGGAGCGAGCTCCGAGGCAGCTCCCGCTGCCGGGGAGGTGAGCCTCCCGGTGATTGTGCGCGATAAGAAGGGCAAGCTGGCGACGGGCCTGACCAAGGAAGACTTTGTTCTTTCTGAGGACGGACGGTTCCAGGCTCTCCGCACCTTGAGCGCAGGGGGAGATACGCCCCTCACCCTTGGGCTGGTTGTGGATACGAGCAACAGCATGCGCGACGCGCTTGACCGGGAACGCAGCGCGTCCCGGAGCCTGGTCGACGGCTTGCTGACCAAGCCGGAGAACAGGGCGTTTCTTCTCCACTATGACCGGGAAGTGGAACTTCTGCAGGATCTGACCCCCTCCAAGGGTAAGATGGACACCTCGCTCGGCCTGCTGGCCGCAGCGGGAGCTACCGGCCCGGACGACAGCGCCGACGAAGACTCCCATAGCCGCGGCAGCGGTCGGACGCTTTACGACGCAGTGTTTCTGGCGGCGGACGAGCTGATGCGCAAGCAGCAAGGGCGCAAGGCACTCCTGATCTTCAGCGATGGTCAGGATCGCGGCAGCAAAGAGACACTTCAGTCGGCGATCGAGGCAGCGCAGCGCGCCGGAGTGGTCGTGTATGCGGTGTACTACAAGGGCGGCGAGCACACTGGCGCGGCCGATGGAGCAAACAATGGCGGCCGTGGTCCGCTGGGTGGAAACTTCCCTCGCGGCGGCGGTGGCGGCTATCCGGGCGGCGGCAATCCCCGTGGGGGACCGCAGCGGACGCCGTCTGAACCAAGGCCGGACGGAAAGAAGATCCTGGCCCAGTTCGCAAGCGCGACCGGCGGCTGGTTCTACGAGGCAGGAAAGACAGAAAACCTCGAACCGATCCATGCGGCCGTCGGAGAGCAGCTGCGGGGCGGATACATGCTTGGCTACACGCCGGACAAGGTCGGCCAGGAGGGCGGCTACCACCAGATCCAGCTCTCTGTAAACAAGAAGGAGCTGACGGTGCAGGCGCCTCCCGGCTACTACATCGGGCAGTAAGCCGGGCAAGCTAGATGTGGGCCTTTACGAGCGGTTGGACTCACATGAGAAAAGATGCGTCATTTTCAGGAAAATCGCTGATTAGAACTCTCGTCTCTGCCGATAAAGGACCTGGAACCGAGATTCGGACGAGTGGGATGAGCCGGCTTACCAAGCCGAAATCTCGTTCTACCCAGGGGAGAACGCACACATGGAAAGCGCCGCAGGCAATACATTGCAACAATGGATAGACGATGAGAAGGGGCAGGACTTGGTGGAGTACGCCCTGCTTGCAGGTGTGATCGGTCTAGGTGCTGTTGCTTTTCTTAGCTCGTTTTCGCGCACCTTTACCAACACCTGGTACGCCATGATTGAAAAGGCGGCGCAGTACTGGCCATAGAGCAGGGCGTCGGCCCGGTCTCCGCGAGGCGGCAGGCGTGTGCGAAATTCAACCAGATCTTAAAAAAGGCGGGAGTGCAGGCTGGTACCATGGGAGGACCATGCCTACCAAGCAAGAGCTCCTCCAGTGCCCCATTCAGCACATCGACATCAAGCAGCATAACGTTGTGCCTCTGGTCGATGCGATGCAGCATCTCGCCTTTTCTTCCCGTGACCTCCACCGGGCGGCCACGATCTTTGAGCGCATGCTGCGCGACCACGAGTGCGGCGTCATCCTGACCCTTGCCGGTTCCATGGTTTCTTCCGGCATGAAGCAGATCTTGATCGACATGATTCGCAACCACATGGTAGACGCGATCGTCTCCACGGGTGCCAACATCGTCGACCAGGATTTCTTCGAGGCGCTCGGCTTCAAGCACTGGATTGCGGACGAACTCTACAAGCAGGGCACCGAGGACCACACCCTGCGCGAGCTGATGATCGACCGCATCTATGACACGCTGATCGACGAAGAAGAGTTGCGCATCTGCGACCGGATCACGGGCGAGATCGCGGACTCGCTCGAGCCGCGGCCGCACAGTTCACGTGAGTTTATCCGCGAGATGGGCGCCTACCTGGAGCGCGAAGGAAAAACCCTGGCCAAGGGCGGAGTGGACTCGATCATCCATGCCGCGTACGAGCATGACGTCCCCATCTTTGTGCCGGCCTTTTCAGATTGCTCTGCCGGCTTCGGCCTGGTGGCCCACCAACATGCCCGCCAGGGCAAGCCGATGGTCTCGATCGACTCCGCAAAAGACTTTTACGAGATCACACAGCTGAAGATCCAGAACCCGACCACCGGGATCTTCATGATCGGCGGCGGCGTTCCCAAGAACTTTACCCAGGACATCGTGGTCGCAGCAGAGATCCTGGGAGTGGATGCGCCGATGCACAAGTATGCCGTGCAGATCACGGTTGCCGACGTGCGCGATGGGGCACTCTCCTCAAGCACGCTCAAGGAGGCGAGTTCGTGGGGCAAGGTCGACACGACCTATGAGCAGATGGTGTTCAGCGAAGCAACTCTGGCGCTCCCTTTGATCGCCGGATACGCCTTCCACAAGCGCGCTTTTGAGGGTCGCAAAGGATTACTTTGGAGTCGTACCTTGGAACCGGTAAGCGCCTAAACGGGAATACTAAGCGCTTAAGAACAAAGGAGAAGCAGCGAACTGCTTCTCCTTTGTTTTTCCTGGAACAAAAAGTAATGCCGGCTTCTTTTTTCCCCTAGCCAAATGTTTCATTTTGAGCATAGGCTCTGATTCGGTTCAAGGCAGTACGCCTGGAGCTAAATCGATTCGGAGCTGTTTCGTGTCTCTCTTCCTTCAAGTGTACGGCGGGTGCGGTGTTGTCACACTTTTTGGCTTTCTGACTCTCTGCCATATCTCCGCGCAGCGCAGCCGTGGGGCTTCGCCGTCGCATGAGCTGTCTTCGCAACATAACGAGATCCCCTCGACTTTTTAACCGGCGGCTGTTCACCGCAAGCGTGCCTGGCAGGCGATGGCACCGCGACAACAGCGCTGTATCCCGAGCATTGGCGAGTGACCGGGCGCTCAACGTGGGTTCCCCAAAACCCGGCAGCTAGCCGGAACATGTTTGAGATGGGCCAGATCGGGCGACTCCCTGACCCCCTGAAGTCACTGGCCCCTCCACCTCGTGTCTCGCTCTAATTCCTGAATACTTTTCAAAAGATGTGATGCTCGTCTTCTTCGATACGCCGGGGCTGGCTTTTCGGATGCAGGACCGTTGCCGCGGCGCGAGCTTCAGAGCGTACCTTGGCTACCGCAAGCCAGTTGTCTTTGCGCGGCGTGTTGGAAACGAAGGGCGGCATGGGCATGGCCAGGTGTCGGCTCAGGCATTCCGCGTAGGGCTCGTAAAGCGCGCGCATGCTGCGCAGCCGAGTCTGCGCAGCCTCATCCCGAGCCACCCGGATCCCCACCTGGCAAAGCAGGTCGTGCACCTGGCGGAAGCTGGCTTCTGGCAGGCGGTCCTCCGCCGGTGCAACGGGCTCGAGGTCGAAGACCTGCGAAAGATCGACAAGTGCATGGCGCGCTATGGCAAAGGTGAGCTGCGCCTGGCGGCCGGTCCGGTCCTCCACCGTGGCGACCATCAGGGCGCAGGTGTCCAGTATGGCGGTAAGCGCGCTGAGCCAGCTTTGGTTGGTATGCTGCGAGCGGAAATAGCAGAGCAGCGGGTAGGAGATGTGGCTTTCCAGCAGCTCGGCAGCCCAGCGCTCCCAATCCTCCAGCAGCAGGATCAGAACCTCCGGTCCACCTTCAAAAGCGTGACGCCGCACCAGTTCGGCCGCGCTGGGGGGCGAGCCGGCCCGGGCGTCGAGCAGCGAGATGTTCACCTCGCGACGGGAAAACGCGCCGTACAACACAGGGAAGTAGCCGATCACCACTGCGACAAAGGCCAGACCCATGCCCGACTCAAGCACGATGAGCGCCCGCACCCAGCGCGAGTGAGGCACCACGTCGCCCAGGCCGAGCGTAAACAGAGTGGTGCCGCTGACGTAAAAGTCGGAGAGCAGGTCCTGGCGTAGATCCGGCAGGCTGGCGGGGCCGGGCCCGGTGTGCATCGCGAGCGGGTCAGAAAAGGGCGAGTGCAGGGCGTAAAAGAGCAGGCCGAAGCCCGCGATCAGAAAAGTCGCCCAAAAGGCGGTAAGAACCACGAGCGAGAGCGGCCCATAGAAGCTCAGAACGGTCTCACGTCGGCGGCTGCCTCGCACCCGGCGCGCGGCCCACGACCATGGGCGCCAGGTGGCCAGGTAAAACAAGCGGGTAAGTCGATACTGCCCGCTCGGGCGGCGCGGCAAAATTACGGTCTGGAAAGCATCCAGCAGAGCCGCCACGATGAAGAGTACGCCGGCAGAAAAGGCAACGATGTACATGCGGGCAAGGGCTCCTCGGCGTGGTTCCGCGAAGCGAGTGGGGCGGTCCGCGGCTGCCTAGTAGATGCGCCTGGCGGAGTCTGGCTGCACGCTCTTTTGTTGCCGTCTCGCCGGCAAGCGCGCCTTCGACAGCTCGAGCTCATCCAAGCAGGGATGTAAAGCGTGGCGAAACTGATGATCGTGCTCGGCACGCTGCTGGTGCTTGGCGGACTTTTGCTCTTTGTTGCCGCGCGAGTGGGGCTGCCACTCGGCAGGTTGCCTGGCGACCTGGCCTGGCGCGGGCGGTATGGTGCGATCTTTCTGCCGCTCGGCACTTCCCTGCTGCTGAGCCTGCTCCTGTCGGCCCTGTTATGGATTCTGGGGCGCTTTCGGCGGTAGCTGAAGGCTCTCCGGCAGGTGCTCCGCGCGATACACTCAGGGGGTGCAACGATCCGGCAGTTCGCAGGGGAGCAACGACCAGGCAGCGCCACAGCTGGGCCTCTTTGGCGAGCCCGGAAGCGCATCGGCGCCGCCGCAGCGACAGGGGCCGCCGCAGCGACAGGGGCCGCCGCAGCGACATGGGCTGCCGGAGCCGGCTCCCGAGCCACCGCCCACAGACCTGCGACAACTGCGCCGCAAGCTGCTCGCCCGGGGGCGGCGGACCGACCGGCGCTACCGG
>CAXTPL010000109.1:0-573 GCA_964246065.1 uncultured Acidobacteriaceae bacterium
CGCTTATTCCGGAAGGTTGCGAAGCAGTGCTCGCCCCCACCACCGCCAGCGTTTTCCAGGTAGCCGTCACGCCCGGCCGGCAGGTTACAGAAGGCGACAAGGTCATCGTCCTCGATGCCATGAAGACCGAGCTTGTAGTATCTGCAACCGTGACCGGCACAGTCTTGTCGGTCCTCGTCACCCCCGGCACCCTGGTCAACGCAGGCCAGCAGTTAGTCATCATCCAGGCTGACTAAGTCAACCTACCGCACTGACTCAGACCCAGGAGGCCGCCCATCAACATAACCGCCCTGCACACGCAGTACCGCGAAGGCCGCCTTACCCCGGCAGCCATGCTGGCCAACCTTTATGACCAGCTCGAGGCCACCCCACTCGCGCCTGTTTGGATCGCGCTCATCCCTCGCGCCGAAGCCCTCGCCCGGGCCCAGGCCTTGGCTGCCCTCCCCGCGACGGAACGCGACAAGCTCCCCCTTTACGGCATCCCGTTTGCCATCAAGGACAACATCGACTTTGCCGGCGTACCCACCACTGCCGCCTGCCCCGCCTTTGCCTACACCCCCGCAGCCAATGCCA
>CAXTPL010000109.1:583-11376 GCA_964246065.1 uncultured Acidobacteriaceae bacterium
GTCGTCGACCGCCTCCTGGCCGCAGGCGCCATCCTCATCGGCAAAACCAACATGGACCAGTTCGCCACCGGCCTGGTCGGCACCCGGAGCCCGCACGGCGCATGCTCCAGCGTCTTCAGTCCTGAGCACATCTCCGGCGGTTCGTCGTCCGGCTCCGCAGTGGCGGTTGCGCAAGGCCTAGTCACCTTTGCCCTGGGCACAGACACCGCCGGCTCCGGGCGCGTGCCCGCAGCCCTGAATGGAATTGTCGGCCTCAAGCCCACACCCGGCCTCATCTCCACCACTGGCGTTGTCCCCGCCTGCCGCACCCTCGACTGCGTCTCCATCTTTGCCGAAACCTGCGCCGATGCCGCCCTGGTCTTCGACGTCGCCCATGCCTTCGACCCTGCGGACCCATACTCCCGCGAGCTCGATCACCCCACCTACGACTTCGGTACCAGCCACGGCTTCCTCTTCGGCGTACCTCAGCCCGCGCAGCTTGAGTTCTTCGGCGACGATGCCTCGGCCCGCGCCTACGCCGAGGCCGTTGCCGCGCTCGAAGCCTTGGGCGGCGAAAAGATCTACATCGATTTAGACCCCTTTCGCGCCGCCGCCAACCTCCTCTACCCCGGGCCGTGGCTGGCTGAGCGCATCGCCGCTATCGACGCCTACCACCCAGACTTCCTCACCACCCACGCCGCCGAGATGGACCCGACCGTCCACGCCGTCATCTCCAGTGCCGCCCATTTCACCGCTGCCGACGCATTTCGCGGCGCCTACCAGCTTGAGGGCCTCCGCCGGCAAACCGCCGCTGTGTGGGAGGAGATCGACTTCCTCTTCCTTCCCACCGTCCCCCGCACCTACACGCACGCCGAGATCGCCGCCTCGCCCATTGATCGCAACGCGACTCTCGGCTACTACACCAACTTCGTCAACCTGCTCGACCTGGCCGCCGTAGCCGTCCCCGCCGGCCTCAAGGGGGGCGTCGCCGAGCCCGGCACAGCCCTTGCAGACGGCTCGAAGGCTTTCCCCTTCGGCGCATCCCTCATTGGCCCCCCCGGCACCGACCTGGCCCTGCTCCAGCTAGGCGACTGGCTCCACCGGGCGCTCAACATCACCATTGCCGCAGGTCCGCGCCTGCTCGCCGCCACTCCCCCGCTTGAGGCGGCTGCGCCTGCCCCGACGCACCTTCCGCTGGTCGTCGTAGGCGCGCACCTCAGCGGGCAGCCTCTCAACTCCCAACTCACCGACCGCGGCGCGACCCTGCTGGCGGCCACGCGCACCGCCCCGCACTACCGCCTGTATGCGCTGGCCAACACTTCCCCGCCTAAGCCCGGCCTCGTCTATGACCCGGCTTTGGAACCGGCCGGCGGTGCGGCCTTGGAACCGGCCGGCGGTCCGGCTTTGGAACCGGCCGGCGGTCCGGCTTTGGAACCGACTGGCGGTCCTGGCCAGAACGGCCCCGGTATCGAGGTCGAGCTCTGGGATCTGCCGATCGAGGAGGTAGGCAGCTTTCTCGCTTTGATCCCGCCTCCGCTCACCCTTGGCACCCTTCGCCTGGCGAGCGGCCAGATGGCCAAAGGCTTCCTCTGCGAGCCCTTTGCCGTAGCCGATGCGACCGAGATCACCCACCTCGGCGGCTGGCGCGCCTACCTCGCCTCACGCGGCTGACCTTTGGCCAAAAAAAAGGCGCACACCGTATCAGGTGTGCGCCCGTCCAATAAATCTGAATTGGCCCTGTTCTAAAAGATGTACTTGCCAGAGAACTGCATCTGCCGCGGCTGCAGCAGCAGGGAGTTGGTCCCTGTCTGCACGGCACTGTTCTGGTATCCGCTCGTAGTGTTCCGGTACGCACCAAAGTTGCTGTTTGTCCCGTCGTTTTGCACCGTTGAAAACCGATTGGTGTTAATCACGTTGAAGACTTCTACAGAAAGCCGCAGCTGCTGTTCACGAAAGGTGTGGAGCGACTTGGCTAATCCATCATCGACCGACAGGTACCCGTCAGAGCGAAAGTTATTCCGCTGCCCGCTCTCGCCCACATAGGCAAAGCGCAGGTTCGACAACGCTTGCGCAGAGCTGATTCCTTTCAGCGCCGTCTCCTCCTGCGTGGTCGGATCATAATGGTGGCCGCCCGTTGGGATCTTGCCCGTCTGCACCATGTAGCTGTTGAACGCGAAGTTGGTTCCCCAGTTTCCTGAGGCTACCGCGCTGAACGGGAACCCTGTGCTGTAGTGCACCACGCCATTTAATTCAAACCCACCTACCAGCCGATCGAGCAGGCCGCCGTGGTTCAGGAAAGGCGCACCCTTTCCAAAAGGCATTGGCGCTGTGTAGTCGGCAGTGATGTTATGCCGCACGTCAAAGTCAGACGGCGCATACCACTGGTGCGGCGAGAACGCATTGATGATCGTGCTGCCGTTGCCGCCAATGCGTTCCGGGTCCGATCCTTCATCGAGCGATTTGGCAAAGGTATAGTTCAGGTCGTACTCCAGCCCGTATTTGAGAGACTGGTGCATGGAAAGCTGGAGGGCGTTGTAGTTGCTCGTTCCCGTGCTTGATTGCACGTAGATAGACGAAGTCTGTGGAAAGAAAAACCGGAAGGACTGTCCGGCAGGAGAGGCTGTCGGGTCGGTATCGGCAGCAAACAACGCATTGGTTTCATTGCCGCGATTCGCCGCGAAGTATGCATAATACGCCTGCGCACCCTGGTACCCGCTGAACTGGAAGTTAGGGAAGACGTTATGGAAGTACCCGGTATCGGCCACGCTCGAGGCAGGCACACCAGCATCCACCATCTTGTCAAACGCCGTCGCGGCCTCAAAGTAGCTTTGTCCGCTCACAGGATCGCGCAAATTGGTCGGCATCGCCACGTCGATGCTCTGCATCAGGTGCCGCCCAAGCCGTCCGACATAGGATGCCGTAAAGTTCAGATCGTGAGAAAACTGATGCTGCACAGTCAGGTTATAGGTTTCCCCGTAAGGCGTCTTCTGCTGGTCGTTGATGCTGTAGTCAAAGGTAAAGTCGTTATCGGCCGGCGTGTATGGGAGAGGCAGCGAGCCGGTTGCACCGGCCACCGCGGGCACATTCCGGTAACCGGTAAAGCGCGGGCTCGAGTTGATATCTTTAAATGTTTGCAGGTTGGTTTGCGACAAAGAAAGCAGCGACTGCGGGTTGGACTGGTAGGAGTCAATGACCCCTGCGCCAAAATGATCGTAGGCAAGCGCAAAGCCCCCACGGAAGGAGCTCTTCCCGTCGCGCGTGCCGTAGGCAAACGCAACCCGCGGCGCGAAGTTTAGCTTTTGCGGAGTCCAGAAGTTCGGCTGGTTGTTCGGCGACCCGGACGCCCGGAAGGAAACACGCGTGTCATAGGCGGTGCCCGCAGCCGCGGCTGAGGCGCGATTAGCCAGAAACTGATTCAGGGGGATGGTAGGCGCAATCTGCTGACCGTTCTTTTCGTAGGGCACACCCAGATACACATAGCGCAGTCCGACCGTGAGGGTGAGCTGCGGCGTGGCCTTCCACTGGTCCTGCACGTAGTACTCCTGCTCCACATTGTTGAAGGTATGCGTCGGCACTACGTTTGAGCTCTGCGGTACCAGCTGGCCGCCCTGCACCTTGAACTCGGTTCCTGAGGTAGCCGTTTCGATCGCTCCAACATTGGCGATGATCGCGTTGTTGTAGTTATTCGACCCGGAGCTTGAAACTGTGCCGCAATCCGCACACGCAAACGCACCCGGGTCCAGGCTTCCTCCCTGGTTGGCGATCGCCGCGGTTGCCAGCAGATTAGGACTGATGTTCGCTACCTGCACCAGCGGCGCATCGAAGTACTGCCCGTTTGAGAGCAGATAGATATTCGTACCGCCCTGGATGGTGTGGTGGCCCTTGGTGTAGCTGAAGTCGTCAGCAAAATTATGGGTCGTCACGTCAAAAATGGTGGTCGTCGTAGTTGCGGTGAGCGAGCTGAAAACGGAGAAGTTTGTATACGGCTGGCTGCCCGTGCCGCGCGTCGCATTGCCCAGGCGCGTAAACCCGTATCGCACGTTGTTGGTTGTATGGTCGTTGATCGACCAGATGTGGCCGGCGGCAATTCCTTTGTTATTCCCATAGATATTTGCTGCGGCCGGCAGCCCGGGGAACTGCAGTGCGGTCGCCTCGTTGTCGCTTTGCAGATTGCCCCGCACAAACAGGCTTTGCTGCGGACTGATGTTATAGTCGAGCCGCACGATGTTGGTAATCTGGTCGATCGGTGCGGGTGAGGTGAAGTTAAAATCCCCCGTGTTGTACCCATCGCCGCCAGGCGCATTCGCAAGGGGATATTGCTTGAAAAAGGCAATGGCCGCGGTGTTGGTCGCCGGCGCATAGCAGTTGGTCGTGGCGCAAGTCGCGTCCAGGGCTCGCCCGTCCATCTGCGCGATATCCGCCGGGGTCAGCGTCTTGTGCGTGGTTCCGTTTTTGCACGGCGCCGAGCCTGGGCAAGCCTCGTAACTGACATTTCCCGTAACCAGCCCGCCGCCACCTACCGTCGACGGCACGGTCTCGCCTACAGGAATATCGCTCGCCTGCTTGAACCCCTCGTAAGCGCCAAAGAAAAACAACTTATCCCGCTTCAGCGGGAACCCCAGCGACGCGCCATATGTGTGCTCAAGCACCTTGGCAGCCACGTTCGGCTCACCGGAGTTCAGCTGTGCCTGCTTGATAAACCAGTTATTCGAAGTCGTTCCCGGGTCGCGATAATACTCATACGCGCTGCCGTGCCACGAGTTCGTGCCGCTTCTCGTCACCAGCGATACCTGCGCTCCCGATGACCGCCCCTCGTCCGCATTCGCATTCGTCGTCGTTACGCGAAACTCCTCCACTGAGTCGCGCGTCGAGCGCAGCGTTCCATTAAATGCGTACCCAAAGATCTGATCGTTGTTATCCACGCCGTCGAGCGAGATGTTGCTCTGGTCTTGCCGAGCACCATTCACAATGCCCGTGCGCGTATCTGTGTTTAACCCTCCGCTTTGCGCGCCGCTATCGAGCGCCAGCACGCCCGGCTGCAGCGACAGCAAATACGTCACGTTATTCGCCAGGTAAGGCAAATTCTGCACCTGCTGCGAGTTGAAGGCGTTGCCGAGCGAGGCGTCGGTCACGTTCAGCGTGCTCGCCTGCGCCGTCACCTCCACTTCAGTCTTGCTGCTTCCCACGGAAAGCTTGATAGGAACATTGGCCGGTTGATTTACGAGCAATTGCGTCTCGGTCTTCTGCGTATCGAAGCCCGGCGCGCTCACCTCGATTTGATAATTCCCAGGCGGGATCTGCTGGAAGTTATACTCCCCCTGCGCATTGGTCTTGTGCACCTCCGCAAAACCGCTCGAGGCGTCGGTCAGCACCACGTCCACCCCGCTTACGACCGCTCCCGTCGGATCCGTGACGATGCCGCGCAGTGCGGTGGTCGCCGTTTGTGCCAGGATGAGTGGCGTCGCAGCAAGCAGCAGCGGAAGAGAAAGCGCGAAGCGCTGGAAACGTAGCAAGGGCAACTCCGTAAGAGATTTTTTTAAGTGACAGCGGTGCGCTTCGCCGCTTGGGCGCAGCGCGAGGAGTCAGGGCCTGCTCGACGGGGTGCGAGCATGTTTATCACTCAGAGCGCCAGCGCGCTTCGGCATCGCGGGCGCTGGCAACCGGGCAGAGCAACATCAACTACGCGATGTAGGTTGGATTATGCGGAGCGGCAGTTACAAAATCAAGGAGTTCACCCTTTACTTATGCGCCGCATAAGTAAAGTACGCGGATGCACCGGGAGGTGCACCACTGCCACAGCAGGCGTGCGCGCCGTCTGCAAAAACGGGTGGACTAGCCAGCCTGGCACACGCCCGTAAACAGCAAAGGCCTCCGCCGCAGCGAAGGCCTTTTGCACTCCCGGTACCTGTTCCCATTACCGGCGTCAGGAAGCAGCTTGCTGCTTGGCGGCCTGGTACTGCCCTATGTGCCCGTAAACCTCGTCTGGAAACGTCAGGTCCTTATACACATTGCAGCCATCCGGGTCGTCGACATCCGGGCAGATAGGAAACTCCTGCTCCTTCTGCCACGCCACGATTCGCTCCCGCTTGGGTGGGTTGTAGTCCTTACCTTCTACCTGGCTGAGCAGCAGTTCGGCCTGCTCGGCTGAAAAGTCGCAATCCTTTTGCAGCAACGCCGTCAGTTCCTCATGCGAAAGGAAGTGCCGAGCCACCATCGCAAACACCAGTCGCCCATAGTGACCGATGTCCTTGCCTTGCTCCAAGGACTCGATCAGGTGCGCCATCATCTTGTTTTTCTTCAACTCTTCCATACTCGCGGCTCCTTCTTCGCCTTATCTTCTCCTGCTCCTTGGTATGGATGCTCGGAAATCGGTCGCGGGTGGTCTCTCCAGCAAAGAGAATGGCCCGCGTCCTGACAAAAAGGACAGCGGGCCGAAATCAAGGATGATAGAAGCGAAACCAGGTCTACGTGGTGGCCCTGGGCTTGACGGCGATAAATTGCGCCGGCACAAGAGCGTTATTGGCGTTTCGCAGCAGGGGGTTTAACGGCGTGCCTTCCTTGAGCGTGCCTGTCAGCAGCTGGTGGATAAGGTTATCGCCGGTTGTGCTTACAAAAAAGGTCGTGTCGTCCGGGCTAAACACGCCCGCGATCGGGTCCACGGCCCCGGTTTCAAGCTGCACGCCGGTGAGGGTTCCAGGCGCTCCCGCAGCGGAGGAAGGGGCATAAAGCGGCAGCAGCCCGGTCGCCGCAGCGGCGGTGTAGGTCACAAATACCTTGGACGAGTCAGGCGATGCCACCACCTGGTTGATCGCGGTCGGGGTGATCCCGGTCAGCGGCAGCTGGTGAAAGCTGGTGGTCAGGGTCAGGGGCGGACCTGCAAGCGGATCGGCTCCGGCGATATATGGGCAACTGCCGGCGGGCACCAGGTCCTGGCTCGGATCCGACGCCGGCGCATGCTCGATATCGGTCAGCGTCGTCACCGTCGCGCCAATCACATGCGCTCCGTCGTTGGTCGCCGCCAGGTGGTCGGTCTGCGCGCTTACCGTTGCGGCCAGCGGGTAATACGGCGAGTGCGCAGGGTCCACGGTGTCATTGGGGCAGAACGATCTGGCTGTCGTGTTTGCGCCGCTAAAGAACGGCGCCACCGCCGGCACCGTCAAGGCCAGGTCAGGCGAGCAGAAAGGCTGCACTCCGCTGTTGTCGAGCGTGCAGCTTTGCCCGGCGGGCTGCGTTCCTACCGGATAGGTGCTCCATCCGGTAGTGCTGTTGTGGACGTACACCGCGTTTGGCCCCACGAGGTACACGTTCTTGCTGTCGGGCGAAAACACGGCATGCGTCGCCAGCCCGCCGATGCTGATGTTGCCATGGCTGCTCGCGCTATAAAGGTAAATTACCTGCCGCAGCTGATCGTTGATGACCACCGTAGCGGAATCCGGCGAAACCGCCAGCACCACGCCAGGCACCGAGATATCCTCGCGTGTCAGCCCGTTTGTCAGCGCGTTATACACCATCAGTTCGCGATAGCTGCCGAAGTACAGGTTGGTTCCTGCCTGGTCCAGCACCATCGAGTTTGGCTGGTAAGGCAGCCGCACTGGCGAGCCGGTTGTACCGAGGCTCAGGTCGAACGGCGTAAAGAACTGCGCGTCTGGAGACGCCGCCCAGACCAGCGTGCTGCCGGTGCCGGGCGCCGTGATGCCGATCCGGTTGCTCACCACCGGCAGACCGGTGCCATAGGTACCGATCTTGTTGATCGGCGCCGGGTTGCAGGTGCTGGGCTGGCAGATCGCCGTGACGGCTGAAGAGCCGGGAAACGACGAGCTCACCACGCCGCTCCCGGTCACCGCAATCTGCGTCGGCTGCGTCGAGGTGTAATCGAGCGAGAGCCCGGTGATCAAATTGCCGTTCGTGTCCGGAATGCTCGCAACCAGGTCTTGCGGGTTGCCGGCGGAGATGTTTGCGCTGGTCTTCCCATCCACTGTCAGGTTGATGTTCTTGGGCGGGCAGGTGTAAAAGTAGCCCGCGGACGATGTTGTCTTGGAGACTGTCGCGGTGATGACGGTGCTGCCCGGCAGGCCGGCGATCGTCGTCCCATTAGCCGCTTGACCAACCGCCGTGGGAGAGGTGTTGTTGATGGCAACGATGCTCGGGGTTACCGCTGTGTAGATAATGGTGCCGATATCGGCCAGCGGGATCAGATTGCCGTTGGTATCAAACACCTGGGTGCCGGCAGCCAGCGAAAGAGCGCCCTTCACGTTCTGCCCGGTACATCCGCCCGGGTCGGGGATGGTGATTGAAGAGATCGCCGGGTGCACGTACACGTTGACGGGGTTGCTGGCGATGCCGCCAATGCTGCCGGTAATCTGCGCTACCCCAGGTCCGGCCGGCGGCGTGCAGATTGTAAAGTCAGGGATGCCCCCCGGACTCAGCCGGTTCCACGTCCCCGCACAGATCGAGCCCGTCGACGGATTGATATCCACCAGGTTCAGGTTGGAGCTGCCATAGGTGGCCGCACCCGTACTTTCCGTCGTACCCCGGCAATTCTTGGCTGAAGCGGAGCCCGCGGTGGCAATCTGCCCATATGCGAGCGAAATACCCGTGGTCGACCCGGTCAGACTGACCGAATAGATGTCAGTCAATTTCGCGCCGAAGCCCGCATTGTTGCAATACGCATCTACTTTTGTTGCACACCCCGTAATCGAGAGGCCAACCGGGAACGAAAACAAAAGCAAAACAACCAGGGTGAAAAACCGCTGCATGGAACCTCCCCGCCTGCCTGGTATGGTGCACAGACGGTTGGACGACACTCGACTGAAAACAGCTGGAAAACAGGAGTGGTCCGCAGTGTGAGTTTACACGCAACCGGGCCGAGCCAAAAACCCACTTGCTCGGCAGGCTCCCGCGGCAAAGTGGATGTCCAGCCTGCGGTGCTCGATCACAGCCGGGGGAGTCGTCCCTTCTGCAGGCGGCCCTGCTTACCGCAGATGCGCGTCAAACCAGCCCACAGCGCGCTCCATCACGTCCCGCCGATGCGCCGGGTCTACAAACCCATGCCCCTCGTTCGGGTACACCACCAGTTGCGTGTCCACGCCTTGGGCCTTCAAGGCGTGCCAAAACTCGAACGACTGCGGCGCGGGGCACTCCCCATCCCGGTCGCCCACCACTACCAGCGTCGGCGTTTTTACCTGTTTGATGTAATCGATCGCCGAGCTCTTCGCATACACAGCCGGGTCGTCATACACCGTCGCCCCAAAAAAGGGCGTCATCCACTGGTCGATCGAGTTTTCCCCGTAGTAGCTCAGCCAGTTCGCAATCCCAGCCCCTGCCACCGCCGCGTGGAACCGCTGCGTCTGCGTCACCCCGAACATGGTCATAAACCCGCCATAGCTCCAGCCCGTAAGGCCCAGCCGCGCGTCATCCACTGCCGGCACCTGCTTCTCGACCGCATCTACCCCGGCAAGGATGTCTCGGAGATCGCCGTATCCAAAGTCCTTGCGATTGGCCTCCGTGAACGCCTCGCCCTGCCCGTACGACCCGCGCGGGTTTGGCTCCAGGACAAAATACCCCATCGCGGAAAAGGGCGCCGCGCCAAACCCCGCATACGGCCATCGTGGCACCACCGCCGAGGACGGTCCGCCATGCACCATCACTACCAGCGGATACTTCTTTGCAGCGTCGTAACCGGCCGGATAAAAGAGCCACCCCTGCACGTTGTAGCCGTCGTTGATCCAGGAAACGGGTTCGGTCTTGCCCCAGCTCGGCTTCTGCTCTGCGTTCAGGTGCGTCAACGCCGGCAAGCCTGCCTCACTCGCGGCCTCCCCGAGCCTTCCGGCGTATACCTCGGGAGCCCGCTCATAGCTGGACGCCGACCACGCCGCCACTGTTCCATCCTTTGACAAGGCAAACGACCCCGCGAGGCGCCCATCGCCGATCCCATAGGGCAGCTTGGCCAGCGTCTTGCCCGTAAGCAGGTTTGGGGGCAGCTCCCGAGTCGCCCCTGCCGCACGGAAGCCAGGCGGCACCGAGAAGCTATACTCCTCTACTCGCGCCGACCCGCCATCGATCAAGGTCGCGAGAATGTGCTCGCCCCGTGTCCAGGTAAACCACTCCACCGTCGTCTTGGCGCCACGGGTAAAGTTCACCGGAGCGTCTTGGGAGCTTGGCCCCGCGCCGGCAGAGCTTCCCTCCGCACCCACCAGGTACAGATCCCCGCCGGTAGCACCCTGGTCGCTCATGAGCCCGCCGATAAACGCAATCTCTTTTCCGTCGGGCGACCACCGCGGCACTGCGATCTGCAAGCCGTGCAGCTCACCCTCCACCGTTGCCGGATCGAGCACTACCGCGGGCGCCGAGCCCCCCTCTGCCGCCTCGGTGTACAGCTTGGCGACCCACCAGTTGTTCTCGCCGGGCGGCGGCGCCGCTACAAAGGCCAGCCTCCCCGCGTCGGGCGACCATGCAAACTCATACACGTGCAGCCCGGCCGGGGTCACCTGCGCTACCGTGCCCGTCGCCGCATCGACGGTAGCCACACGCTGGATCTCCAGGCCCTCCACACCGATCACCCCGGAAGGCGGCTTCATCGCCGCCAACGCACCCGAAGGCCGGCTGGCCCCCTCCACGTACAGCAGCCCCAGGTGCTTGCCGTCCGGGGCAAACTCCAGCGCCTCCGCAAACCCGTGCAGCTCCGCCAGCAACTTTGCTTTTTTGGCCGCGGCGTCGACCATGTACACCCCGAGCGACTCGCCGCAGGTGGCCAGCACCCCCCCCCCCCCCCCCGAGGGCGCCCCCCGAACCCCCCAGAAACCCCCCATGTACCC
>CAXTPL010000109.1:11386-11776 GCA_964246065.1 uncultured Acidobacteriaceae bacterium
GGCGACCAGCTCAGCGAGCTGATCCGCCCCTTGACCCCTCCTCCACAAAGCTTGACCGGCTGGCCGCCGCTGCCGCCGGCGACCGGCTGCAGCGTCAACACCCCGTCCAGCACCATGCCTACCTCGCGCCCATCCGGCGACAGCGCCACATCCCCCACCCGTTTCACCTTGTCCAGCGAGTCCAGCAGCGCTGTGATCTTCAGGTGGTTCGCACTCTGGGCAGGCAGCTGCGAAGCAAAGGCGGCAAGCAGGGAAACAACAGCAAAACGGCGCAACGCCGGGGCACAAGTCATACGCCCGATGTTAGCAAAGCCCCGCACCCACGCCGCTCCTATTCAGCGGCTACTCACTCCGCAGCGCTTCCACCGGTTCCGTTGCAACAGCACGCCT
>CAXTPL010000110.1:0-7024 GCA_964246065.1 uncultured Acidobacteriaceae bacterium
GCACCCGCTCAAGCGAAATGTGCGCGGTGGAGCTCAGCAGGCGATCCTGCAGGTCGCGCCGCATTCCATTGGTGATGGCAAGCGCAAGAATGAGCGAGGCGACCCCGACTGCGACCCCGGCAACCGAGATCACCGTGATCAGCCCGACGACCGCCTGCCTCCGCTTGGCGCGCAGGTAGCGCGCCGCAATAAACAGCTCAAACCTCACCTCCGCGCCGCCGCGGTGGCTTTGGCTGAGCCGACATTGTCATAGCGGTCAAAGACGCGCAGGGTCACGGTATGCTCGGCCTGGCCGTGAGCAGTATCCGGGTCGAGCGGCGCGGTGAACTCATAGTGCTCGACGAGCGAGTCTGACAGGCGGCCGGCCGGCTCTACATACTGCCACGGCCCGGCGTCGACTGAAAACTCTGCCCGTGCGACAGGAGTCGTCGGGTCGCTCGCCTCCGCGGTCACGCGGAGCCCTGACCCGACCACGGCCGCAGTCAATGCCGTCACCTGCGGCGTGGCCGTATCGATCAAAAACGTCGGACTCACGCGCTCGCCGGTGAGCGCCTGCGCGGGCACGTGCGAAGGGGCGTCACTCGCCACTACCTTGATGCGATAGGCGCCGTCTGGCAGCAGGGAAGCGTCAAAGCTGTAGAAGCGCTCACTCACCTTGTTCTTGAGCAGCCGCCAGCTTTGGTCGGCACCTCCTTCGGCCTTGTAGTACAGCGCAAAGATCAGCTCGTCGCCGTTCTCGTCATGCGCGGCCCAGCGGGCGGTCACGGCGGCCTTGTCGCGCATGGCGGGCAACGGCCCCGCGCCGGCGTTCTGCTCAAACGGCTGCTGGTTCTGGGAACCGGGAAACAGGATCGCCACCTGCTGCGGGCCGGCCTGTCCGCCCTGCGGCGTGGCCCTGGTGCCGGGTACCACGATCAGATCGTCGACCACGGGTGCAAGATTGGCCGGGAGATAGTTGAGCCCGACTGAGCTGATCGAGGAGAGCGGGCTCAGCACGGCCTTCCACTGCGCATACCGCGACGGGATAAGCCCGCCGCCCGCGGCTTCCCCCGCGGCTTCCCCCGCGGCCTCCCCGGCGGCCTTCCCGGCGTTGATGCGCACCCAGGGTGTCCACCCACGAAGCGGATTTTCCACGTTGCCTGTCCGCGCATACAGCTCGTAGCTGCCGGTGCCCAGCACCTCCAGACGGCCCCAGGCCGCCTGCACCTGCGCGTCGAAAACCTCGCTCTCAAAGCTGTGCTGCCCGGCTTGCGCACCGGGCTCCTCATGCAGCAGGTAGAGCTTGCCCGTGTTTGCGGTCGCTGCATACAGGCCTGCCTGGGTTTGCGCCAGGCCGGTCACCTGCGAGGCGAGCAGGTGTGCCATATCGGCGTAGGAGCCATCCTCGGCGATCCGGTAGATATGCCCCCGGTTGCCGGAAGCGGCGAGCAGGCCGTTCGCGGTCGGCTCAAGCGCATACACGATGTCGTCATGGGAGCTCCAAAGCCGGTGCGGCGCCCCGGCCGCTGCAGCCGTTGCCTCTCCGGCAGATTTGTCCGCCGCAGCTCCGGTTGACCTTGCCCCGGCCGGCCCGCGAGTCCCGGCGGCCAGAGGCAGCTCATCGATCTCCGAGCCGTCCGGAATCACGGTATTGCCATTGAACGCCTGCACCGACCCGGGCTGTGCAAACGTAATCGTCGTGGTGACAGAAACGTTGCCCTGCACCGGCAGCGGCGGCAGAGGGCTGCGTCCCTTTTCGCCCACGGCTGCCACATACAGCTGGCCGCTCGACCCAAAGGCAAGCGCGGTTACCTCTCGCTTGTTCGCCTCAAAGACAACAAAGCCTTTGCCGTCGGATCCGATCCGGTACACAAGTCCCGAGCCGTCGCTGCCCGCGTATAAAGTGCCGTCCCGGTCAAAAGCGAGCGCCCGCAGGTGGGGCTCATCGCTCGCAAAGAGCAGCTCCGGCCGCGCTCCCTTCGGCGAGCCGGCGGCCAGGCGGTAGATGCCACCGGGCGCACCGGTGGCCACATACATCCGGCCCTGCGCATCAAAGGCCAGGTCCCAAACATACTTCGGCTTTTCGGCGGTCAGCGCGGGGTCAAAGACGAGCGCAGCCTTGGCCTCGTCCTGCTCGGTTGCGTTAGGGTCAAGCCGGTACACGCGACCGGACGGCAGCGTTGCCGCGTACAAGGCGCCATCGGGCCCGGTACGCACTACCTGGACGGCCAGTTCCTTGGTTGAAAAGATGCGTGTCTGCACGCCGCCGGGGGTGACGCGCAGCACCGACGCCGGCGAGCCCGTACCCAGGTAGGCGTTAGCCGCCCGATCGGCCGTGAGAGACCAGATAAAGTTCGAGCCGGGGGCGGCGAGCGATTGCGCCGGGGGCGCGACCTGCAGTTCGCCCAGGCTGTCGATGGCTACCCCGCTCGGAGTGCCGCGCTCAAACTCGCCGGCGGTGGACTGGCTCCAAAGGTGCGTGCCCTGGGGATAGGCCGGGCTCGCCGCCAGGGCTGCGAGCGTGAAGGCAACAAGGAAGCAGAAGCGCTGGCAGGTCATCTCCGACGAGTTTACCAGCGGCTGCTGCGCCGGCCGCCTGCCCTAGTTCGCCAGGACGGCGCGATACCGTACCGCGCTCTTGCGCGCCCGCGCCACAGCCTCGTTGGCCTTCGCCATAGGGAAGCGCTCTGTTTGCGCCTTGATGCCATGGCGGGCCGCCACGTCGAGCATCTCGGCGATCTGCATGGGGCTGCCGGTATTGCATCCCGAGATCGTCTTGATCCCGGCGATCAAAGGGAAGACCTGGAACGCTGCAGGTTTGCTTGGCACGCCCACGAAGCAGAAGCTGCCGTGGGGACGCAATGCGGCCACGTACGCGTTCCAGTCCTGGTCCACGTTGATGGTGGAAAGGATAAAATCAAAAGCTGCGCCCAGAGCCTTAAGCGACTTGGTCTCCCGCGTGTTGACAAAGTGGTGCGCGCCCAGCTTTTTCGCCTCATCGCTCTTGTCCGCGGAGGAAGAAAAGGCGGTGACCTCTGCGCCAAAGACCCGAGCGAACTGCAGCGCAAGATGCCCGAGCCCGCCGATGCCGATGATGCCGACTCGGGAGGACGGGTTCAACCCGGCCAGCCGCATGGGTGTGTACACGGTGATGCCGCCGCAGAGCAGGGGCGCGGTCGGCTCGCTTTCCAGGCTCTCGGGGAGTTTGAGCGCAAAGCGCGCGTTTACGCGGATCGCGTCGGCATAGCCGCCGTGACGATGCAGGCAGGTAGGCTGCGCCTTGGCGCAAAGGTTTTCTTCTCCCTTGCGACACCACTCGCACTGCCCGCAGCTGTCTGCCTGCCAGCCCACACCCACGCGCTCGCCCACGGCAAAGCTCTCGACCCCGGTGCCGAGCGCGGCCACTGTGCCCACGATTTCGTGGCCCGGAATAAACGGGTACTGGCTCATTCCCCAGTCATTGTCGATCAGGCTCACATCGCTGTGGCAGACGCCGCAGTGTGTGATTTTGATCTCGATATCCTGTGGGCGCAACTCGCCGGGCTCGTATTTGAAAGGGAGCAGCTCCGCGCCAGCCGCGTGCACGCCAAAACCATGAATCATGTGGAACTCCGACCTTATGTCCTGAGGGGAACTGTGTACGTTTTGCCAAGCCGCCGCTCGGCGCGGCAGCGAAGCCTATTCTATCCGCAACTGGATTACCTGCTGGCCTGTGAGTTGCGCGCCTGTTGGTTCGGATGCGAGTTCGACGAGCGACTCGCCGCTGAGAGAGGCTTTTCCGTCGGCTCGCAGGGGCTCGTACACGTTGGCCAGCGAGGCGGGCAAGGCCGCCAGCACCCGCCCGTCCACCACGGCCTGCGTATCCCCGGCCAGCAGCGTCACGTACAGCCGATCCTCGGCATGCAGCCCGTTCAGCTGGGCAATCGTGCTGGGGAGGTCATACTGGGAGCCGCCGCGCGCAGACTGCGCCAGGCGGTCGAGCGTGCCGCCGTCTGAGACCAGCAGACGCAGCGGTCCCGGGGGCAGGAAAGCCGGCAAAGTGACCTGGACCGGCATCGTGCGGGGCGCGCCGTGCCAGGGTCGCAGCGTGGCATACACGGTGAGCGACCGGCCTGCCTGGACGGTAGCGCGATCTGCCTGTGCGCTTTCAAGTTGTACGCTCAGCCGCTCGTTGATCCGCTCCGCTTCGAGATCGACCGACTCGATCGGCGTCCGCCGCCCGGCATTGTCATACAGGCGGGTAAAGCGCGAGCCAACCTCAAGCGCAGCTATCAGATTGGCGGGTCCCAGGTCGCCGGGCGCGGCCAGGCTTCGCAGCTCGACCGGCGCGTAGCCGGCGATGCGGATCGACCCGCTCAGCCGGTAGCTGTGTTCGGCAGCATAGGTGTTGGTCTGCGAGAGCCCTTGAAAGACCGACACCAGCACCGCGGTAGGGGTAAGCTGCGGCTGATCTACCACGTGCAGGTGCAGCGTGCGCACCGGTTTGCCGGCGTCGGTCAGACGCAGCGTGAGCGGGATCATGCGGGCCGGCTCACCCAGCAGGCCCCCGATCGCTGTTTGGCGATCCTCGGTAAAGGAGCCGACCTGGTCGGTCGTATTGACGATCTTGAAGGCGTTGAGCGGCGAGGGAAGGGTTGCCACTACATTTGCCTTGGTCATGGGCATGGAGACGGCGCCGAACTGAGTGATGGGATGGCCGCAGGCCAGCAGGTGGCTGGCATCGACGTAGGTCACCGTGCAGGTGGCGGCTATCTCAAGATCGCCTTCAACCAGGAGCGCGCTGACGGCGGAGCCGGGGATGAGCGGCTCCGGCTGCACAGGCGCGGAGCCGGGCGCGGTGGCGGACGAGCCGCCAAGGCCGGCCATCGGCGTCAGCCCCGGCACCGGCGATTGCGTGCTCCACAGCGTAAGCGCAGCGGGAGAAAAGCCGCTGAAGACCAGCGGCGTATCGATCGGGCGCACCAGCTCGCCTCCCTTTGACTCACTCGCCTGCCCGGCTCCGGCAGCCCCTTGGCTCCCGCCCGAAGGGGAACGGCTGGTGTAAGGCAGCGCCGCGGCCTGGTCGGGTGTGGCCGGGGTGCGGGGCAGGTCCCGTACCTCGAGCATCCGCTCGATGGGGGTAATGCCGGCGATCGGCTCCTTGCTGAACTGGCCGATGCGGTAGGCCAAAGCGCCGGCCAGCTTGCCGTCGAGGTATACCGGGCTGCCGCTCATGCCGGCCACCACCCCGGTGTACTCGGCTTTGGCGCCGGAAAGCCGCGCCAGGATCATGTCCTCGCCAGGACCGAGGGCATTGTGCAGGATGCCCAGGATCTCGACGCCCATCGCCTCCGGCACGGCTCCGGAAAAGACGGTGTAGGCGACGCCATGCTGCCCGCGCTGCACCTGCGCCAGGGGAAAGATGCCTGCGGAGGCGGGAGGCGGGGTGGAAGGGAATGCTGCAGCGGTCGGAGCGGGCGCGGCGGTTTGGCCCCCGGCCGAAAGCCCATGTGCTCCTAAGACCCCGAGCGCCAGCGCAAGGCTGCCGCCCAGATGGGTTCCAAACCTGCCGCGCAAGACCTTCCGCCGGATCGACACGTCTCTAGAGTAGCTGGCGTCGCGGGCTTGCGGCAAAGTACCGCCGGCGCAACAATGAACCAAAGGTACCCGGAGTTGACATTGATGATCCCGACTTACCGCGAGCCGTTGTCGCGCATGCCCTCACGAGCCCGGCTGTCCGCCTTGACGCCGCTCGCCCTGGTTTTGACCCTGAGCTGGGCGGTAGCCGCCGGGGCCTGGGCCCAGGCTGCGCCGCAACAGCCGCAAAAGCCTGCTTCTCAGCAACAGGGCACCCCGGCTGCGCAACCGGCAGGCACACCACCCGCTGCGACCGACGACCAGCAGGCACCGGAGGCGGGCGGCCCCGGGGGCGACAACGGCGCGATCGCCATCCCGAAGAAGAAGGAGGCCGAGGCGCCGCCTCCAACCCCCGAGCCCAAGGTGAAAAATCCTCCGGAGCTGTCGAACTTCTCGCTCCGCGTCGACGTTCCCGTGGTGACGGTAGACGTCGGTGTGATTCTCGAGAAAACGCACCAGTTCGTTCCCAACCTCCAGGAGGCTAACTTTCGCGTTTGGGAAGACGGCACGCCGCAGCAGATCCAGAGCTTCAACCGCATTCAGGCGCCGATTACCGCGCTGCTGCTTACCGAGTTTGCCGCAACCAATTACTACTTCATCTATGACATGAGCAATGCGGCGTATGCCTTTGCCCAGCAGCTCCGTCCCGATGACTATGTCGCCGTAATGACTTACGACATGCACACCCAGATCCTCACCGACTTTACCCAGGACAAGCGCATGGTTGCGCAGGCGCTGCAATCGCTGCAGATTCCGACCTGGCGCGAGACCAATCTGTTTGACGCCGTGTATGAGGCGCTTGACCGAATGAGCCGGATCGAGGGGCGCAAGTACCTTGTGCTTGTCTCCTCCGGCGTGGATACCTTTTCAAAGATCACGCTCGATAAGTGCCTGCAAAAGATCAAGGCCACCCCGAACGTGACAATCTTCAGCATCGGCACCGGGCAGACGGCCCGCATCATGGCTGAAGGCGCCGGCATGAGCGGCGCTCGGGAGATCGGATACCTCCAGGCAGATAACCAGCTGTCGACCTTTGCACGCATGACCGGGGGGCAGGCATTTTTTCCGAGGTTTGAAGGAGAGATGCCCGATATCTTCCACCAGATCAATGATTCGATCCGGAATCAGTATGTGCTGAGTTATCGACCCACCAATGCAAAGCAGGATGGAACCTATCGCAAGATCCAAGTGGAGTTAGTCGACAACGAAGGTCACCCGCTGAGAATGCAGGATGAAAAGCACAAGCCGCTGAAGTATGACGTCATCGCCAGAGACGGATACCGAGCCCGGCAGCAGGTCGAGTAAGAGCTCAGACGGCGGGCAGCTCGCCAGCTCGCCTAGTTCTGCAGCTCCCCAGTTCACCTGTCGCTGTCTAGCATCATTTCCCTAGGGTGGCCTTCGGCGCACGCTAACCGCGGACGTTCCGGAG
>CAXTPL010000110.1:7034-7915 GCA_964246065.1 uncultured Acidobacteriaceae bacterium
CCAGAGACGGATACCGAGCCCGGCAGCAGGTCGAGTAAGAGCTCGGACGGCGGGCAGCTCGCCAGCCCGCCAGCTCGCCTGGTTCTGCAGCTCCCCAGTTCAGCTGTCGCTGTCTACCATCGTTTTTCCCAGGGTGGCCTTCGGCGCTCGCTAACCGCGGACCTGCCGGAACGCCGGATACACTGCCCGGAAGCCCTGGTAGCCACGTGCGTAGCGCTCGCTTGCGGCCGGCTCAGGCTCGATCTGCCCGGCGACGCGGATTGCTGCCGCGCACGCCGCTTCGGCCGTTGGCCAGCCACCGCCACCCACCCCTGCCAGCAGCGCGGCTCCGTACGCGCCCCCTTCTTCTGCTACCAGCACATCGCAGCGCTGCGCGTAAATGTCGGCCTGGATCTGCCGCCAGAGCGACCCCCTTGCACCGCCCCCGCCGAGGCGCACACCCTTGACCGGGATGCCGAGCTCGGCAAAGAGCGTAAAGCTATCTTTGAGCGAGTAGGCCACGCCTTCAAGCACGGCCCTTATCAGGGGGGCGCGGGTATGCCCGGCCTGGAGACGGAGAAAGGCGGCCGTGGCATGCGAGTCCAGATGCGGCGTCCGCTCGCCGAGCAGGTAAGGCGTGTAAAGCAGCCCATCGCTCCCGGCTGCGACGCCGGCAGCCTCTAGCAACAAGGATTCGTAGCTTTCGCCTGGGTGAAGCAGGTCGCGTAGCCAGCGCAGCGAAAGCCCGGCTGCCTGGGTGACGCCCATCACATGCCAGCGGCCGGGCACGGCGTGGCAAAACGTATGCAGCCGGCCTTGCGGGTCTTGCGTCGGCTTGGCTGTCGCGGCAAAAACTACCCCCGAGGTGCCGATGGTGACAGAAACCGATCCCGGCTCGAGGA
>CAXTPL010000110.1:7925-11771 GCA_964246065.1 uncultured Acidobacteriaceae bacterium
GACTGGCTGCCGCCTCGGTTGAGATCGTCGCGCAAACCTCCGGCGACTCCCACAGCCGCGGCAGCCAGTCTTCGCGGATGCCTGCGGCGCGCGCCACCTCGCTCGACCAGCGGCGGTGCGCTACATCGAGCAGCAGGGTGCCGGAGGCCTCCTGCACGTCCATGGCGTAGGTGCCGGTCAGCTGCAAGCGGACGTAGTCCTTGGGGCACAGCACGTGCGCAATCTTTGCAAAGATCTCCGGCTGGTGCTCGCGGACCCAAAGCAGCTTGGTGAGGGTGAAGTTCGGCAGCGCGGGGTTGGCGACCAGCTCAATCAGGTGCTCGCGCCCCAGTTCCGCGTGGAGCCAGTCGCACTGCGGGCCGGTGCGCTGGTCGCACCATATCAATGCCGGTCGCAGCACCTGGCCGGCACCGTCGAGCATGACTGCTCCATGCATCTGGCCGGTGAGGCCGATGCCGCCGATTCGGCGTGCGGTGCCGTCGCCCGCGTGGGCAAGCACGGTGCGGATGGCCTCCTGTGCGGCGCGCCACCAGTCATGCGGGTGCTGCTCGGCCCAGCCGGGCTTTTCCGCCTGGAAGGCCGTATGCTCGCTCTGCGCCGAGGCGACAATTGCACCCTGCTCGTCGATCAGCACCGCCCGCGTACCGCCCGTTCCCACATCCATACCGAGAAAAAACAAGCTTGCCCGCCCTTCTGTTCTGCCGGCCTGCGCCAACCGGCTTTACGCGGCAGCATCGCCCCGGGAGGGGCCTGCGCCGCGCGGATCGGTCCTGCGCCGGCGTACTCTCCCGCTGTGTGCCAGAGCACGCCTGTGGCTACGCTAGATCAAGACGCGCTGCGCCAGCAAGCTTGCCTGCCGGGGGGCCGACCACGCCCACCGCGCAGACGGTACACTGGGCTGGACCATGACAGAAGAGCTCCATTACCAGCCCAGCATTCGCACGCTTGCCTCGCGCGAGGTGTATCGCAACCGGTGGATGCGCGTTCGCGAAGACGAGATTGTGCGCAGCAACGGCGCAGCGGGCATCTACGGCGTGGTGGACAAGCACCCTTGCGCCGTCGTGATCCCGCTTGAGGGCGAGTCACTCTACCTGGTGCAGCAGTTTCGCTATACCGTGCAGCGGGTCTGCATGGAGTTTCCGCAAGGGGGCTGGGAGCGCGACGACGTGAACCTGGAAGAGCTGGCGCGCGGGGAGCTTCGCGAAGAAACCGGCTTTACCGCGCAATCGATGATCTACCTGGGCCCTATGTATGTCGCCTACGGCTTTGCCAACCAGCTGCAGCATGCTTTTCTGGCCACGGGGCTTACGGAAGGCAGCACGCGGTTCGACCCGGAAGAGCATGACCTGACGCTGCATCGAGTGCCGGTGGCGGACTTTGAGCAGATGCTGCGGACCGGCGGCATCCGAGACTGTTGTACGCTGGCGGCCTGGGGCCTGTACAAGGTATGGAAAGAAGCGCAGACCGCTCGCTGAACCCTGTTTGTTTTGCGGAAACAAAGGAGCACCTACGTGGCACAAGCGACCGAAGGCCAAGTTGAAGACTGGACCGCGGCACAGATCCCGAACCTTGCCGGCAAGCGCGCCATTGTGACCGGGGCAAACGTCGGCCTGGGCTACCAGACCGCCCGCGAGCTGGCCCGGGCCAACGCCCAGGTGGTGCTCGCCTGCCGCAGCATGGAACGCGGCCAGGCGGCCGCCGCCCGCATCCAGGCGGAGTTGCCGACAGCGCAGATCGCTGTCGCTTCGCTCGATCTTTCTTCCCTTCGATCCGTGCGGGCCTTTGCCGAAGAGGCGTTGGCCGCCGGCGAGCCGATCGACATTCTGGTCAACAATGCGGGCATTATGGCGCTGCCTGAGCGGCAGACGACCCCGGACGGCTTTGAGATGCAGCTCGGCACCAACTACCTGGGCCACTTTGCGCTGACAGGGCTCCTGCTGCCGGCGCTGCTCGCCGCGCCCGGGCCCCGTGTCGTCAGCCTGTCGAGCAACGCGCACAAGCGCGGCAAGATCCACTTCGACGACCTGCAGCTCCAGCGCGGGTACACCCCCTTCGGCGCCTACTCGCAGACCAAGCTGGCCATGCTGATCTATGCTCGCGAACTCCAGCGGCAGGCTGGGCTGCACGGTGCGTCGAAGCTGCTCAGCACGGCCGCGCATCCAGGCCTTTCAAGCACCTCGATCGTGCGCGAGCTGAAAGGGCCGGCATCGTTGATCACCGGTCTAGCTTTCAAGTTTGTGGGCCAGGACGAGGCCCGGGGTGCATTGCCCCAGCTCTACGCCGCCACGGCGCCTGGCGCTGCACCTGGTGGCTACTACGGGCCAAACGGCTGGATGGAGTTCAAAGGAGCGCCGAAGCCGGCCCTTGTCGCAAAGCAGGCACAAGACCAGGCGGCTGCCGCCCGCCTCTGGACAGTCTCCGAAGAGCTCACGCAGGTGCGCTACCCCTGGCCGGCCTGACGCAGCCCTCTACACTGCCGGCAGCAACGCCCGAAGCAGCAGAAAAAGCGCAACCCCGGCAAAAAACACGAGCGCCATCCGCACCCCGGGCTCGCGATTGACCTCCGGCACCAGGTCAGTCGCGGCCACATAGATGGCTACGCCTGCTGAAACGGGTAGACCGTAGCCGACCAGCCGTGGAGCGCCCAGGATCGCCAGCACGCCCAGCATCGTTGCCCCGGCGAGCACAACCGCGGCCCGCAGAGCCGTGCTTCGGCTCCGGCCGGAGGCCACCATGACCGAGGCAACTGTGAACCCCTCCGGCACCTTGTGCAGGAAGATCGCGAGAAAGATGAGCACGCCCAGCCAGCGCGAGATGGCAAAGCCGGAGCCGATCGCCACTCCATCAAAGAGCGCGTGGACCGCAAGCCCCGCCAGCACGGAGTAGCCCTTGTGGGCCGCCATAAACTCGTGTTCGTGCGTCTCCTCGCCAAAGTGGAAGTGGGCGGAGATTGTATGCTCGAGCAGGTGGATGGCGCAGTAGCCGCCCAGCACCAGCACCGGCGCCATTCGCGGCGCCAAGCGCATACCCGCCGGAAACATTTCAAGCAGCGCGGTCGCCATCATAAAGCCAGCGCCGAGCGCGATCGAGTAGCGCAGCGGACGCTTTTCCCAATGCGCGCGCACCAGCAGCAGGCCGCCAAAGACATTGGCAAAGGCGGCCACCGCGCCGAGGATGAGCAAAAGCATCATGCCGGCCGCAGCGGAGCCGGTGCCCATTCGCGCGAGGGTGCGTGCGCAGGGCGGCGGTCGGGCATCGGCGGTGAGAGGCGTGTCAGCAAAGGGCGATGATACCAGCCGAGCCGGGCTGCTCCCGAGGCTGGGCTGGGGAAGGATCTCTTTGGGTCTGGCCAGGTCCTGCCCTGATCCTGTCTTAGACCTGATCTGGCCCGGACCTGGACCCGACCTGGCCCTGACCTGGCCCTGACCCGGACCTGCCCTGGACCTGCCCTTATTTCCTGCCTTTGTACCTGCCTTGAGCCTTGCTTCTGGCTCTGCCTTGGTACCTGCCCTTGTCTTCTGCCTTGACACCTTCGTTAGCCCTGCCTTGGTACTCGCCTTGAGCCTTGAGCCTTGAGCCTTGCTCCTTGAGCCTTGAGCCTTGCTCCTTGAGCCTTGCTTCTGGCTCTGCCTTGGTACCTGCCCTGATTCTGCTTCGACCCTGCTTCTGGCCTACCCTGGGCTCCGCCTCGGACCGGCCCGGAGCGCGCAGCTTCCGGCGTCTGTCAGCCGGAAACGACCCGCCCTGCGGCTAGGGCTCCCGCTGCGGGGCGCGGGCAAGAAACAAGATCAGCAGCAAGCCCGCGGCCAGTACGCCACTCTCCACCCGCACTGCCGCTGCGTGCAG
>CAXTPL010000111.1:0-6670 GCA_964246065.1 uncultured Acidobacteriaceae bacterium
GTCCAGGCGCCCGCGGCAGTCCAGGCGCCCGCGGCAGTCCAGGCGCCCGCGGCAGTCCAGGCGCCAATACCAGCCCCCGCAGCCCGGCGCAGGCCGCCGCCTCTTCGCAGTGGTTCCGGCAGCGGAAAGGCCCTGCGGCGCTCCCCGACTGGATACATCGATCTGTGCACTTGCTTCAACGTACCGGTTCCTCGTTCCCGGGCGAGGCTCAGTCCCCCGCGGCAAACCGCGAGGTGAGAGCGCCCGCTTGATTAGACGTAAGGAGTAAGCCGCGTGGAGATCGTCCTGCGCCTTGCACCCTCCACACAAGGTATACACATGCCGCGCCGCAGCGCGTGGCTTAAGGAACCAGGGCGATGGTGACTTTCGATTGCGGGATGGGCCGCCCGGGGGAGAGCGTCCTTGCAGCGCACTGGTCCGTTGTATAGATTTGAGCGAGGTTCCCTGCACCCACAGGCGGGATGCGGACCGAACCACAGGAGAGTTTTCGAGATGGCAGCAGGTGAGGGTACGACCGCGAGCATCGGCAAGTCGGTGCAGATTCGCGGGGAAGTGCGTGGCAGCGAAGACCTGCTGGTGGAAGGCTTTGTGGAAGGAACCATCACCCTGCAGGAGAGCCGCCTGACCGTCGGTGCCAATGCCCGGGTGCAGGCCGATATCTCGGCGCGGGATGTGATTGTGCTTGGCACGGTGATCGGCAACATCGTGGCTACCGGGCGCGTGGAGCTGCGCGGCGGCGCAAACCTCACCGGCGATCTCCAGGCTTCGCGGCTGTCGATTGAAGAAAACGCCGGGTTTTCGGGCAAGGTCGATCTGGTGCAAAGCTCGGCTTCGGCAACCGCGGCTGTGCCTGCGAGCGTCAGCTAAGCAGCTGCGGCGCCCCGGGGTACCTGTTGCGGTTTGTAGGGCAGGCAGGCCCCTCCGTCGACCAGCCGACTGGCCGATGGCGAGCGTTTCCGGCTCGTTTGTGCAGCTTTCCCCCCATTGAGAGACGGAGTTCCGCGCGTGCTGCGAGGTTTGTTTTCCAAAAAGGACGAGGGCAAGGGGCAGAGCCCGACTGTTTTGTCGGGCCCGCGTATTCCCCGCCACTCCAGCGGCTGGGCGGCTCTGCGCAAGCACCTGCAGGCAGAGACCAATCTACGCCTGCTCGATATCGGCCCAACCTCGCCGACCAACATCAACTACCTGACAAACATGGGTCATGGCGTGTGGATGGCCGACCTTGTCAACGAAGCCCTTCGGGGCGGCTGGGAGTTGCCGCCGGACGAAGATGGCGGGCTGCCCGGCTTCAACACGCGAGGGTTTTTCCAGCAAAATATGGACTTTGGCGGCCGCGAGTTTGACGTGGTGCTGCTTTGGACCACGCTCGATTACATTCCCGAGCCCCTGGTCAAGCCGCTCATCGCCGAGCTCCACAGCGCGATGCGCCCGGGTGGCAGGGTCCTTGCCATCTTCCACACCAAGACCATCGGCCCTGAAACGTCCTTTTACCGCTACCACCTGACCGACACCGACCAGATCGAGATGCAGGAAACCCAGCGCTTCCCGGTGCAGCGGGTCTACACCAATCGCAACATCGAAAAGCTGTTCTCCGCCTTCAGCAACACGCGCTTTTTTCTCGCCAAGGACAATCTGTACGAGGTCATCATCACGCGCTGAAAAAGCGTGCTAACCGGCCTGCAAGGCCGCAGCCGCCGGCCATAAAGTGGCCTGGGCGGCCGCCGCCTTCGGCTGGGGAGCACCCGCATCGCGAGTCAGGATGGCGTCGGTGCGCCGCTGCTTGAGCCCGTGGCGCCGGGTAATCGTATGGACCATTGCCTCGATGCGCTCCGCATACGGCTTGCCGACAAAAGCGTTGGCATCGTAGCGGGCAGCGTAGCTGGGCTCGAGCTCGGGGTAATGCTCGCGAATAAAGTCCAGAAACACCGATCGCGAGCAGGGTTTCAGAAACAGCGGCTGGGCGGAAAAGAAGCTCGCATCCGCCGCCTTGGCGCGGGCAGCCATGCGGTCCAGCGCCGGGGCGTTGTCGGTGATGCCGGGCAGCAGCGGCGAACACAGAACGCCCGCCGTCAACCCTGCTTTGCGCAGCCGTTCCACGGTGCGGAAGCGCAGATCCGGCCGGGGCGCGCGCGGCTCGAGCTTGCGCGCCAGCTCTGCGTCAAGCGTGGTGATGGTGATGTGCAGTACCAGCTCGTTGCGCGCGGCGATCTGCCGGAGCAGATCGATATCGCGCTCGATCAGCGTGGATTTGGTGACCAGGCCGATGCGGTGGCCGCTGCGTTGCGCCAGCACTTCAAGGATGGACCGGGTAACCTCCGCCCGCCGCTCGATCGGCTGGTACGGGTCCGTCGCGGTGCCGATCGCTATCTCTTCTTCCGGATCGAGCCCGCGGAGCTCCTGCTCCAGGAGCCACGCAGCATTTTGCTTGATAAAGATCTGGCGCTCAAAGGCGGCAGGGTCTTTCAGCTCCAGAAACTCATGGGTGTAGCGGGCATAGCAGTAGCGGCAGGCAAACTCGCATCCGCGGTAGGGATTGATGGTCCGGGCAAACCAGAGCTTACGCTTAGAGACGGACTTGTTGAGGATGGAGCGAACCTTGATCGTCCGGAACTCGACCAGGTGGCCTTCATCCGCCGGCTCAGATAGATCGACCATGCGCGCCAGCCCGGTGCGGCGGACCGGCGGCGTGTTGTCAATGATCGGAAACATCTCCGTGCCTGCGCGTACAGGGACTATCTCCATGGTGCCGGTTGCTGCATCCGCAGCTCTGGTGGCAGGAGCAGACCAGGCGGGCGGAGACCAGGGAGCTGCGGGGTAGAGCCGGGAAGGAGCCTGCGCAAAAAGGGACTCGTTCAGTGTGGGGTTCGCCTTATATTCGCCCATACGGAGACCTTACGCGCGGCGCTCAGCCTCGTCAAGCTAAATGTTCGCTTTATATTCGCCTTTACGGCGGGGGTTTCAACCCCGGTCGTCCCATCGCTCAAGCATGAGCGGCAGAGGTCCTTTCGGCCGAAGAGACACGCGCGCAAGCACCGCAAGCCGCTTTGGCGCGTCGGCCGGAAGACGGAAGCGCCATCCGCGCGCCAGGCTGGCGAGTGAAAGAACGCCTTCCATCCAGGCCAGCCCTTCGCCGATACACTGGCGGTTGCCTGCGGCAAAGGGAAAGTAGCTCATGCGCGGGCGCCCGCTCTTGTCTGCCTCGGCAAAGCGTGCCGGATCAAACGCCTTCGGATCCTCCCAAAAGCGGGGATCGCGGTGCGCGACATACTGCGGCGCGAGCAGGATGCTGCCTTCGGGAATGGTGAAGCCGCGGAACTCATAGGTCTCCGCGGCGGTGCGAGCCGTAACCCAGACCGGAGGGTAGAGCCGCATGGTCTCGGCAAAGCACATCCAGGCATAGCGCAGGCGCGGGTAGTCTCCTGCCGTCGCGGTCCGGGCCGGGTCGGCGCCGAGCACCTCCACTGCTTCGTCATGCAGGCGTTGCTGCGCTTCAGGGTGGGTTCCCAGCAGCCAAAGGGCAAAGCTGAGCGCGTTGGCGGTCGTCTCATTGCCGGCCAGCAGCGTGGTCACGCACTCGTCGCGCACCTGCGAGTCGCTCATGCTGCCGGTATTTTCCTCGGTATCCTCGGCGGCGAGCAGCATTGAGAGCAGGTCGCCGCGGTCGACCCCGGCTGCGCGGCGCTCGGCGATGATGCCGTAGATCAGCCGGTCCAGGTCGACCCTGCCACGGCGGATGCGGTTCATCATGGGGATGGGCAGCTTCTGGATGGTGGTCGAGAAGGGAAGAAAGACCAGCGGCAGAAAGCCCATGAACGCGTCGATCGCCTCGGCGATCCGTGCGGTATCGCCCCCCATCTCCTGGTCAAAGAGCGTGCGCCCGACGATGCGCAGCGCGAGCGTTTGCATGTCGCCATGGATCTCGCGCACCTCGCCGTGCTGCCAGCCCGCGGTTGCTTCGGCGGCAAACTGGCCGATGACGCGCCCGTAGGCCGCGATGCGGTCGCGATGAAAGGCAGGCTGCGCAAGCCGACGCTGGCGCATGTGCAGGGGCTCTTCACTGGTCAGCAGGCCTTCGCCCAGCACGAGCTTGGAGCGCTGCATGACCATGCCGCGGTGGTGGTGTTTTGCGTCGCCGACCAGCATCTCCTGGATCAGGTCCGGATGGTTGAACTGGTAGATGTTGCGGCTGGCGGCGCGGTAAAGCACCAGATCGCCGTAGGTGCGGGCGTTTTCTTCAAGAGCATCGAGGGGAGTCTGCCGAAAGGCGCGTCCGGAAAGAATTGGCTTCAGAAAGCCCGGCCCCGCAGGCTGCCGGCCGCCCCTGGCGCTGCGGATCTGTGGCGGCGGAAAGGCGGTGCGAACGGCCGTGGCTGCGCTCATGAGTACGAGTGTAAGCCGAGGCATGCCGCGGGCCGGCAGAGTGGTTTTACCCGGCGCACAGCGAGGGCGGCAGGGCCTGCGGTCTGGCCTGGCTACTCGACGTTCTTGTCGTCGGAAGATGCGCGAGGCGCACGGATCGGGTAGCCGGCAGAGTCTGACCGCAAGGCGGCCACGGTGCTTGTCGGGGCGGCAGCGTTGCTTTGCTCCAAACGGCGCAGGTCCCCCAGGATCTCCTGCTTCGACCGGGCGTAGTCAGATGCCAGCCGTGTGAGGGCATAGGTCACGATGTCGGAGTGGTGGAGCTGCGAAAGGGCCGGGTCGCGGCTGATATTGAGCCAGAGCCGATGGACCAGCTGCACGTCATCGGTGCGCAGCGCCGGCGCGTGCGGCCCAATGTGGAAGTGCTGCGCCTGCCCGTCCGGGGTGACGATGATGTAGGTGAACTGCTGTTTGGGCTCCGGCAGATTTTCCCAAGCGTGGCCAATC
This sequence comes from uncultured Acidobacteriaceae bacterium, assembly GCA_964246065.1. Classification (GTDB taxonomy): domain Bacteria; phylum Acidobacteriota; class Terriglobia; order Terriglobales; family Acidobacteriaceae; genus EB88. The sequence goes on from CAXTPL010000111.1 coordinate 4,867, forward strand.
TGAAAGGCTTGCGCGGCGGCGCTCAGGCTGGAAGACAGCCCGGAGATGAGCAGGGAAACTTCGAGCGAATTTGCTGTCTGCACCAGGGCCGGAAAGATCTCCGCGGCCGGCACCACGAGCAGCGAGATGTGCTTGCCAAAGCTTTCTGCGACAGAAACGGCCTTGGTAAAGAGCATCTGCTCGTGGTCTGAAAAGCTCTGCTCTGAAGGGTCGAGGTATTCCGGGCCGCCTGCGCCGATCATGCGCGCGGTCAGCACGACCAGGTCCTGCGACTCGGTATCCGTTCGTGAAAGCGCCCACTTGAGCGCGTACGGCTTGGCCGCATCGTTCATGGTGACCAGCACGGCGCCGGTCTTGATCTGCAAGGCCTCCCGGCCGATATTTTCCTCGTGCTCCAGCTGAAAATGCTCTTTCATCTGGAGGGCGGTGTACTGCTGGCGCTTCGCGTTTTGCCGCTCAGAATAGCTGAAGATTACAAAGAAGACGCCGGCAAAGAGGACGCCGGATTTGGTGGCCGTGCTCTTGGTCAGCAGGTTGACACAGGCAGTGGCGAGCAGAACCATGAAGACCGAAAGCAGGCCCAGCGGGACGTCCTTGCCGCCGATCCGGACATTGACCGGCACGCGCCACCCTCGTTCGCCCTTGTACTTCCAGCGGAGCACCAGCATGGCGAGCGCGTTGAAGGTAAAGCTCCAGATCACGCCGAAGGCATACGCTTCGCCCAGGGTAATCACGTTGCCGCGCGTCACAATGATGGTAAAGAGCTGCAGCGCAGTGACCAGGTTGACGATGCGGTAGCTGGTGCCGAAGCGGTGGTGCGGTTTGCGGTACCAGTCGGTCAGTACTCCGTCCTCGGCGATGCGCATCAGCACACCGGTTGAGCCGATGATGGAGGTGTTGATAGCGCCTGAAAGGATCAAAAAGCCGACGATGACGACAAAGATTCGAAAGATGATCTTGAGCGTCATGGGGCCGACCATGTACATGGCCAGGCCGGCAATCAGGTTGTCGCGATAGACCGGGATGCGCACCGCGTCCGGGATGAGCATGACGGCGAGCAGGCTGACCCCGGCAGTAAAGATGAGCGAGTAGAGCGCGATCACAATGGCCGCGCGCTTTAGATTTTTGAGCTTCGGGTGCTCGATCTCGCGATTGACCTGCGCAAGCGTTTCTTCGCCGCTCATGGCGAGGACCGAGTGTCCGAACGCCATGATGATGCCGAACAGCCCGAGGGCGCCGGCAAGCCGGGTGCCGCGCAGAAAGCCTAGTGAATCCTGCGAAAAGTGCAGGTTGGAGGGCACAGGCGCGGGCGGCAGATGCGCACCCTGGTGCAAGACGGAAAAGATGCCCCAGCCGACGATCAGCACCACCATGACGGTGGTGATCTTCATGACCTCGAGCGCCTTGTCGGTCGACTCCTCAATGCCCTTGATGTTCTGCCACCAGTAGTAGATAGTGACGGCGATGCAGAAGACGGCGGAGGTGGCGTCGACCGGCAGCTGGCGCGCAGTGTGCTGGGCGATCATCAGGGCCGGCGGCAGCCAGTTGTGCACAGCCGCTACGGTCAGCAGCTCGTTGAGCAGGCCGGTGATGTATTGTCCGGCGGAGACGCCGGAGATGGGTCCGGTGAGGATGTAGTCAAACATCAGCGCGGACACGCTGAGCTTGGCAAAGGTGCCGCCGAGCGCCTCCTTGACGACCCGGTACACGCCGCCGCGGGTAAACATCGAACAGCTTTCGACATACACGGCGCGCACGGCGAAGGAAAAGAGCATGACGCCGAGAATGAACCAGGGAGCCGACT
>CAXTPL010000111.1:6680-11631 GCA_964246065.1 uncultured Acidobacteriaceae bacterium
TCTTCCGAGATGCCGCCTGCGTAGAACGCCGAGGAGCCAAGATCGCAAAGCACGACCGAGGCTGCTCTCCAGAAGGAGATAAAGGTCAGCATGACGGAAGAGGCGACAACCAGGCGCACACGGGTGTTTGCCCCGGTGGGAGCCGTAAAGGTGCGTGCCTCGGCAGGGGAGCCGGCGGGTGCCGGCCGCTGTTCGCTCACCGGCTGCAGGCCTGGCCCGGTGTGCCGGCCTGCTGCGTACGCTTGGTGGACTGGGTGTGCACTGGCATGCGCGGGTTAATCGTCGCCCAGGAGCTCATGGAGGTCCTCAACGAAACTGATAGCGACGACCACGGCCGAGCCTGCCAGGCCCAGGAAGAAAACGGTCTCCACTAGGTGGATGGCGAAGAGGGCGATGGGGTGCACGACGCCCATTCTACCGTAAGGTGAGCAGGCGGGCGCCCGATGTTAGACTCAGCCCGGATGTTTCCTGTTATGAGACTGAACCGCCTTGCGCTTCAGGCCCTGCTTTACGGTGCGGCCTCCGGAGTGCTGCTCGACCTGCCGTTCCCGCTTGCGGGGCCGCTGCCGCCATGGCGGGCTGTGTTCTCCTTTTTCGCTCTCGTGCCTTTGTTGTATGGGGTGCTGCGACCCGGCACCGCCCAGGGCGGCCGGGCTTTGCAAACCAGCGCGCTGGCCGGCTACGGCTGCGGCGTGCTCTGGTACGGGCTGAACTGCTACTGGATCTATGCGACGATGCACATCTACGGGGGGCTGCCGCCGGTGGTCTCAGCAGGCATCCTGGTGCTTTTTTCGCTGATCCTGGGGCTGTACTTTGCGCTGTTCGCGTTTTTGGTGGCCCTGGTGCGCCGTGCCTCAGGCCGGGTACTGCCTGCGCTGCTCGCCGTGCCGGTGCTGTGGGTGGCTATTGAGTACCTGGCGGCACACTTTACACAGGTGCCCTGGGACCAGCTTGGCTACGCGCAGGTAGATAACCTGCTGCTGACGCCCCTGGCCCCGGTGACCGGGGTGTACGGCATTTCGCTGGTGCTGGCGGCGGTAAATGCCGGGCTGATGGGAATGTTTTTTGCGCGCAGCAAGCGTCGGCGGATGCGCTTTGCCGCGGGCGGACTGGTGCTGGTGTGTGCTCTGCAACTGGGCTCCTATACCCAGCTGCCTGCCTCCCCAAGGCAGGCCAAAGCGGTGCTTCTCCAGGAGAATCTCAAAGTCGGCGCCGGCATGGGCGGGGACAATGTGTGGGTCGACCTACCGGGCAATCCTGGCTGGACCCGGCACACGGGAGAGTTTTTGCGGTTGAGCGAGCAGACCTGCACGCCCTACCTGCTGGGCATGCCGGAACCCGCGCCACGCCGCGTGCAGCGGGTGTGCCTGGGGGCGCAGCCGCTGGCCGCAATCGTCGCCTGGCCAGAGGCGCCTTCTCCCTTTCGCGAGTACGATCCGCGCTTTAAGCGGCTGCTCAAGGACCTTGCCGAGGCTACAGGTGCAACCGCGGTGGTTGGTGCTCCGCGCTTTGACGAGGATGGAAACGCCTTCAACTCGGCCTTTGTGCTCAAGCCCGACGGCTCGCGCGAAGGGGTATACGACAAGATCCACCTGGTGCCCTGGGGCGAGTATGTGCCGTATGCACGGTTCTTTTCCTTTGCCGGGAACCTGACGCAAAACGTGGCTTCGTTTACCCACGGGCGCGAGCGCAGGGTGTTTACGCTGCCCGACGGACACACCTTTTCTGTGTTTATCTGCTACGAGGCGGTGTTTGCCGCAGAGATTCGCGAGTTTGCGAACCACGGCGCGGAGGTCCTGGTCAACATCTCCGACGACGGCTGGTATGGCGATACCAGCGCGCCCTGGCAGCACTTCAACATGGCGCGGATGCGCGCCATAGAAAACCGCCGCTGGATCATCCGCGACACCAACTCCGGCGTGACCGCTTCCATCGACCCGCTCGGGCGGGTGATTGAGAGCGTACCGCGGCATGAGCTGACGGCGCTGACCGCCGACTATGGCTACCGGTCCGACGTGACCTTTTACACCCGCCACGGCGACGTGTTCGCATGGCTGTGTGAAATACTTGCGATAGCGTGGATCGTTTGGTCCCTCCGCAAACTTTTTTCCTCAAGACAGGTCTCACGTGCTCAGTGATCTTGAATTCGCCTACGCCCCGGTACGCGAAAAAGTAAGCGACCTGCGGGAGTATCTTTGACCCGGCCGGCCTGCGCCGCCAGCTTGCCACGATAGAAAGCAAGCTATCTGACGCCGCTTTGTGGTCTGATCCGAAGCTTTCGCAGCCCATGATGCGCGACCGGAAGCGGCTTGAAGCCTTGCTTGCCGATGCCAACGAGCTCGAAAGCCGCCAGGGCGACATTGACGCCTACTTCGACCTGGCGCGCGAGGGCGAGTCGGTAGAGGAAGACCTGCAGCGCGAGATTCCAGCGCTGGCCGCATTCAGCGAAAAGCTTGAAGCGCGAACCCTGCTTTCAGGCGAAACCGATCAGCTGAACGCCATCGTGACGGTGCACCCGGGCGCCGGCGGCACCGAGTCCCAGGACTGGGCCGAGATGCTGATGCGCATGTACCTGCGCTGGGCCGAGCGTGAAGGCTTCAAGACGGAGATGAACGATTACCAGGACGGGGAAGAGGCGGGCATTAAGTCCGCCACGTTCACCGTTACCGGCGACTATGCCTTTGGGCTGCTGTCGGGTGAGACGGGCGTACACCGCCTGGTGCGGATCTCGCCCTTTGACCAGGCCAAGCGCCGGCATACCTCGTTTGCCTCTGTCTTTGTGTCGCCTGAGATTGATGATTCAATCACCATCGACATCAAGCCGGACGACCTCCGCACGGATACGTACCGGTCGGGCGGCAAGGGCGGCCAGCATGTCAACACGACCGATTCGGCGGTGCGCATTACCCACCTGCCGACCAACATCGTCGTGCAGTGCCAGAACGAGCGCTCGCAGCACAAGAACAAGGAAAAGGCGATGAAGATGCTTCGCTCCAAGCTCTACGAGTACGAGCTGGACAAAAAAAAAGCTATCTCGCGTGAGCTCGAAGACTCAAAGCTCGACATCAAGTTCGGCTCGCAGATTCGCTCGTACGTGCTGCAGCCCTACCGCATTGCAAAAGACCACCGGACCAAGGTGGAAGTAGGCGATGTAGACCGGGTGCTCGACGGCGCCCTGGAGCCGTTTCTGTTCGGCTACCTGCGGATGCGGCGAAATGGCGGAGTCACTCTCCCCGCGGATGCATCGGATGACTTAGAGCTGTAAGGGCAGGAGCAACCGATGAACGAACCGGAAACGATCCGCGCGATTCTTGAAGGCGCGAAGACGATCGCGGTGGTGGGCCTGAGTGCGACGATCAGCCGCCCCAGCTATGGAGTGTCCAAGTACATGCAGGCGCAGGGGTACCGGATCGTACCCGTCAATCCGGCGATTGAGTCGGTGCTGGGCGAGATGGCTTACCCAACTCTCGACGCAGCCAGGGCCGCGCTTGCCGAGCAGCGAAGCACGATCGACCTCGTCAATGTGTTTCGAGCGGCCGTCTTTGTGCCCGAGATCGTCAAGGACATGATCCGGCTGAAGCTGCCCGCGTTGTGGCTGCAGGAAGGCGTCTGCCACGAGGAAGCTGCCGGCTGGGCCGAGGCTGACGGGATCAACGTGGTGATGGATCGCTGCTTGCTGAAGGAACATGCAGCCTTGTTTGCCCCGCCACGCCGGGGATAGGATGGCGCACGCCATGAACTTCACGGTCAGCCACGCGCGGCAAGCGACGGGCAGCGACCTGCAGGTGTACGTCTCCACCCATGCCGCGGAGTTCCTTTGTGAAGTTGCTGTGGTCCTGGACGGGAGCTCGCTCCTGGCTGTGGAGCTGCCGCCCGGTACCGAGTGCTATGCGCGCACCTTTGCCGCGGTAGGCGCCGCGGGTCCCCGGTTTGAGCACGCTCTGGAGGTCACAGCGGTGGACCAGCACGGGACCCCGCACCGCTCGATTACCGGATGGACCGACTCCTGTTGAAGCACCCGCCTGGGTGTGGCACAGCGCCGTCATACAATCGCACCAAGCCTATGCGCCGTTGCCGGTACCTTTTCGTCGTCTTTCTTCTGCTGTGTATTGCCAGGGCTCCGCTTCACGCCCAGGCGACGGCCGTGTCGCCGCACGTGAGTGTGACCCTGGTTGCGCCGCCGCAGCAGCTGGCCGAAGGCGCCGCCTACACGCTTGGCCTGGACTTCAAGCTGGAACGCGGCTGGCATGTGTACTGGGTCAATGCGGGCGACTCCGGCGAGCCGCCACGGGTGAGCTGGACCCTGCCTGCCGGGATCACCGCCGAACCGTTTGCCTACCCTGCGCCCAGGCGCCTGCCGCTCGGTCCCCTGATGGACTTTGGGTATGAAGGCGAGGTCGTCTTTCCTGTGCCGCTGCACGTCGCTGCTCTTGCAGCGCCCGGACCGGCGACGCTGCAGGCCAGGCTCGACTGGCTGGTGTGCCGGGAGGTCTGCCTCCCAGGCAAAGGCATCGACAGCGTCACGCGAACTGTGGTGCGCGGCGGAACGCCCGTCGCTGTCGATGCCGGCGCGGCTGCGACCGTGGCAAAAGGCGTAGCGGCGCTGCCCAAGCCGCTTGGCGGCAAGGCTGTTTTTGCGCGGACCTCGGGAGGCTTTACGCTGGCTGTACTTACCGGCCGGCCTGAGAGAGATGGGGCGCAGTTCTTTCCGCTGGACGAGGGCGTGCTCGCCAGCGCCGCGGCGCAGCCTGCGCGGCCGCTGGCGCAAGGGGTGGCGCTCACCCTTGCGCAGGATGCGAGCCTGAAGGCTACGCCCAGGATGCTGCGGGGCGTAGTGGTGCTCAGCAACGGCCAGGCGTTTACAGTGGACGCCGCGCCAGGGGTGATCCCGGCCGCCGCTCTGCCGGCGCAAGGCGGTACGGGCGAACTGGCGCGCGTTGCCATGCTGGCC
>CAXTPL010000112.1:0-9314 GCA_964246065.1 uncultured Acidobacteriaceae bacterium
GGTGGAGCCTCGCGCTCCGCAGGGATGTCTGCGCTCAGGAGGACGTCTGCGCCCCGGATCGCCTCTTCGCGGCGGCTGCTGTCTTGACGCGGGTGGTTGGATTGTCGTCCGGGTCTGGCGCCTCGGGAGCCGGCCGCAAAGGCTCCGGCACATGGCGAAGGTTCAAACGGATGCGGGTCCAGGTCGATGAGCGGCCGCGCATGGAGTCCACCAGCACATCCTCTTCGGTCAGCATCGCGGCAGCCTCCGGGTGGCGCGCCTTCCAGCGTTCCAGCCCCAGCAATGCTTCTGCGCGATACGGCGAGTTGGCTACCGTAATCAACAGCGCCTCCTCCCCCGGCTTTTTTACGGGGACGCGCTTGGCGCGCGAAGGAGCCACCCGTGGCGCTTCTCCGGTCGCTTTTCTGAAGTGCGGCGGCCAGGGTGCATCGCCGAGCCCGTTTGCCTCGTCCTCGGCAGCCAGGGCAAGCAGCGGCTCAAGCGAGGCCGGTGCTTGATCGATCTCAGCGTGGGGATCGCCCCGCAGGCGGAAGCGCTCCGGCATGGTCAATACGGTAAAGTCGCCCGGCTCGCAAGCGGCTACTTCGTCCCAGGCAAGAGGCGCGGAGACGCGCGCGTCGGGTACGGGGCGAACCGAGTAGGCCGAACACGTCGTCCTGTCGCGAGCGTTCTGGTTGTAGTCGAGAAAGACGCCATGGCGCTCTTCCTTCCACCACTTGGAGGTGGCCAGGCCGGCACACCGGCGCTCGATCGCGCGCGAAACGGCCAGGGCGGCGCGTCGGACCTCGTCAAAGCTCCACCGCGGCTGCAGCCGCACCTGGATGTGCATGCCGCGGGAGCCGCTGGTCTTCGGCCAGCCGCGCAGGCCGTACTCGTCAAGGAGCGCTTGGACCTCCAATGCCACCCGGCGGACATCCGGCCAGCCGATGCCCGAGCCGGGATCGAGGTCGATGCGCAGCTCGTCCGGATGGTCCAGGTCCGAGGCGCGTACCAGGTGCGGGTGCAGCTCAAACGAGCCGAGATTGACGATCCAGGCAAGGCCGGCCGCGTCCTCAACGACCAGTTCCTCAGCCGTGCGCCCGGAAGGAAAGGCCAGGGTGACGGTGCGGAGCCAGGCCGGGCGGTCAGAAGGGGCACGCTTCTGGTAGAAAGCCTCCGCATGGGCGCCGTTGACAAACCGCTTGAGCACAAGCGGCCGGCCGGCAACCCCGCGCAGGGCGCCTGGAGCCACGCTGAGGTAATACTCGATCAACTGGAACTTGGTGAGCTGCGCCTGCTCAGAAAAGTAGAGTTTGCCGGGGTGGGTGACACGCACCTCGCGACCGGCAATGGTAAGGAGCTCCGCCGCTTCATCCTTGCTCACCCCAGCAGGCTACACCGCGCACGCCCATGGTTGTCGAGCAGGTGCCCTGGAGCGGCTGAGCGAGCAGAAAGCCCGTGCCCGCCAAGCGGCGCTACCTCGGCGGAGAAAGCCCGGCGGCCCCGGCCGAGCGGCCCGGCTCAAGCACTGCGCGGCCCCCACTGCCCGCGGCCCCCAAATCCTTCAAAACTCCCAAGGCGTTCAATCCCTTGCAATCTTCTAGATCCTTGATGCATACCCCGGAAGCGCCGGCGCTGCGTGCTTTGGCAAGCAGGTAGGCCGCCTTGGCAGCAGCCTCGGCATAGGAAAGGCCGCCGGCCCGTACATTCGAGATGCAGTTCCGCTCGGCATCGCTGCGCCCAGGGCGCGGGGCATAGGTCAGGTAAAGGCTCAGGCTTGAAGGCGAGCTCAAGCCGGGCCGCTCCCCGATCAGGATGATGGCTGCCTCGGCCTTGCGGAGAGCGCCTATCTCGTCTCCGAGCGCGACGCGGGCCTGGGTTGCGAGAACCACCGTGTCCAGGGCCCACTCCCCTGGAACGGCCTGGAAGCGCTCGCGCAGCGCAAGCAGCATGGGGAGGGTGTGTTCGGCGGCTGCGCGCGAGGAAAGCCCATCACCGACAACAAGGCTGAGCGCAGGGGCGCCCGGTGCCCGTTGGCAGGTGAGGGGGTCAACACAGTTGCCGTGCAAACGGCGACCCAGGTCGGGCCGCCGCAGATATTCTGCGCGCGTTTCTGCCTGGCTGCGGGCCAGCAGGGTACCAAAGCCGGCACCCTCCAGGCTGGCCTGCAGCGCCTGCACGTCCAGCGGCAGGTGTACAGCGTCACGTGCCTGCGCGTGCGCCATGGAAAACGCCAGCACCTCGGCGGTCGGCATGCCCGCGCCCACCCGGCCAAGCGCGATCCGTGCGGGCGTGGCCCGGCGAAGCTCGAGCCAGGGCTGCGAAGGCTGCTCAATCGAGGAGCGAGCCTGCGGCTCGCGGACTGCAGGTACATGCGTGGGCGACGCGGCAGCAGACGCTTCCAAGTCCCCGCCCGGAGTTCGGCTTGGGAGCTCTGGTTGGTGCGCGCTCATGCCGGCACAAGCCCTTCAAGGAGACGGGCGGCGCTGGCCTGCGGCAGCAGTTTTCCGTCGGCGCCGACCAGGCCCATCTGCAGTAGCCAGGCTTCAAACTCAGGCGCGCGCCGCAGACCTAGTACCTCGCGCACATACAGAGCGTCGTGAAACGAGGTGCTCTGGTAATGCAGCATGATATCGTCGGCGCCCGGCACCCCCATCACAAAGTTGACCCCGGCTACGGCAAGCAGGGTAAGCAGGGTATCCATGTCATCCTGGTCGGCGTCGGCATGGTTGGTGTAGCACACGTCGCAGCCCATGGGGAGGCCAAGGAGCTTGCCGCAAAAATGATCTTCAAGGCCGGCGCGGGTAATCTCCTTGCCGTCGTACAGGTATTCCGGACCGATAAAGCCGACCACCGTGTTGACCAGCAGAGGATGAAACTGCCGCGCGACGGCATAGGCCCGCGCCTCGCAGGTTTGCTGGTCCACACCAAAGTGCGCGTCGGCCGAAAGGGCGCTACCCTGGCCTGTCTCAAAATACATCACGTTTGGCGGCGCGCCGGACGCCTCAAGGGTCCAGCGCCGGAGCGAAAGCGCAGCCTCATGCGCTTCACGCAGCAGCGCGAGATCGAAGCCAAAGCTGCGGTTGGCTTTTTCAGTGCCGGCAACGGACTGGAAGACCAGGTCGACAGGCGCGCCCTGCTCAATGGCCAGCAGCGTATTTGTAACATGGGCCAGCACACATGTTTGCACCGGCGCGTTGAAGCGGCGGCGAAAGCCGTCGAGCGCGTGGAGCAGACGGACTGCGTTGGGGACGCTGTCGCCGGCAGGATTGATGCCGATCACGGCATCGCCGCAGCCAAACATCAGCCCATCGAGAAGAGAAGCAAAGATTCCGGGGATATCGTCTGCAGGGTGATTGGGCTGGAGGCGCACGGCCATGCAGCCGGCAAGCCCGAGCGTATTGCGGAAGCGGGTAACGCAGCGGCACTTGCGCGCGACCGAGATCAGGTCCTGGTTGCGCATCAGTTTTGAAACGGCCGCGGCCATCTCGGGGGTGATGCCTGGAGCCACAGCCGCCAGGCTTGCGCTTGTTTGTGCCGGGGCAAGAAGCCACTCGCGAAACTCGCCGACGGTGAGGTGGCGAACCGGGGCAAATGCGGGGAGGTCGTGCGTGTCAAAGATAAGCCGGGTGACCTCGTCTCCCTCATAGGGGATCACTGCCTCGGAAAGGAAGTGCTGCAAGGGCAGGTCTGCGAGAGCCATGCGCGCCGCGAGGCGTTCCTCGGCGGACTCAGCGCTGACCCCGGCAAGCATGTCTCCGGAACGCGCCGGGCCTGCCTTGGCGAGCAGCGCGCGCAGGTCGCTGAAGAGGTAGGTGCGGCCGCCGGTGCTGTGCGAAAAGCCCATGCCGGTCTTTCTCCTTTCTTCAACCTTCAGCCGATGTTAACGGTTGATTTCGATCGCGAGGCCGGGAGGCTGCGAAAGCCGGACCGGCCGGTGAGTCATGCGAAAGATGGTGTAGCCGAGTGCCAGCAGAAACAAAAACAGAAGCGCCACCATGCGGTTGTAGAAGACCAGGCTGCCCATGCAAACCGCCGAGCAGAAGAGAGCCCACAAGGGGAGCCACGGATACCCGATGGCGCGGAAAGGCCGCGGCAGCGCAGGCGCAACGCGCCGCAGACGGAACAGGGCCACCATGCTGAGCATGTACATGAGCAGCGCACCCAGCACCGACATGGTGACGATGTTGGCGGTAAGCGTTTGTCCGCCGAAATGGACAAAGGTGTCACTGTAAATAGCCAAGAGACCCACCACGCCGCCCGCGAGGACGGCGACCCAGGGTGTTTGCAAACGAGGGTGGATGGCCCCGAGAAAGGCGGGCAGAAAACCGGCGCGAGCGAGCGCATAAATCTGCCGCGAGTAGCCGAGGATAATGCCGTGAAAGGATGCGACCAGCCCGAAGAGCCCCAGCCATACCAGCATGTGGAGCCAGCCGCTGTGCGCGCCCACCACGGTGCGCATGGCCTGCGGTAAAGGATCGTTGATATTGGCGAGCAGGCGCCAATCGCCTACCGAGCCTGCAAAGAGCATGACGCCGAGCGCAAGCAAAAGCAGCGTGCCGATGCCGGCCAGGTACGCGATGGGGATCGAGCGGCTGGGCTCGCGCACCTCTTCGGCAGCCATGGCCACACCTTCAATCGCGAGAAAAAACCAGATGGCGAACGGCACTGCGGCAAACATGCCGCCCCAGGCATGGCTGCTGAAGTGATCCGCAAACAAGCCCGCGCCGCCCCAGCCATGCGCGAGGAAGTTGCTCCAATGAGCGCCCGGCAGCACCACCAGCATAAAGACAAGCAGCTCCGCGATTGCAAGCAGGGTAACCACCAGCTCAAAACTGGCGGCTACCTGCACACCGGCTATGTTGAGCGCCATAAAAACCGCATACGCACCTACGGCAGCGGTGCGCGGCGCGAGCGAAGGAAATTGCACGTTGAGATAGGAGCCGATGGCAAGAGCAATCGCGGGCGGAGCGAAGACGAACTCAACCAGGGTAGCCGCCCCGGCCAGGTAGGCGCCCGCAGGACCAAAGGCCCGCTGGGCATAAGCAAAAGGGCCGCCCGCTTTGGGGATCGAGGTAGTGAGCTCAGTAAAAGAAAAGATAAAAGCCGTGTACATGGTAGCGACAAAGATGGAAACGGCAAGAAAGCCGAGGGTGCCGGCGCTTGCCCAGCCATAGCTCCAGCCGAAGTACTCGCCTGAGATGACCAGGCCGGCGGCGATCGCCCAAAGCTGCACCGTGCCGAGAGAGGCTTTCAGATGTGCGGGTGGCGTTGGGTCGGGTGGCATGGCCGCGTTCCTCTGCAGCCAGCATAGGATGCCTTGTGCCGCCACGCGAGCGAAAAGGTGAGGGCACGGCCGGCAGGGCTCAGGGTTGCGGCCCAGCAGCAGCAGAGGCCGTGGCGGCGGTTGAAGCCACCGCCTGGGGAGCGTCCAGGCTGTCGCGTATCTCTACCATCGCCAGCACGCCGGCGTAGTTCGCGTCAGAAGAAGGGCGGAAGAAAACAACGGCTTGCCGATTCTCGAGATGATGGCAAAAGTTGAAATGGTCTTCGCCATACCAAAGCGTGTCAGAAAAGCCAGTTGCAAACCCGTGCTGCTGGTAAAAGGTTTTGCTGCCGCTCGCCGTTGCCAGCTGGAGGGTAAAGGGCTCCGTCGCGCTGCCGCAGTGCGTGCCTTCAATGGTGCCTGCCACGGTCTGCGCGTGTTCGAGGAAAGGCTCCTCTGCGAGCGTGACACCGGCGGGACGCTTGGCGGCAGGCACCTCGTTCCAAAGTGCGAGCGCTTCGTCGCGGTCCGGACCCCGCCAGCGATCGGCAACAAAGCGGGCGAACTCCGCTGCCTGGGCGGGCTGGCCCAGCGCCAGCAGGATACGCCCGGTAAGCAGGTGATACCCGGCACGCGAAGGCTCCAGCGCCTCAGCTTTGCGCGCATCGGCGAAGGCGGCGCTGTTGTTGTGCTCGCGAAACTCCAGTTGCGCACGCGCGATCAGTGCCGGCGCAAACTTGGGAGCCAGGCTGATGACCTGGTCCAGTGCGGCACGGGTCTCCGGTCCGGGCGCGGAAAGCATGGTCTTGGCGAAAAGTGAGCGATAAAGGGTAGGGTCCAGCGTAAAAGCCTGCGCAAACTCGGCAACCGCTTGCGCATCTTGCCCTTTGCTAAGAAGCAGATAACCCTTTTCTTCATGCGCCGGTCCAAGATTTGGATCGTCACGCAGAGCGGCGTCGATCAGGTGCTCGCCGTTCTCCCGGTCGAAGGTGGCAATGTGGAACGCGCCTAGCTCGTACTCTGTTTGCGCCACGGTCAGCTTGCGCTCAGCAATGCTTTCTTTCTCAAGCTTAGGCGCCGGAGGCAGCACGGCAGCTGCATACGCCTGCAGGTTGGCATAGTTGTACCAATCTTTGTTGAAGGCCGCAAAGTCGCCGAAGACCTGGACAAAAGCCTCTTTTTGCGGGACGCCTTTTTGAAGCAGCGCATAAAACTGCTTGAACATGAGCCCGCCCTTCAGCTTCTGGCTGAAGTTCAAGTAGTGCACCAGAGCCCAGGAGTCCGCATAGAAGAGCTCAGCCTTCGCGGGATCGGTGTATTCAGGCGAATCATGCGTCACCTCGATGAGCCGCTCCACCGGCATGGGTGCCATGCGGCGAAGCGTCGCAAATCGTTCCGTCGGCGCGCCTATATAGATCTTTCCCGACTGAAAGCGTGTGTAGGCGTAGAACTCGGCCGTGCCTTCGTCCAGCCATGCAGGCAGCCAGCGAGCGTTCAGGTGCAGGATGCTGTGCACATATTCGTGATAAACGGATTGGTGCGCGCCTTGCCCCCATGCGTCCATCCGCACGATGGCATACTGTTTTTCCCAGCCATGCTGGTACTCGCCGGCCAGGTTCTCCCAGCGCTTGGCTTCGCGTGGTTCCAGTCGCTTTGCGCTTTGCAGGTCTTCAGCAGCGAAGATAGTGAGCGGCGCGCCGGAGTCGAGTCGAAAGGCAGGAAAGCCCGTTGCAAAGACGTAGCGCATCTGCTCGAACTCGGTGGCAACCTCGCGCGCGTCGTGAGCGGTGCCGTCGGTGAGGACGCGGAAGTGCGGGCTTGTCGCCTCGATCCATGGCTGTTGACCCGCAAAGGCACTGGGCGGTGCAAGGCACAGCAGGGAAAAGCAGGCAAGCAAAGCGAAAGCGCGCATGGCGAGCATTGTTTCGCCCGCGGCGAAGCAGCGTCAACAGAAATGCTCGGCCGTTTCGTTTCAAAACATCGCCTGCCATGCGCCTCCGCCTGCTGCCAAGCAGACGATGGTGGGCAGGCTCACCCGCCCGGGAATGACTCGGCTCGCCTAGAATAAGGCTGAAGCACCCGCAGAAAGACCGCAGGAGATCGAACCCGATGAATGTTTCCCCCACCACCGTCGCGGAGTGGAACAAGCGCTTTCAATTACCTGGCGTCGCCGAGATTGTTGCCGGCGAGGGCGGGCTGCCTGCGATCCATGTCACGACACCGACGGCCTCAGCGACCATCTATCTCTATGGTGCGCAGGTGACCGCGTGGCAGCCGGCCGGGGCAGAGGAGGTCTTGTTTCTCAGCAGGCGATCGCGCTTTGAAGCAGGGCGCGCGATCCGGGGAGGCATCCCGGTGTGTTTCCCCTGGTTCCGCGCAAAACAGGACGACCCGCAGGCACCGGCGCACGGCGTGGTTCGTACCAAGGTGTGGGAGCTTACGTCTGTGGAGCAGCACGGCGCAAACGTGAGGGTGAGCCTTGCCACAAAAAGCGACGACGAAACGCGGCGCTGGTGGCCGTACGAGTTTACGCTTGAGCACCACATCACCGTCGGTTCGGAGCTGCGGCTTGAGTTGGTGGTTACCAATCCGGGCGACGCGCCCATGCAGATCGAGCAGGCACTGCATACTTACCACCGAGTCGGCGATATTCACCAGGTCTACGTAGAAGGACTCGATGGCGTTCCGTACCTGGATAACATGGATGCGAACCGCGCCAAGGTGCAGCGAGGGCCGGTACGGTTTGCAGCGCAGACCGACAACGCGTATCTGCAGACCGAGACCAACCCTGAGTTGGTAGATCCTGTTCTCCGCAGGCGGATCCGCACCACCAAGGCACACTCACAAAGCACGGTGGTGTGGAACCCGTGGAGCGACGGGGCCGCGACGCTGACTGACCTGGGCGAAGGGGAGTGGCAGCAGATGGCGTGCGTGGAAGCAAGCAACATCTTGAAAGACGCAGTCCTGGTGGGGCCCGGCGAGAGGCACAGTATGGTATCGACCTTGGCTGTCTTACCTATCGAACACATAGCCGGCGCATAGCTGGGTGAGAGGAGGCCGGCGGAGGCCGGCTTGCTGAAGCGGAAAGAACTCAGGCTCGCGCGAGCGGCGGGTTCTTCGGCTGTGCCGCCGGTTGATCGCTGTTGCCGATGTCGAGCAGCTTTTGCAGCAAAGCGTCGACGCTGCGCGCGGCCGTCGATGGTCGTGCCCACTCAAGCGCCATAGAGCGTTCAGCCACTGGCCTGGCAGACTGCGCGGTCTTTGTTTCCTGCGCCCTGCGCACGTCCGCAGCCGAGATAGCCACCGGCCCGGCCGGCACCGAAGAGCGCAGCGCCGTGTCGAGTGCGGCGGGCTGTCGCCTGCGTGGCTTGCGATCGCCGGATGGACGATACGGCCTAAGCACAACTACAGGGGGCGGAGCCTGGGCAGCCGGTAGGGCTGCAGGCGCGCTCTGCAAAGAGGAGGCAGCAGCGAGTGCGCGATCAATTGCCGACTCAATAGCCAGGCGAGTAGGAGGATCGCAGAAAGAAAAGTCGGCCGGCACATGAGCGAGAAGGTCGCGAGCGCGCTGCAGACGATCAATCTCGGCGTCGAGGAAAGGAAGCAGATAAGGCAGTAACATGCTCTGCTTATTCTATCCCCTGTCACCCTCAGCGCGAGGACGGGGAGCAAACAGAGGTACCGAAGCGTGTACCGAAGCGGCACAGCCTCTTGACGAGCAGCTTTGATCCTCGAAGAGCCGCTCGCTCCGGACCAGGCCGCGCCAGACCGGCGCGCTTCAAACCAGGCCCTTTGAGCAAGCCACCCGGCAAGCGGTGGCATCCAAGCTGAAGCATCTATGCCGCCGGACTTTCCCGGTATACTCGCGTCGCGCTTCTATAGGAGACGGCTTCTAGTACACTGCGACTTTACAGGAGAACCTTGCAGCGATGAAGACAAGCCTGATCCAGGGCAGCCCCCGACGCGTGACGGTTTTGTGCCGAACAATAGCCCTGGGCGCTTTCGCGCTGAGTCTGATGGCTCCTTCGCCTGCTCTTGCCATGATAGAAACCTTTGGACCGAGCAATCC
>CAXTPL010000112.1:9324-11535 GCA_964246065.1 uncultured Acidobacteriaceae bacterium
CCTTTTTATGCGCCGAGTACCTTGCCGTTTGGGGCGCCGCCTTTTGACAAAATCAAGGACGCAGACTACGCGCCGGCCATTGAAGCAGGCATGGCGCAGCAGCGCGAGGAGATGGATGCGATTGCCAACAATCCGGCCGCGCCTACCTTCCAGAATACCCTGGTGGCGATGGAAAAAACCGGGCAGCTGCTCGCCCGCGTGCTTTCCACCTTTCGCGGGGTGACGGGCGCAGATACCAACCCTGCCCTGCAGCAGACGCAGAAGATAGAAGCGCCCAGGCTGGCCGCGCACCAGGATGCCATCTTCCTCGATGCGAAGCTGTTTGCACGCGTCGCCGCTGTGTACCGCGAGCGCGCATCGCTCCACCTTGATCCGGAATCGATGCGGCTGCTGGAGGTGTACTACCAGGAGTTTGTACACGCCGGGGCCAACTTGTCAGAAGCGGACAAGACCAGGCTGAAAAAGCTGAACGAAGAAGCATCGACGCTGTCGAACGCGTTTGAAACCAAGCTGCTGAAGGCGACCAAGGACGCTGCCTATGTGACCACGGAAAAAGAGGCGCTTGCCGGGCTTACCGAGGCGCAGCTAGGCGCAGCGGCAGGGGCGGCAAAAGGGCGCGGCGCTGAGGGCTACCTGCTGCCGCTGCAGAATACGACTCAGCAGCCCGACCTTGCCAGCCTCAGCGTGCGCGCGACGCGGCAGTCGCTTTTGCAGCAAAGCTGGACGCGCGCCGAGCGCGGAGGAGACGACGACACGCGCGCAACTATATCGCGGCTTGCGCAGCTGCGCGCACAAAAGGCCAAGCTGCTCGGTTATCCCACCTTTGCCGCGTGGAAGCTTGAAGACCAGATGGCAAAGACACCTGCGGCGGCGCTGGCTTTCCTCAACGCGCTGGTGCCGATGGCGACCGCCAAGGCGGCAAGCGAGGCGGCCGAGATACAGACGGTCATCGATCGCGATCAGGCCGGCCTGGCCGGCTTCAAGCTGGAGCCGTGGGACTGGAGCTACTACGCCGAACAGGTGCGCAAGGAAAAATATGACCTGGATGAAGCGCAAACGCGGCCCTACTTCGAGTTGAACAATGTGCTCGAGAACGGGGTGTTTTACGCGGCGCACCAGCTCTATGGGATCAGCTTTAAAGAACGCAGGGATCTCCCGGTCTACCAGGCCGACGTACGCGTCTTTGAAGTATCCGACAGTGACGGCAAGCCGCTTGCTTTATGGTATTGCGATTACTACAAGCGCGATAACAAGAACGGCGGCGCGTGGATGTCGAACTTTGTCGGACAGTCCAAGCTGCTCGGCACGCTGCCTGTAATCTACAACGTGGCCAACCTGCCCAAGCCCGCCCCGGGCGAGCCGGCGCTGATCAGCTTTCGCGATGTAACGACCATGTTCCACGAGTTCGGTCATGCGCTGCACGGCATGTTTTCTGACGTGGAATACCCGCGGCTTTCAGGCACCGATGTTGCGCGAGATTTCGTCGAGTTTCCGTCGCAGTTCAACGAGCACTGGGCCAGTGACCCGGCAGTGTTTCCGCACTATGCCAGGCACTACAAAACCGGCGAGCCGATGCCCGCGGCCCTGGCTGAAAAGCTGAAGCAGGCAGAACTGTTCAACCAGGGCTACTCGCTGACCGAACTGCTTGCCGCCTCAGAGCTGGACATGGAGTGGCATACGCTGCCCGCGGATGCGCCGCTTCAGGAGCCGGATGCCTTTGAGAAAGCCGCGCTTCAAAAGACCCATCTAGCCATTGCGCAGGTGCCCCCGCGCTACCGGTCCAGCTACTTCTCGCATATCTGGGGCAACGGCTACGCGGCCGGCTACTACGCCTACCAATGGGCCGAGATGCTCGATGACAATGCGTATCAGTGGTTTGAAGATCATGGCGGGCTGACGCGTGCCAACGGTGAGCGTTTCCGTCGTATGGTACTTTCGCGCGGAGATACAGAAGATCTGGCGAGCATGTATGCGGCATGGCTCGGCGGGCAGCCTTCAATCGAACCGATGCTGAAGTTTCGCGGACTGGCCTCCGCAGCCGGAGCCAAGATAGACGCTAAATCGCCGACCGCGGAGTAGGCTGCGAGCCGGAGACAATCTGCTTTGTAGAAAGCCGCGCCCCGGCGGCGTATTCTTGCGGCAGGGCGCCGCAGTTTTTGCCTGGTTGCAGCAGGGAGGTACACCTATGTCGACGGCAGCGCGCCCCCCGCC
>CAXTPL010000113.1:0-939 GCA_964246065.1 uncultured Acidobacteriaceae bacterium
GGTGAGCCGTGGACGCCGATAGCATCGGCCATCGTGTAGATTTGCGCCTGTAAGGCTGTGGGGAGAAGCAGCCTTGCCCGTCCCGGCTCCTCCACCCCACGCCGCCCAGCTAGGACTTGCGCGTAGCCGCCCCGCCGAAGACGCGCGCGACCTCCCTCAAAAAGGGCTTCGCAGCCGCCGGAGCAGGAGCTCCTCCACCGAGAATGGTCTGGTAAGGGACATCCTTGCCGTACAAAGCTTCAGTGTCTTTCTTGTTCTGGTTGACCTCATCTCCGCTCAGATCGATCCCGGCAAAGATGCCTTTGTTACGCGAATAGGTCAGGAACTCGGCATTGGCCAACTCGGTCGTATCAGCCTGCGAGTCGCGCCCCACTGGGCCGGCGGCCACTGCGGCGTCGCCACCCAGCTTCAGCTTGGCTTTCAGCAGGTCATCGCCGCTCTGCTTGCTGATCCCCACCAGTACCAGGTCGGTGGACTGCGCGCCCGCCTGTAAGCCGAAGCTCACGCCCGCCATCTGCACAAACACCGGTGCGCTCCAGCCCTTGTTGGCCACATAGCAGGTCGCCAGGCCCTGGCCATACTGGGCTCCTCCAATAAATGCACCCTTTTTGAAGCCCGGTACCACGATCACGCACCGAGCCTTCTGCGCGATGCCGCGTGGAATCCCTTTGTCCGGCACGGTAGCGAGCTGGTGCAGAACGCGGGTCGAGGTCGCGATCCGGGCATCTTCCTTGGTGGCTGTATTCTGCGCCGCGGCAACCGCGCTGACTGTGAGCAAGCCGGCGAGTACCCAGCCGGTCTGATTTGGTTTCATCGTGCGTGTTCTCCTCTGTTCCACCCAGCCCTTGTGCGGCTGGAGAGCTTGCGCTCACGGA
This sequence comes from uncultured Acidobacteriaceae bacterium, assembly GCA_964246065.1. Lineage (GTDB taxonomy): Bacteria > Acidobacteriota > Terriglobia > Terriglobales > Acidobacteriaceae > EB88. The sequence continues at coordinate 876 of CAXTPL010000113.1, forward strand.
CATTGAAGAAGATGCGCGGAACCGGCTCTGAGGACGCCCGCGCACGATGGAGTGGGGAGCACAC
>CAXTPL010000113.1:949-9272 GCA_964246065.1 uncultured Acidobacteriaceae bacterium
GGCGGCCGCGTCCGGGCATTAGCCGCCCTGTCTCGCCCTCCGCCGACAGTGCGCGTTTGAGTTGCTTAGTTGCTGTCGTCCCTGCGGTGCAGCGTGGGACGATCGTCGCCGCTGGCCGGCGCGTTGTTGCCGGCCGTTGAGCTACCGCTACCGCTAGAGTCCGACGTGCTTGCGCGCCGCAGGGTCGGTTTACCCGCCTGCTTGGGATCGTTCAGCTTGCGCTTGTTCTCGATCCGCGCCAGCCGAGCCTTGACGTCGTCAAACTCGGAGGTGGTGACCAGGTACTCGGGCCGCGGCGGCAGGATGTGCGCAATCTCTTCCTGCGAGTGCTCGATCCGATCCGGCGTTTGCGGATGCGTCGAAAAGGCCTTCGATACGGCGCCAGGCTTCTGCTTCTCGAGGTTCTGGATCTTTTCAAAGAAGGTTACAAACGCCTGCGGGTCGTACCCGGCCCGATACATGTACTGGATCCCGAGGTAGTCGGCCTGGGCTTCGAAGTCGCGCGAAAACTGCAGAAACGTCAGCGGGATGCCGATCTGCGCCGCCTCGTAGATGCCGTAGCCGGCATACCCGCCGAGAAAGATCAGTGGCACGGTGCCGATCTGCGCATAGTTGGAGCGGGTCAGTTCGCGCGCGGCATGGTGCGCTGCTACATGGGCTATCTCATGGGCCATCACGCCGGCTACTTCAGCCTCTTCATCCGCGTTGAGAATGAGCCCTGAGTTGACGTAGAAAAACCCGCCCGGCAGCGCCATTGCATTCACTTCATCGGAATCGATGACGCGAATGGTGAAGGGCACCTTGGCGTCGGAGTTGCGAACGAGGTTCTGTCCAATCCGGTTGACGTACTCGGTCACCACCGGGTCGTTGATGAACTTGGTCCCTTTTTCGAGCTCCATGGAGTATTCCTTGCCCATGCGAATCTCGGACTCAGTGGAATACCAGTTGCCCATGCCGCGGGCGCCGATGCTGCGCGTGCCGACCGCGTTCACGTCGTCGATGCTGCCCGGCTTGACGCCCTGCACGACGCCGTCCTTGCCCACTGTTGCTTCGAGCGGCACCGGCTCAGAAGGCTTCGCAGGTGCAGAAGCTTTGCTGTTCTTGCCGTCCTTGCTTGCCGGGGGCTTCGCTTGTGGATCTTCTGATCCGGGGCCGGGCGCCGTCGGGGTTCCCACGGTCGGCGGGGTGCTCTGCGGAGTGGTCGGCGGGGTGCTCTGCGGCGTGGGAGCTTGCGGCGTTTGCGCGTGTGCGGCGCACAACAACGCAGCGCCCAGCCCAAGCGGAGGAACAACCCGGCCCAGGCAGCGGAGGAGGTCGGCCACGCTGGCGCTGCGCGTCGAAGTACGGTCGGAAGATGGCATGGTGGCTCCAGGGTGGCAGGCGCGGCGTGCGCTTCCCTAACCCATTAGACGTAGTATGAACCGCTTGCGGTTTCGCTGTCGCGCCAAATCCTTCCTGCCCGGTTACCACACGGTTTTCTCGTGTTTGTCGAGAAAAACTGGCCGCACAGCCAGGTTTTCACCATCTACACTAGTGCTGCCATGGAACCCAACGCCGAATCCTCCTCCCCGCCTCCGGACATCGTTACCCTCGCCATCGATATCGGTGGCTCCGGACTCAAGATGATGGCCCTCGGGCCGGACGCCAAGCCGCTTACCGAACGTGCTCGCGCTGAAACGCCGGTAAAGCCCACGCCCGACCGCATCCTCGAGGTCCTGGAGCAGCTTCGTACGCAGATGCCCGCATTTGACCGGGTCTCCGTCGGCTTTCCTGGCGTCATCAAGGAAGGGCGAACGATGACCGCGGTCAACCTTCACCCTGAGTGGATCGGCTACAACTTCCAGGGCGCGCTGGAATCGCGCTGGGGCAAGCCGGTCCGGATCGCGAACGACGCGGCTGTGCAAGGCTACGGCGCCATCCAGGGCAAAGGAGTGGAGCTGGTGCTGACACTCGGCACCGGCATGGGCTCGGCCTTGTTTACCTTTGGACGCCTGTGCCCGGGCCTGGAACTGGGGCACCACCCGCTGCGCAAGGGCAAGACCTATGAGGAGTACCTCGGTCGCCGCGGCTACAAGGTCTACGGCCATCGCAAATGGAACAAAATCCTGGCCAAAGCCATTGCGCAAACCGCGCATACCTTTAACTGGGACCACCTTTATATCGGCGGCGGCAATGCCAAGCTGGTCAACTTCGAGCTCGGCAAGGGCGTCAGCCTGGTCTCAAACCAGGACGGCCTCCTGGGGGGCATCAAGCTTTGGGACGACGACGGGAAGTAAACCGAGCCTGTGACTGACACCCACACCGCCTCACGCAAGCGTATCCAGGTCCTGGTGGCCGAGGACCAGGCCATGATGCTGGGTGCGCTGGCTGCCCTGCTTGAGCTGGAGCCCGACATTGCCGTTTGCGGTCGAGCCTGCAACGGCCGCGAAGCGCTCACCCTGGTCGGCAAACTGGCGCCGCAGGTCGTGGTCACCGACATCGAGATGCCGGAGATGACCGGGCTGGCCCTCGCTGCAGAGGTGCGCGACCGGTATCCTGCGACCAAGGTGATCATCCTGACCACGTTTGCCCGGCCTGGCTACCTGCGGCGGGCGCTCGACGCCGGCGCCAAGGGCTACCTGCTCAAAGACCGACCCTCAGCCGAACTTGCCGATGCAGTGCGCCGCGTGGCTGCGGGCATGCGCGCCATCGACCCGGCGCTGGCCGCCGAGGCTTGGGGCGAGGACGATCCATTGAACGACCGCGAGCGGGTCATCCTCCGCCTGGCAGGAGAAGGCCGTAGCTCGGGGGAGATCGCCGACGCCCTGCGCCTGGCCGAAGGTACGGTGCGCAACTATCTTTCCGAGGCCAGCTCGAAGCTGGGCGCCGCCAACCGAGTAGACGCGGCCAGGATCGCTCGCGCCAAAGGCTGGTTGTAGGCAGCAGGCAGCTCCTAGGCCGGCGGCGACCACTGCTCGTCGGCAGAAGGCCCATACAGGGCCGGGACCGGGATCTCGTTGAGCCGCAGGTACACCCCAAGCTGCGCCGTATGGTGCACCAGGTGGTTGAAGCACATCTCTCGAAAGCTAAGCGACCGCGTGTAGTTGGAGATCAGGTGCTCGCCAAAGCTGAACCGCCAGGGACGGGCCAGATGCTCGTCAGAAGCTGCCGCGATGGCGCTTCGGCACCCCGCCGCATGCTCGTCGAGCAGGCGCAGGCACTCTTCCACCGAGACAAGAACAAGGGACATGTGGGGACGCGTGGTGTTGGCCAGATCCATGCCCTCGTCCTCCATGATGTATTGGCCGAAAGCCGGCAGCGTGGCACAGTGCATCGCCAGCTTGCCCAGCGGCATGGAGCGCGCATGAGGCTTCCAGTCGGCCTTGTCTGCCGGAATGCGTTCCAGCGTGCGGCGGGTGTTCGCCATCTCGATGTCGAAGTCTTCCAGGATCGATACAGCCGTTGCCATGGTTCCCCCTCTTTGTGCCCTAGCAGCATAGCGCCGCCCCGGTGTAGAGAGCAACGATGCCCGTTGGCCGGGTAGTGGTCACGTTTACACTTGGCCACGATCGTTGGTTGCCACCAGAAAAGGGGCAAAGGACTAGCCTACCCGCGGCCACGCAGGCGCGCATACTCCTGTCGCTCGCGCTTGGAGGGTCGGCTTTCCGGCATCATCCCGGTGTCGATCCTTTCGCGGCGCTCGGCGGCTGCTTTGAGCCGAAGGGCCTGGCTTTCTTCGCTTTCGCGAAAAAGCGCTTGCGCGACCGCCGACGGGCCGCGCACGGTGCTCAACTGCACTACCTCAATGGCGAACTCGGCCGCTTCGTTTTTGACCTTGAGCCGGTCTCCGACCCGTACCGTGCGAGAAGCCTTGGCGCGTTGGCCGTTTGCCTCTACCCGGCCCAGTTCGCAGGCCTTGGACGCAAGCTCACGCGTCTTGAAAAAGCGCGCGGACCACAACCATTTATCGATCCTGACGTCCTCACTCATACACAGCCTCGGCCCCAGGGCAAGACAAACCGGCCGGCCGAGGCCTGCCGCTGCCATCCTCTGGCGAGATGTCGCTAGTCGTAGTACTCCAGCCCCAGGTGCGTGATCAGCTCCTGTCCCATGATGTGGCGCAGGGTGTTCTTGAGCTTCATTCCCTGGATAAACAGGTCGTGCTCGGGATACAGCCCTTCCGCTGTCATGGGAGCCTTGAAGTAGAAGCTGAGCCACTCCTGGATGCCTGTCGCGGCAAGCTCCGGCGTCCGTTTCGCGAGATCCATGAAGAGGATCAGGTCGAGCGCCAGGGGAGCTGCCAGGATCGAGTCGCGGCAGAGAAAATCGACCTTGATTTGCATCGGGTACCCGAGCCAGCCAAAGATGTCGATGTTGTCCCAACCCTCTTTGTTATCACCGCGGGGCGGGTAATAGTTAATGCGCACCTTGTGGTACATATCCTTGTACAGATCGGGGTAAAGCTCCGGCTGCAGGATGTACTCCAGCACGCTCAGCTTCGACTCTTCCTTGGTCTTGAAGGATTCAGGGTCGTCGAGCACCTCGCCATCGCGGTTGCCCAGGATGTTGGTCGAATACCAACCTGCCACCCCCAGCATGCGCGTCTTGAAAGCGGGCGCCAGCACGGTTTTGAGGAAGGTCTGGCCGGTCTTGAAGTCCTTGCCGCAGATTGGCGTGCGCGTCTTTTTTGCCAGCTGTTGCATGCAAGGCAGGTCGACCGTGAGGTTGGGCGCGCCGTTGGCAAACGGGATCCCAAGCGACAACGCGGCCCAGGCGTAGATCTGCGACGGCGCAATGGATGGGTCGTCGTTGGTCAATCCAAGCTCAAACGCCTCCATCGTCTGGTGCACCGCGGTGGGCTGAAGAAAGATCTCGGTCGACCCGCACCAGATTACGATCACCCGCTCGACGGTAGCCTGGAAGGCCTGCATGTCGGACTGAAGTTGGTGCATGAGGTCGCATTTGGAGCGGCCCTGCTTTACGTGGGTGCCGGCGAGCCGCTTGACGTAATGCTGGTCAAAGACGGCAGGCATAGGCTTGATCGCCTCCAGAAACGGCTTGATCGTCTCCAGGTGTGCCGGCTCAAGGACGGAGGCGGTGCGCGCTGCCTCGTACATGTTTTCTTCGTAGATATCCCAGCCCGTGAAGACAATGTCGTTCAGGTCGGCGAGGGGAACAAAGTCCTTGATGAGCGGGGTGTTGTTGTCGGTGCGTTTACCTAGCCGGATGGTTCCCATCTGCGTCAGCGAGCCGATCGGCTTGGAAAGACCCTTGCGAACTGCCTCTACGCCGGCGATCAAGGTGGTCGCGACCGCTCCCATGCCGACGATCATGACTCCGAGCTTGCCGGTTGCCGGCTGACTGCCAGCGGCTTTAGCGCCGCTGTCGTTACTGATTGCCATTGCTGCTTGACCTATCCTTTTTCAAAGAAGTGACGTTGTGCCCGCGGTCGTTCGCCGCAGACGCGACTGCAAAACATCTCAGTGTCCTCCGTTGAGGACAACTTTTGCAAATCTGTGCGTTGGGGGCTGCGTTCAGGAAAGAAGCGTCAGCGGTAACTCAGGCCGCGGGCTGCTCGTGGGACCGCCCTTTGAGGTGCGACCAGACAAACCACACGATGCCGAGGAGCAGCACCAGTTCCACGCCGAGGTGAAAGCGGTGGAAGACGGCCTTGAACCGCGGGTCGGTGTTCCAGCTTTGCCCAAGTCTCGCGCCCACGTAAGCCAGCACGAAGCACCAGGGCCAGGAGCCGAGAAAGGTGTACAGGTGGAAGCGCCACTGCGGCATGCGTGCGATGCCGGCCGGCAGCGCGATAAAGGTGCGGACGACGGGTAAAAGCCGCCCTACGAGCACGGTGATGGCGCCGTACTTGTCGAAGAAGTGGCTGGTCCGGTCCAGGTCGTGGCGGCTGAGAAGGACATAGCGTCCGAAACGCTCCACCATGGGCCGCCCGCCCCAGGCGCCGATCCAGTAGGCGACGATCGAACCGAGATTGCACCCGAGGGCACCCGCGGTGGCGACCAGGTACAGGTTCAGGTGCCCGAGATACACCTGGTAGCCGGCAAAAGGCATGATGATCTCGGACGGCAAAGGGATACAGGCCGACTCGATTGCCATCAGGAGCGCGATGCCCGCGTAGCCGGTAGCGCCGATCACGCCAATGATGAACGCGGCCAGGCCGGCGATGATTTTCTCTGACATCTTGCGGAAGTATAGCGTACCGGCGAACGCATTCCGCCTGGTCGCGAGCTAAAAGACGAGTTGGGTGCACGGCACGCATGCCTTGCCGGTCTGCATGGCATGGAGGAAATTGGTGGCGAGCACCCGGGTGGTCAACCGCTCAGACGCGTAGCGGCGACAGGCTTCAAACGCTTCAGCCGGGATGGCAGAGGCGTCTTGCGGCCACCTGCGCGCGCGGCGCAGAAAACGCTTGGGCAGGCTGATCATCGTGTGCGAAGGGCAACGATCCACGTCGAGGAAAAGCGGGACGCAGCCGTTTGCCAGAATCTCGTAGTGGCGCAGGCAATCCCAGCCGGCCTTTTTGGTGGTCAGAGCAGCGATGCTGGTGGCGTAATCCTGATAATAGCTTTGCTCATCGGCGAATACGTATGTTTCCGGCCGCCCCGGGATCACGGTTGCCAGCGCTTTTGTCTTTGGAGGAACACCCTTGCGCACCGCGTCGCTCGGGATGGCAAAGTGGATGGGAAGGCACTTGGACGCGCGGGTGCATTCGCGTTTGAAATAAACTCCCGCGGAGAAAAGCTCGCCCCGCAGCTGCTGACTGTCTTCGCCGTCGATCAAAGCGATCTTCGACGAGGCATAAGCTTGCTGGACGAGCGCAAAGTGGTCGAGGCTGCGCCATACCGAGCCGTAGACGACCAGGTCGAAGTAGCAAGCGCGAATCTTTGCTTCAATCTCTGTGCGATCGACCTCTGCGTGAGGCAAACGCCCGTAAACCGTGAAGCCCTGACCGTAAAGAGAGCTCTTGGCCGCCGGCGACACGTCCGCCTGGTACATGTACCAGAGTCGGCGCGCATCGACCACATCTGGACCTAAAAGCTCACGCAGTCCGTGGAAAAGTAGATCGCACTGGTAGTCCGGTCCAGCAGCGCCTGAAAGATACAGGATCTTCATGCGTTGTTGTACGCCCCGATCAATGATTCCATGATGAGCTTCTGGGTTGTGGAAGCAGGATCATCGCTCTGTCTCATGCCTGACGTAGCACCATCAAGCCATTCCAGAAAGTCGGATGGCAATTCTGGCAGGTTTTTGCGTCGAAGACGATCTCATAGCTGCTGCTGCTGCCGGCAACAAAGTCGAGCGTCGCTCTTCGAGGGTCTTCGCAATTTGTGTCATCCACAAAGACAAAGCATCCATCGGCAAAGAATGGCTCAGCGACCCGCAGGCCTTCGAGTTGATTGGCATAGCTGTGCTCGCCGTCATACAGATAAACGCCTATCTTGCCGGTGTGCTTTTCCTTGAAATACTCGCGATAGTCCAAGTCGTAGAAAGAGTGATTGACGCTGCGCTTGCGCTCGAAGCTTTGGAGGAACGCTGCTCGCGGGCCGCCAAACTCTGAAAAGTTATCGATGCCGATGCACCGTTTGTCCGGATTATTGGCCATGGCCGAGAACAGCGTAAATCCGTGCCAAACTCCTACATTGACGAAGCAAGTCTCTGGCGGCATAGACGCAACGGCGCGGTCCAGCGCAGAAGCGATGGCGAGCGTCGACATCCTGGGCATATCCAGGAGCTGAGATAGCTCGCGAGTCCTCGCCTTATCTTTGCCTGGAATATGCGTGTTCATCATCTCGAGAATGGAGGTGGGGTAGTTCCACGACAAAGCCGCCACAAACCTGTCCATAGGAAGCTCAGGCTGAAGAAGCGTGAAGTCGATGCCATTCACAAATTCCGCGTATTCCATTGATTCATCCTTTGATTGATGGAGCCGGTGGACAGCCTTTGTCGAACACACAGTCGCTAGGTTGTACGCGATCAGCGCACAGATTTCACGGCTTGCCAAACGTCTGCCGATGCTGCGCGGGCTTGCGGCCGCTCCAGGCGCTTCAGGTAAGTGGTCACGAACCGCTGTTCTTCTCTCGAGAGCGGCTGCTTGCGAAGAGACACGCGCATGCTGTCCACCGCGCGCGGCGAGCGGAGCAGATCTTCGCCTGAGAGCGTGCCCTGGAGCCGTTTGCCGATCGGGCTCAGAACAAACTCCAGGTTTTCCAGATGAAAGCGGGCCTGGGTCCAGCCCATGTACCAGAACCAGTCGGTGTAGTAGAGCCAGCTTCGCTCGTTGAAAGCGCGAACGTGGGTCGGATCCTGCCACCCTCCCCAGGAA
>CAXTPL010000113.1:9282-11525 GCA_964246065.1 uncultured Acidobacteriaceae bacterium
CCCAGGAAAGGTCGTAGGGGACATGGATGAGAAACCTGCCGCCGACACTGAGCAACTCCAGCGCCTTGGTCATTGCGCGAGTCAAGTGCGGGATATGCTCGAGCACATCGTTTGCCAGGATTTCGTCAAAGCTGCCCGGACCGATCGTGATCGTGCCAAACCGCTCGGTTTTTACTTCGAAGTGGCTAGGCAGATCTTGAGCGATATCGAGCACGGCGTCAGGCCGCCAGTAGTCGTTGATATCGATGTTGAGGCAATCGTCGCGCCAGTCCTTGCCGCTCCCCAGGTTGAGCCGTCTTGGCAGAAGGGGCATGCCTTGAGCCGGCGCCGTTGCTGCCATCGGCTTCGCCAAGGCCTGGCGCAGAAACTCAATCTGTGGGCGCTGCGCGAACAGGGCGGCGCCGCGCTGTTCAAGGGCTTGCCGCTCGCCTGCATCTCCAACCAGGGCCACGCAGCCGGCCACGATCCGGTCCGGAGAGCAGATCGCCACAGCATCCCGAAGCTCTCCGATATCCGGCGAATCTTCACTCACCACGGCTTTGGCGTTGGCAAGCAGGTAGGAGACGCGAACGATTTCGAAGACTTCCGTCTCGTAGTAGTGGACGTTGAGCACGACCTTGGCACGCGCAATCAGCGCATCGCGTTCCTGGCCATAGACGCCAAAGACGTGGTGCACGGCAAGACCGGCTGCCTGCAGCTGCTGGAGCACGGACAAGCGACGCTCGTTGAGCGACCCGTAGAAGAGCACATCGATGTCCTGCTCCGGGGTCGGTTCGATGCGGTGAAGCACGGGCGCGAAGCCGATCTCGACCAGAACAGGCGGCTCAATGCAGGGTAGCTGTTTCCACCGCTGGAGGTTGAGCCGGGAGTACTCCCAGATGCGGTGCCGCGAAGCCATGGCCAGGTACCAGGGCGGCAGCGCGGCCCCGCCGATCTGCTCTAGGTTGTAAAGGATCGTAGAGGGAAAGAGGCTTTGCGCCTCGTCTTCGGTAAGCAGGTGCGCGCCCAGCACGATGTTGGTCGCCTGCGCGTCCATGGAGTGTTCGCCGATCGCGGCAGTGTGACCCAGACCCTCAAGGCTCTGCTGCAAAGACTCCGCCACCTCACGGAAGCATGCGCTATGCACATAGCCTTCCGGTCGAGCAATCATGATGTGGTACTTTGCCATGCGGCCAGCCCGTCCCCACCGTGCCGCAAGCGCGGCGACAGTGCTTTAAACCCCTTCAGTGTCTGCTCAACCCCGCAGCCCGGCAACGGTACACAGGTAACGCGAGCTGGCCGATCGATAAGGCGAAATGCTGTTGAGGCCTTTGGAAAGCCTCTGCGGTAAAATCAGGCAAGACTTGGAGACTCCATGGCAGACGCAGTGATCACCCCAGAGCAGGCAGTGGAAACGGCATCGGAGCAGGTGGCAGAGCGATCCGCAGGGCAGGCCGCCGCGGCTCAGCCGGCCAAAACCGACTGGAAGCAGATCAAGCGTCAGGTGATCGGCTTTACCTTTTACAAGATTTTGCCTGAGTGGCGGCGGCTGCCGGCGCAGCAGAAGACTGAGCATAAGCGCGAGTTCGCCGAGGTACTGCGCCGCTGGAACCAGCCGGGCCGGATGCTCTCGCTCTCCTACTCAACGGTAGGCCTGCGCGGCGATGTGGACATGGTTCTTTGGACGATTTCTTACTCGGTGGACGACCTGAGCGAGATGCGCGCGGAGCTGCTGGCAACCGCTCTGGGCGGCTACCTCGAAACGCCGTACAGCTATCTTTCGATGACCAAGCGGAGCCAGTATCTGATCGGCCATGAGCACGAAGGGCAGGCCGACTCCAAGGGCTTTCTGCGCCCCGGCGGCCAGAAATACATCTTCATCTATCCCTTTTGGAAGACGCGGTCCTGGTACCTGCTCCCCATTGAAGAGCGCCAGCGATTGATGAACGAGCATATTCGCGTCGGCCATCTGTGGCCGAGGGTCAAGCTCAACACTACCTACTCCTTTGGCCTGGATGATCAAGAGTTCGTGGTCGCTTTCGAGTCAAACTTCCCTGAAGATTTCCTCGATCTGGTCCAGCAGCTGCGCGAAACCGAGATCAGCGCTTACACGCTCAAGGACACTCCGATCTTTACCTGTATCCGCATGACGCCGGAGCAGATGCTGGACCGTCTGGGATAACTGCCGGCCTGAGCCGTGCCCCGCTTGTTTTCCCCGGCAAACAGCTCACGTTAAGGATGGGGCGCTTTGCACGAACAAGGCG
>CAXTPL010000114.1:0-7576 GCA_964246065.1 uncultured Acidobacteriaceae bacterium
AGCAAGAAAAGCTGCGTGGGTTTCTGGCGTCATCGTGATCTTCTATCGTAGCGGAGGAGACGCACACCCCACCAGCACCCGCCCCGGGTGGACACGATCGCGATCAAACGCAAGGCGGGCGGCCGCCCCCGCTGATCGGCCAGAATATGGCTCGACGCACGGCACTTTCTGCTTTGAAGGCATTGCGCCAGCCGCTACCACCAGTGCGCGATCAGGAGCCCGCAGGCGCAGGCGAAGACCCCTGCGGCGATATCGTCGAGCAGGATGCCAAGCCCGCCATGCAGCTTCTCCAAATGCCGGGCCGGCGGTGGTTTGGTGATGTCGAACAGCCGAAACAGCCCAAACGCCAGCAGAGCATGCCGCCAGTCGGCGCGCCCGGTAAAGGCAGGCGCGGCCAGGGCCAGCCACTGCCCGGCTACCTCGTCAATGACCACCTGCTGCGGATCGGTGCCGCCTGACTCCCTGGCCACGATGGTCCCAGCCGGGATGCCGATGGCACCCGCGACCAGCGAGGCCAGCAAAGTTCCCGCGCCGAGCGCGGCAGCAGAGGGATGCAGCGCGACCACCGCAGCCAGCCACCAGAGGACCGCCGCCAGCGATCCCCAGGTCCCAGGCCCAGGCTTCAGCAGCCCTACGCCGCCGACGGTCGCAACCGCCCAGGCCCATCCCGTTTGAGCCTCACGACTCTCCGCACCAGGGCCCGCAGGCTGTGCTTGAATGGGTTTCAAAACTCCTCGTCCGCGGCCGAGCGTGCCGTGCGCTGGGTCCCCTCGCGCAGCTCTTCCAGCTCCTCCGGATCATGGATCGGCGTCGAGATGCGATACGCCCCGGAGGCCCACTTGCCGAGATCAATAATCCGGCAGCGGTCGGAGCAGAAAGGAAAGTCAGCGTCAGCCGAAGTGACAAGCTTGGCGCAGGTAGGGCAGCGGAGAACGGTCTTGAAAGGCTTTGGCATTGACAATCCTTGCATGCGCTCAAGTAGGCCAACCCAGATTATAAGAGTGATGGACGCGGGCTGTTCCGCGGCAAGACAAGCAACCTTTGTTCTCCCCCCCCTTCCAAAAAGCTAGGTTTCGAAGTAGTGCGCCAAATGTGTGCGCGTATACCGGGGAGCTGACATGCTTGATAACAAGATAACGATTGGTCTTCTTCTGGGTGCGTTTGGCCTGCTAAATAGTAGTTTGCATGCCCAGGCATGTGCCGCCACCTCGCAGCCTTACCCTCAGGGTGACACCTCAAGCACATCCGGGCCGGCAGCCAACGATAGCTATGCGAATGCTTTTATCATCTCGCTGACTGACGGAAGCGAACTTCTCGAATTGGAAGGTCACGGAGTCAGACGCGAGCGGCGACCCGGGCACGGATACCTGCGCGACACAACTATCCAACCCAGCTTACATACCCGTAACGCCTGGAGTGTCTGGGGGTACCTGGTATGCGCAGGGAGTCACATGGGGACCTGATAACGTCGGCTGGCTGCCGGCTTCCGTCACTTACATTCGCCAAAATCCTGGACTCGTCAACATCCCATGCGCTGCGACCATTCACCAACAGCTGTACATCATCTGTCCCACGGATACCGTTCCGTACGTTTACAGCCCGGACAATCCGCTAACGGTATACACATTGCCGGCAACCCTTCAAAACTGTCGCGGGACGCCAAACAGGAATGAAACTTGCGGTGCCCAGATTTCGTATTAAGGGAGCAAATATGAAGGTTCACTCAGTGTTGGCGGTCCTAGTGGCAGGACTCGCACTCTCTTCCCAAGCTCTCCCCGAACAGTCACCCAATCTTTCGGCAAATATCGTAAGAGAAAGCGACGGAACGCTTCTCGTTTCCGCCGGCGGCCCACGCCCTTTGTGGCAGGCTGTTGACGCTCTCAGGAAACGCTATGGTTGGACGGTGGATTATGAAGAATCAAAGGAGCTATCCCAAGCCTTCGCTCCCAACAAAGAGCACACGCCCATTTTGCGGGGCGGCGCACTTGAACTACACATCAATGAACCCGTAGATGGTTCTCCGGTCGAAGAAAGGCGGGTTCTGAAACAGCTCGTCGATCAGTACAATCAAGTATCTCAAGTACGATATCGCGTTATCTCGACCACTCCCACTCGCTTTGATCTTGCGCCAGCCGACGATTCTGTTCTGGATAGGCCGGTAGTTGTCGACTCTGAACAGCGATCGCTACGTGGCGAGATAGACGCGATTCTCTCTTCGATCCAGGCCGCAGCCGGCGCATGCGCTGAACAGGGCGGCCTCATAAGCAACGCAATGGAACAGGGCCAGATCTCTCTTCACCATGCGGGGGCTGTGCCCGCCCGCAAGTTGATTACCGAGGTCCTCGATCAAGCTCCCAACAGAAGGGTATGGCTACTTACTTATGAGCCGAGTAACGGCTGCTATGCCATGGGAATCCAGAATACGGAGCAGTGGATTCGCAGCCCCAACGGCGGAGTACAAGTGAAAGGCTTTGCGAATCGGCAGTCCCAATCTCCTACACCACCCGCGCCACTAAGTCATACTCATGCGCCTCAGTAATCTCGCACTCGTAAAAGCTCCCAACCACTAAGTCTTGATGCTCCCCAAAGTCATTGAGGTACAGCTTTCCATCAATCTCCGGCGCATGAAACTCCGTCCGCCCTTCCCAAAGCAGCGGCGTCTCCTCCGACGGCCCCTCGACCAACACCGGCAACCGCGCCCTACCCACGCAGCCTTCGTCCGCTTTGAGATCCCCTGCTGCAGCTTCATCAACTGGCGTCGCCGCTGCTCGATGACCCGCCCCGGAACCTTGTCGCCAAACGAAAACGCTCCCGCACCCTCTTCATCCGAGTACGAAAACACCCCCATCCAGTCAAAGCGGGCCTCCCGCACAAAGCCCTTCAGGATCTCAAAGTCAGCCTCTGTCTCACCCGGAAAGCCGACAATGAATCCGGTCCGCAGCACCAGCCCCGGCACCGCCGCGCGCGCTTTTTCAAGCGTTCGTAAAAAGATGTCAGCGTGCGCGCCCCGCCGCATACTCTTCAGCACCGCGGGCGATGCATGCTGCAGCGGCACGTCCAAATAGTTGCAGATCGTCTCGTGCCTCGCGATCGTTTCGAGCAGCCGCGGCGTGATCTTGTTGGGGTACGCATATAGAAAGCGCAGCCACTTCAAACCCGGCAGGACCGCCAGCCGGTCGAGCAGCATCGCCAGCCCGTCCTTCAGCCCAAGGTCCTCGCCATAGCAGGTCGTATCCTGCCCGATGAGCGTGATCTCGCGCACGCCCTGGGCAAGCAGCCGGGTCGCCTCGGCAACGACGGACTCCAATCGCCGCGACCGAAACTTGCCCCGCAGGTTGGGAATCACGCAAAACGTACACGGGTGGTCGCACCCCTCGGCAATCTTGATATACGCCGAGGTCTTACCGGTGGCGAGCAGCCGCGGCGTCGTGTCGTCATACAGGTAGGCCGGCGCTGCCGCTGCCGCACCCTCCCAAGCCTCGCGCGAGAACCGTCCCTGGCTTTCGCGCAGATCGCCCTCAGCCCGGCTGGCGACAGAAGCAGACCCGCCTGCGCGCCCGGCGCCATCTTTGGTTGAAGAAGACTCGGCTGCGCCGCTAAGTGCAGAGATGACCGTCTCCATTGCCGGCCGCACCACCGCCGCCGCTGTTTCCACAACTGCCGTCCTCACGGCAACAGCCGCGTCGCCCAGAATATGAAAAGGCGAAGCAGGGGCAGCAGGCTTGAGCAGGCCGGCAGCTGCCAAAATGCTTTGGAGCTCGCCCGTGCCAACCACCGCGTCAACTTCAGGGATGTTGGCCCGTATCTCGTCTCTGTACCGCTCGACCAGGCACCCTGCCACCACCAGCCGCTGCGCCTTGCCACCCGCCGCGACCTTATGCCCCGCCATTTCAAGAATCGTATCCACCGACTCTTGTTTGGCCGAGTCGATAAAGGAACATGTATTGACCACCAGAACGTCTGCTGTCTCCGGTTCGCTGGTCATCTCCGCGCCCGCGGCAGCAAGCATCCCCATCATCACTTCGCTGTCCACCAGATTTTTCGGGCATCCGAGCGAGATAAACCCGACCCGGACAGGCGACACGGGCTGCACGGACAGACCTGGCGTCGAGGGCTCCGGCGCAAGGGAGCACGCTGCAGCTCCGGCTGCAAGCTCGAGAGATAGAGAAGATGAATCGGTCACTTACTTAGTCTAACTCGTTCCGGCGAGACGCCCGGAGCGGACTGCGCGCAGGCGGAGCCGGGCGCAGGCGGACCGGAGCTTAAGGCGGACCGAAGCTCAAGGCGTCAGGGCACTTCCGTCTGCGGGTACCCTCTCGGCTGTCCAGCGAGAAAGGCCGGGTGCACCCCAGCCGCTCATCTTGGTCACCCCCTTGAGGCGGCCGGCGAACTTCGTCGCCCGCCGCGATGAGTACTTGCGTACCGAACGCTGTCCCATTCCGGCACAAGCGGCTGTGAAAGCTGGCGCAACCATGCACCCGCTGCTGAACGATTCCCCTGAATCTTCCGATAAGGCCCTCGAACTATTCGCTGCATCTAGAGGGGCCTATCGTGAAGACCGTTTCCACCCTGGGGCTAGCTGCCCTGTCTGTTTCTCTCGCTTTTTCCGCCGCCCGTCCCGCCCTCGGCCAGGTCGCCGGCGCAGTGCTCTCGGGCAAGATCACCGACAAGGCGGGCAAAGCGCTGCCCAACGTGGACGTGACGATCTACAGCCGGGCAAACGGACAAACCCGCAGCGGTATCTCCAACAAGGACGGCTTTTACTCGGTGCCAAACCTGAACCCAGGCACCTACGACGTCCTTTTCGATGACAACGCTCACGTGCCCACGCTGCAGAAATCCCTTGTTCTTACGGTCGGCACGGAGTTTACGTTCAACTGCGCTTTGTCGAGCGACCAGTCCCAGATGGCAGTGGTGCCTTCCATGCCGCACTCGGTCCAGATCGCCCTTTCCGCGCTGAAGGAGACGGTGGAAGGTCCGACGGTCCGGGAATTGCCGCTCAATGGTCGCGACTGGGCTTCGCTCGCTCCGCTCGAACCAGGCGTCGTCAGCGTGCCTACGCAGGCGACCACCGGATTTTCCGCCAACAAAGGCAACCGTGGCTTCGGCGATCAGCTCGCCGACAGCGGCCACCGTCCGAACGAAAACACCTATCGCGTCAACGGCATGGTCATCAATGACTACTCCAATGCCGCCCCAGGTGGTGCCACCGGCGTCAATCTCGGCGTCGACTCCATCGACCAGTTTTCTGTGCTGACGAGCAACTATCCCGCCAAATACGGCCGGACCTCGGGGGCGGTCATCAACGCCATCACCAAGTCGGGCTCGAACCAGGTGCACGGCACGGCATATTTCTTCGATCGCGACAGCATCTTCGACGCGCGCAACTACTTCGACAGTGCCCAGATTCCTCCGTTCCGAAAGATCCAGTTTGGTGCCTCGGCCGGCGCTCCCATCATCAAGGACAAGCTGTTCATCTTTGGAAACTACGAAGGCATCCGCCAGTCTCAGCCGGTTTCAAGCACCATCCAGGTGCCGAACGCAGGCGCGCGCGCGTCTGCGGTTGCAGCCATCCAGCCCTACCTTGCGTTGTGGCCGGTGGCTCCCGGTGGCGCTACCGATACGGCTCCCGGCGGCATCGGCATCCAGTCCTTTAACGTCTCGCGGAACACGGTCGACAATGAAAACTTCCTTGTCGGGCGCGCCGATCAGAAGCTTGGGGATGCGGACTCGCTCGACGCGACCTACTTGTTCGACTCCGGCCCACAAAGCCAGGTCGATCCCCTTGGCAATGCCACGCACCAGGTCTTCTCGCGCCGGCAGCTTTATACCGCGGAAGAAACTCATGTCTTCAGCTCATCGGTGGTCAATACGGCTCGCGGCGGCGTAAGCCGCGTCATCGGGCTGATCAACTCACCAGTCGGCGGCGACTCGGTTGCCACTGACGCTTCGCTCGCCATCGCGCCTGGAGCAGCCGCACCGCCAGAAATCCCTGTCTCGGGTCTGACGACTGCATACGGCTTGAGTGGCTTCAACAAGTTCAATCATGCCTGGACTTCCATCCAGCTCTACGACGATGCTTTCATCGCCAGGGGAACGCAGTCCTTCAAGGTCGGCTTCGCCTTCGAGCGGATGCGCTACAACGTCCTCGAACTTCTCAGTCCGAACGGCCGCATGAACGGCTACACGCTCGCGAATTTCCTCTCCAACCAGCCGCAGAAGCTGAACGCTGTTGCACCCAACGGTTCGCATGAAGTCGGGCTGCGCGAAAGCCTCTTCTCCGCCTACTTCCAGGACGACTGGCACTGGACCAGGCGTCTCACCCTCAACCTGGGCATGCGCTATGAAGCGACAACGCTTCCGGGCGACTCAAACACGGTTGCCGGCTACACCGTCAACGGGTACACGGTGCAAAGAGCTCCTTTCCAGGAGATCACCACCCTTACCAACTGCCTGGCGAGCACAACTGCCTGCGGCCCGGTCGGCACGAGCAGCCCTATTGCCAACAATCCCACCAAGTTCGACCTGCAGCCACGCGTCGGCTTTGACTTCGATCCATTCGGCGATGGGAAAACGGCCGTTCGGGGTGCCTTCGGCCTTTATGACGTGCTGCCGCTGCCTTATGAGTTCGGCCTCAACACCGCAGCCACAGCTCCCTTTCAGATCGTTGGCGCCGACGCGGGCGCTACGTTAGGGACCGGCGCCCAGGATCCAAACGTCAACTTCAACGAACAAAAGGTGCGCAACCGCTATATCCAGCAGAATCCAAAGCGCGCAGCCGTCTACACCTGGAACCTCAACGCACAGCGGGACCTCGGCAAAGGCTGGAACGTCCAAGCCGCCTATGTCGGCTCGCACTCCACTCACCTGTCCGTCGCTGCTGACGATATTAACCTCGTGCCTTCCACCTATGTGGCGGGTGTCGGGATTGTCTTCCCTTGCGACCCGACCGGCGGGAACTGCTCCGCGAATCAGACGGGCACGCGTGTCGACCCGAACTGGGGCGGCGGGGCGGGGATTCGGCCGGTCCTGTTTGACGCCTCCTCCACCTATAGCGCCCTGCAGTCTCAGATACAGAAAAACATGACTCATGGCGTCGAAGGCGTCTTCTCCTACACGCTAGGCAACTGCAATGACACGAGTTCGGCTCCGGTCACCGGCGACACCTACCTCAACTCCATCGCCGTGCCCTTGCTTACGCAGCCGACGGCACGGTACGGGCCTTGCGACTTCAACGTCCATCAGTTTGCCTCTGGCAATCTCACCTGGTCCGTTCCTGCGCCGGCCCTCAGCAATGCATTCGCCAATGCCGCCGTGCGCGGCTGGGAGTTGGGCAGCATCGTCACCTCGCAAAGCGGTTCCCCGTTTACGGCAACGGTCGGTGGCGGCAATGACCCGCTGGGCACAGGGTTCAACGGCGACTATTCCATGGATATGGCCGACGTGCTGCCGAACTGCAAAGCCACCGGCGGCAAAGGCGTAAATTACCTCAACGCGAAGTGCTTTACGCCGCCCACCGCACCCGCAAGCCTCGCTGTGGCAAGCCCCACCAATCCGCTTGGCTGCGCCCCCGGGT
>CAXTPL010000114.1:7586-11419 GCA_964246065.1 uncultured Acidobacteriaceae bacterium
CCTGTTGCTGCCCCGGCCGGACGCCAGTTCTGTTCGAATGTGGTCGGCAACTCCGGAAGGAACGCCTTCACCGGACCCAGCCTTGTGGACCTGGATATGGGTCTGTTCAAGAACACCAGGGTCACGGCTTTCTCTGACACTGTCAATGTTCAGTTCCGCGCCGAATTCTTCAATCTGCTCAATCACACGAACTATCTGGCGCCGGGCTTTCTGAATACTGCGGGACAGAACAACTCCATCTTCGACTACGACGGCACCGCACTTCCGGTCGCCTTGAACCAGACCAGCACCTCGTCGCGTCAGATACAGCTTGGCGCCAAGTTCATCTTCTGACCCGCGCCGCCGCCAGCCTCCACAGCCTGCCGCACGCTTCAACCTAGCTCAAGTCCTGGAGGCCCAACATGAAACTGACCCGCATCGTGACCTTGGCCCTATGCTTCGCCGGCGCCGTACACGCCTTCGGCGCTTCCTTCGTCATCATCGCCAATCGCGACGTCAATACGAGCACCATCTCGGCGAATGAGCTTCGCCAAATCTTCGTTGGCGAAACCAAGACGCTCCCCGACGGAACGCACGTAGTCCCGGTCACCCTTGCAAGCGGCAGCCCCGCACAGGCGGCTCTGCTCTCCATGGTGGGTAAGACGGAAGGCGCCTTTCGCTCCGGCTGGCGCAAGCAGGTCTTTGAAGGAAAAGCAGCTATGCCTCGGAGCTTTTCTAGCGAAGCCGCCATGGTCGCCTTTGTCGCCGCCACTCCTGGCGCGGTCGGCTACGTGTCGTCCGGCGAGCCCTCCGGAGTCAAAGTGCTTGCCCTGACCGGCACAGAAGATCAGACCCACCCCGCCAGCCAGGAGGCAGCGCGGCCCACCGTCGCAACCATACAGGACAAGTAAGGGCGGATGCGGAAAGTCCGGCGTTCAACAAGGCCGCGCATTGAGCCGCGGCCCCACATCATCCGGCCACCCGTTTGCGGGGTACGATGCTAGAATCAGAAGTGTGCCGGGCCCTGCGCGGCGCAATCCTGCAAACCCCGCCAGGTCCGGAAGGAAGCAACGGTAGTGGGCTCGTGCGTGCGCAGCAGGTTCGCCCGGTACAGAGCTAGGTGTGTTCCTTCCCCCAGCGCCGGCAAGGACGCCGCGGAAGATTGCCCTGCCACCGAGCCGATGCAGGCTAGCGATCGATACTTTGCAGGCCTGCTTCCGAGTAACGGCCGCCGGCGATCTCATCCGCCGGCACAGCTGCTTCCAACTCTGCGACATCGTCGGATGAAAGTTCGATTTCGACCGCCGCGGCATTTTCCTCAAGGTATTTGCGGCGCTTGGTGCCGGGGATAGGAAAGAGGTCTGCGCCTTTCGCCAGAACCCAGGCCAGCGCCAGTTGTGCGGCGCTTACCCCGCGCCGCACAGCAATGGCCCGCACTCGATCGACGATTGCCCGGTTGCGCGCAAACGCATCCGCGGCAAAACGAGGAAAGCGCGCCAAGCGCGAGTCGGTCTTTGCCAGGTCTTCCGGACTGGTGATGGCGCCGGTCAAAAACCCGCGGCCCAGCGGTGAGTAAGGGACAAAGCCGATGCCCAGCTCGCGCACCGTCGGCAGAATCTCGTCTTCCACATGGCGCTCCCACAGCGAATACTCGGTTTGCAGCGCGGTGATGGGATGCACCTTGTGGGCGCGCCGGATCGTGGCCGGCGAAGCTTCAGACAAGCCCAGGTACTTCACCTTGCCCGCCTGCACCAACTCCGCCATCGCGCCGACCGTCTCCTCCATCGGCGTTTCCGGATCGACGCGATGCTGGTAGTAGAGATCGATATGATCCACGCCCAGCCGTTTCAGCGAAGCTTCGCAAGCCTGGCGCACGTAGTCCGGCCGCCCGCTGATCTTCCAGTAGCCGGGGTCATCCTTTTTACGCACGTTGGCAAACTTGGTAGCCAGGAAAACCTCCTCCCTGCGGCTGCTCCCCATCCCGGCGATCGTTTGGCCGATCAGCTCCTCGTTATCGCCGATCCCGTACATGTCGGCGGTATCCAGGTGGTCGATGCCAAGCTCCAGTGCGCGCAGGATGGTCCTGCTGGACTCTTCATCGTTTCGCTCGCCGTAAAAGTCGCTCATGCCCATGCACCCGAGGCCCATGCGCGAAACCACGGCACCCTGCGAACCAAGCCTTACCTTCTCGATGCTCATACCTTGCTTCGATGCCGGCTAGGGCGTCCCAGGGCAAGGCGCGAGCCAGTTTCCGCAACTCCCTGACCTGCCCCGGCATCGACATGCAAGCGCACGAGAGAGAGAATGAACTGTTTACCAATGAGGAGACTGCTTTGAGCCTGGAACTCCGGCCGCGCGAACTGCGGCGCGCCAAAATCAGTGCCTTGGGGATTTATGTTCCGCCGCGTGTGCTGACCAACGCCGATCTTGAAAAGATGGTCGATACCTCGGACGAGTGGATTGTCGCCCGCACCGGGATTCGCGAGCGCCACATCGTCGACAAGGGCGTGGCAACGAGCGATCTTGCCGCCGAAGCCGCACGCTGCTGCCTGCTCGAGCGCGGCATCGCAGCCGACGAGATAGAAGTCATCATCGTCGCCACCGTCACGCCGGATATGCTCTTTCCGGCCACTGCCTGCCTGGTCCAGGACAAGATCGGCGCACACCACGCGTGGGGTTTCGACCTCGGCGCCGCCTGCTCCGGGTTTGTGTATGCCCTGCAGGTCGGCGCAAAACTGGTGGAAAGCGGTGCGCATACCAGAGTCATGGTCATCGGCGCCGATACCATGAGCTCCATCATGGACTACACCGATCGCACCACCTGCATCCTTTTCGGCGATGGCGCAGGCGCCGTTCTGCTCGAGCCGTGCGAGGAGGGGCAAGAAGGGTTGAAAGACTACGCCCATGAGATCGACGGCTCGGGTGGCCCGGCTTTGTGCATGCCGGGCGGCGGCAGCCTCCACCCGTCCTCCGTAGCAACCATTGAGGCCAAGATGCACTACGTGCACCAGGAGGGCCAGGTGGTGTACAAGTTCGCAGTGCGCAAGATGGCTGAGATTGCTGAGCAGGTGCTGCCGCAGGTGGTGTACAAGTTTGCCGTCCGAAAGATGGCCGAAATTACGGAGACCATCCTTGAGCGCAACGGCATCCGTGGCAGCGACCTCGGCTGCTTTGTACCCCACCAGGCCAACCAGCGCATCATCCATTCCACGGCCGAGCGGCTAGGTCTGCCGCTGGACCGGGTGGTGATCAACATCGATCGCTATGGCAATACGGTCGCCGCCACGGTGCCGCTTGCCTTGCACACAGCGCGCGAGCGCGGCACCCTCAAGAAAGGCTCACTCGTGCTGCTGGCGAGCGTGGGAGCCGGCTTTACCGTGGGTGCAACGCTGCTGCGATGGGAGATGGACTGACACCGCAGCCTCTGAGCGGGCTCACGCGCGGGCCAGCTTGCGCGCCGGTCTGTGCGGCCCCTCCAGCTGCCGGTACTTCCACACCCCGAACGCCACGGCTGCGACAAGCAGCGCGAGAAAGCTCCAAAGGATAGTGGCAGACCAGTTGGCGAGATACTGGTTCCACCAGCGCAGCACCTTGCGGCCGTAGGTGACCCCCAGCCACGTGACCAGGCCATACCGCGCCGCGCGCGCCACTGTGAAGGCGATGAGGAACTTGCGCCGCGAAACGCCGAGCGAGCCCGCCGCGAGCAGCAGCGGCATCAGCGGCACCGGCGGCGGCAGCATCGCCGACACGCCCACCGTGGCTCCCCCGCGGGCGCTCACCCACTTGGTCACCGGGGCAACCAGCCGCTTGGGAGCCCATCGATGCAGCATCGCTTCTCCACCCTTGTGCCCGGC
>CAXTPL010000115.1:0-11090 GCA_964246065.1 uncultured Acidobacteriaceae bacterium
CTCCAATCGCTTGCGCCTGCATGCAAATGCAGGCGCCGCCCTCGGTACACTGGGCACGTGGTTCCGCTGCCATGACTCCGACCCAGCCGCCGCTCGTCACCGACGCCCCCCTGCAGCTCCAAGGCGTCGTACTGCGCCTTGCCAGGGCTGCCGGCTTTGCTCACGCCGGTATAGCTGCTGCTGGTGATCAGCCGCCCGCAAAGGCTGAGTACCTTGAACGCTGGCTGGCGGAGGGCCGGGCCGGCGAGATGGAATATTTGAAGCGACGGAGCGAGGCCGGCGTCCTGCTGCGCGCCTCGCTTGCCGAGGTGGCGCCCTGGGCCCGCTCGGTGATCGTTTGCGCGGCACCCTACCACGCAGACGCACCGCTCTCGACCGAGCCTGCCGACCCTGGCGCCGGATGGATTGCGCGCTATGCGTGGTCGGGCGCTCGCACCGCTGCCGGGGGGCTTCGCCCGGCCGACTACCACAAGGTCCTGCTCGCGCGCCTCAAGAGGCTCGAAGCTTCGCTGCATACTGAGCTCGGCGGCTTTCAAAGCTGGGCCTACGTCGATACCGGCCCGGTCATCGAACGCGCCTGGGCGGAGGCGGCCGGCCTGGGTTGGACCGGCAAAAATACCTGTACTCTCACCCAGGAGCTGGGATCGTTCTTTTTTCTCGGCGTTATCCTCACCTCGATCGAGCTGCCACGCGAGGCGAGGCTTGCCGGCGCGGCGGACCGCTGCGGCACCTGCACCCGCTGCATCGATGCCTGCCCAACCGAGGCGCTGGTCGCCCCCAGGCAAATGGACGCTTCCCGCTGCATCTCTTACCTGACGATTGAAAAGCGCGGCACCCTCCCGGAAGCGCTGCGCGCAGGCATCGGTCGCCAGGTCTTTGGCTGCGACATCTGCCAGGATGTATGCCCGTGGAACCGCAAAGCGCCCATCGCTGCCGATGCGGGCATGGAGCCGCGTCCAGAGCTTGTCAATCCGCCCCTGGACTGGTTGGCCTCGCTAAGCGAGGAGCAGTTCGGTGCGCTCTTCCATGGCTCGCCCGTAAAGCGGGCCCGGTACGCGGGGCTGCGCCGCAATGTGGCACTGGCGATGGGCAACAGCGGCGAACGGAAATTTGCCGCGCAGCTGCGCGCCTGGGCCGGCAACGCGGAGCAGGACGCAGTGCTCGCCGAGGCCGCGCAATGGGCGCTGCGCAGGCTTGAGGCTCTTTCCGCAGGGGAGGTGGCGGAAGCCGAAGCGGGCTCGGCCGCTGTGTGAGCCCGTGGCTCAGACTCTCCCCCAACCCGGCAAACCGCCCGGCAGACCGGGGCGGCAGACCGGGCCGGACCGGGCCGGACCGCCCACTAGACCACAACCGCAATCCGCACCCGCAATCCGCACCCGCAATCCGCACCCGCAACGCACCCCCGCGGGGCTGATCTTGCCGAACCGGGGGAGACGACGGTCGTTTGCTAGCATGAGCCATGCTGTTGCGTTCCTCAACCGGGCGGCGTCGCGCCCCTACCCCGGAGCAGGAGGCGCACCGCGGCGTGCCCCCGCCGCCGGCTGCACCGGGCCCGGCACGAGGCTTGCTGGCCGAGGTGCTCTCGCTCGGACGCTACCTCGCCCAGTCCGAGGTCCACACCTATGCCTTCAGCGTTGCAGCGAACGCCATCCTCTCGCTTTTTCCATTTATCGTAATGATGTTTACTGTGGCCCGGCGTGTGCTCCACTCCACAGCCATGGTCAATGCTATCGGTGCCATGCTGCGCTACTTCCTGCCTGCCAACCAGGACTTTGTCGTTCGCAACATGAGCCTGCTGGTGCACGCCCGCGGAGGCGTCCAGGTCGCCTCGGTCGTTACCCTGCTGATCTCTTCCTCAGGCGTATTTCTGCCGCTGGAGGTGGCTCTCAACCAGGTTTGGGGAGTGGAGCATAACCGCTCCTACCTGATGAACCAGGTCCTTTCGCTCGGGCTGGCGTTTCTGGTGGGGTTGCTCGCCCTGCTTTCTATCGGGCTTACCGCGGTGCAAACGCGCGTGCTCACGCTGCTCTTCTTTGGGCATACCGCCAACATCGTCTTTCTCTTCCTGGAGCACAGCTTCCTCCAGTTTTCTGCGGCCGTGCTCAGCATTCTCATCTTTTTCACCATTTACTGGATGCTCCCCAACCGCCGCCTGCCCATTCGCGCCGTGCTGCCGACCGCCATCGTGATCGGCCTCCTGTGGGAGATTGCCAAGATCCTCTACGTGCATGTCCTGGTCTGGATGGACCTGGGCGCGGTCTACGGGCCGTTTGCAGTCTCGGTCGGGCTGATGATGTGGGCTTTTCTTACCGGTCTGCTGCTGCTGGCGGGCGCGCACTACTCAGCCACGCGCTACACCTTGCGCCTGGCTCGCGAGGCCGAAGGCACAGGTCTTTCGGTTTAAGCCGACTGCGCACCTCGGGGTGCACGACTTCGCGCCCGAGGCTCGGCTATCACCGTCGCACTGGCTCCGCTACACTGGGGCGGCATGCTTACACTGCGCAGTCTGGAGCAAAGTTTTTTTCGCCGGTTTGGTCGGCCGGCCCCCGTCTCGCTGCTTGCCCGGCTGGCGGTGTGGCTGCTGCTCGGTACCGCGGTCGCCGCCCTGGGCAGCCTGCTGCCGGGCTGGGTGGGCAGCGTGTTCCTGTCTTTCTGCGTTCTTTCCGGCGTGGCGCTCACCTTTGTGCTCGTGCCGCTGGCCTGGCGGCTCACCATCGGGCGCTTTCTGTGGAAGGTGCGCAATCGCCTGGTGGTGACCTACCTGCTCATGGGCCTTGCGCCGGTAGTGCTGTTCTTTCTGCTGGCCTCAATCGCCGCGTATATCTTTCTCGGCCAGTTCGCTATCTTTGCCGCTTCTACTGAGCTGGAGCGCTCGTTGCAGCAGCTGTCTACCGGCAACCGCGCCTATGCCGGGCATCTGGCGCATACCGTCTCGCTTACCGCGCCCGCCGAGGTCGCCCACATGCCTGCGGTTGAGCAGGGCGCGGTGCCCAACCTCAGCCGTGACGAGGCTGCCGCGCTTGCCTCCGAACAGGTGGCCGCCTTTGTGGACGGCCGGCAGATCCGCCATCCGCTGAACCGCCTCGGGCTCGTGGCCAACATCCCGTCGGTGCCGAGCTGGGCCGGCGACCACTTCCACGGCGTCGCCATTGCCGAGGGCCACCTCTTTCTGCGCGCGGTCGACACGGAGCATGTCGACGGCCACGCGGTCACGGTGATCAGCAGCCTGCCGCTGGCCAAGGGTGGCGTTGACCGCTTTGCCGAAGGGCTCGGCCGCATCACGATCCTTCCTGATATCGCGATGCACACCCGCATCGATACCGGCGAGGGAGCGCCCATCTCGAGTGAAGCTGAGGAAGAGCACGCGGATGCCGTACGGCCAAATACCGTCGTAGGCGGCAAGCTGCCTCCGCCGCGCCACTTTTACGACCTGCCTGTACATTTTTATGCGCCGCTGCCCACCACCGACTGGCAAACGGGCGCAAGCCGCGAAAGCGGCCTCCAGGTCACTTCTCGTCCGACCCTGCTCTACAACCGGCTCTTTATCACCTCGCTCCAGGTCGGGGTGTATGTGCAGGATGTGCTGATCGGCGTGGCACTGTTTTTCGGTCTGATCGAGCTGGGAGCCTTTCTTATGGCAGTCCGGCTCAACCGAACCATTACCTGCTCAGTCAGCGACCTGTACCGCGCCACGCTCGCCATCGACCAGGGAGAGCTGACGCACCGCATCGCTGTGACGCGCCGCGACCAGCTGGCTGCGCTGTCGCAATCCTTTAACACCATGGCAGAGTCGCTGGAGCGCCTGCTGGTGGAGCAGCGTGAAAAAGAGCGCCTGCAGGGCGAGCTCGAGATCGCGCAGCAGGTCCAGGCCAACCTTTTCCCGAGCGGCCGTATTTCGCTGCCCACCCTTGAAGTCTTCGGCGTCTGCCAGCCGGCGCGCACGGTCAGCGGCGATTACTACGACTTTCTGGTCTCCGGCAGCTCGGACATGTCCTTTGCTCTGGGCGACATCAGCGGCAAAGGCATCTCCGCGGCGCTGCTGATGGCCACGCTGCACTCAGCCGTGCGCGCTTACCGCTTTGCCGGCGAAGACATGCGTTCAGCTGGGACGACACGGGATGAGGAGCGGTCGCAGCTTACCCAGGAGTCGACAGAAAGTGCGGTTGCCGTCGCCTCGCCCATGCTCGCAGCCTCCTTTGCCGAGCCCGCGCAGATCCTCGGCCTCCTCAATCGTCATCTCTACCGCAGCACCCAGCCCGAAAAGTACGCAACGCTGTTTCTGGCGCACTACGACGGGCGTACCTCTGAGCTGATCTACTCAACCGGCGGCCAGCCGCCGCCGCTCTTGCTGCGAAGCGACGACTCCGTCGTGCGGCTTGACTGCGGAGGGACCGTAATCGGCCTGATGGATCGCATGTACTACGAGCAAGGGCGCGAAACCATGCGCTCCGGCGACATCCTGATCGCCTACTCCGATGGGGTTACCGAGCCCGAAAATGAGTTTGGCGACTTTGGCGAAGACAGGCTGGTCGAGCTCGTCCGCCGGCATCGCACCCTGCCTCTCGAGCAGATCACCGAGCACATTCTCCAGGCCCTGCGCAGCTGGATCGGCGCTGACGAACAACCCGACGACATCACCCTGGTCCTCGCGCGGCAACGTTGACGGCGAGGCTCGCCTGCGCAGCGGCGGGCACTGCGGGCCGGGCAGACGGGTCGCTGATGGCGCGGTACACCCGTAAGGAAGTGTCCGCCCTGTCGAAAGAAAGGGCGGTTTTGCGCTCAGTGCCGCCGGCTGTGAAAGGCCTTGACGGCGATGGCGTTGGGTTGTTTGCCGGCGGGGAGCAGGGTGAACAGGGTTCCAAAGGCCTGGCGGCCGTTGGGTTCGCGGGTGAGTGTGCGCAGAATGGAGATATCGCCTGAGCGGGCATCGGCGGCGAGCAGGAGGTGGCCTTCCGCGGACAAAGCCAGCGCGTCCGGGCCGCCCCCCACGTGGACTGTGTTGATTAGCTTGCCGTCATCGACCGAGTACACGCCGATGGTGTCGGCCTGGAAGTTCGCGACCCAAAGCACACTGTTGTCCGCGCTGACAATCCCGCCTGCGGGATGCGAGCCGACAACGTAGGACCCTCCCACTTCAGCGCTGCCGGTGGCGATCTCGGAAAGGCTGTCCGAATCGAAGTTTGAGACGAACAGTTCGCCGCCGTCCGGCTTCAGGGCGAGATGGACCGGCGTCTTGCCGACGTCCAGCATAGCCAGCAAACGGTCAGGCTCAGCCGGGGCGGAATCGCCGTCGCTGCCGTTCACCGGCGTCGCCCCATGCGCCAGCCCGAGAGCCATGACCTGGTGGCCGCCCGAGCAGGCGATGTAGGCCTTGGAGCCATCGGGCAGGATGGCGACATCGGTGGCTTGCGGGCACCCGGCAAAGGTCGCCCGCAAGCGGAGGGTGGGTCCATCGAGAATCGAAACGCTGCCGCTTATGCGATTGGAAACGACGACTGTACCGCCGTCGTGCGCCACACGCGCCACGCCGGGTCCTTCGCCGGCAGCGGCGGTGCCGATGACCTTGCGGGCAGCCAGATCGATCACAGAAACGGTATTGGAGGCCGAGTTAGCCACGTAGCCGCGTGTGCCATCTGCGGAAACGTCGATCAGGAATGGCTTGTGCTGAACCGGGATGGTCGCCGCTACCCGGTTATTCTCGGCATCGACGACGCTGATGCTGCCGGAGCCGGTATTGACCGCATACACCTCGTTGCGGGTGGGGCTTGCCGCAATCCCGGTCGGATTGAGGCCGACGGCAAGCACACGCTCCTGCCGAAGATGGACCAGGTCCAGCACGGTCACGGTGTCCGAACCGCCGTTGGTCACGTAGGCGTACTCGCGGTAGTCGGGCGAGTGCTCAGGAAACGCATTCCGGCGGCAGCCTGCGAGCGGCAACAGCGGCGACAGCAGCAGGAGCGACAGAAGCGATGCGGCCGGGCTAGCGGTCGTACTCCGGGCGAAAGGCTTTCGCAGGCGAAGAGGCACAAAACTCAACGGCGGGGTTCCACCTTTCGCCTACAGCGCTCCGGCTGGTTCCGACAGCTTGACGCCGCGCGGAACACTGCGCCCGACGATGGCTGCGATCTCGGAGCACTGGTCCATCAGTTCGGTGAACTGATCCGGGTAAAGCGTCTGTGCGCCGTCGGAGAGGGCCTTGTCCGGCTGGTGATGCACCTCGACAAGGATGCCGTCGGCGCCCACCGCCACGGCGCCCCGCGCCATGGCCAGCACCTTGTCCCGCTTGCCGGTGCCATGGCTCGGGTCGACGACAACGGGAAGGTGCGACACCTGCTGGGCGGCGGGAACGATGGATAGATCGAGCGTATTGCGGGTGTGATCGGCAAAGGTGCGAATCCCCCGCTCGCATAGGATGACCTGGTAGTTGCCCTCGCTCATGATGTACTCGGCGGCCATCAGCAGTTCTTCAAGGGTGGCAGACATGCCGCGTTTGAGCAGCACCGGGATGCGCTTGCGCCCGGCGGCGCGCAGCAAGGAATAGTTCTGCATATTGCGCGCGCCAATCTGGATGACGTCGGCATAGGCCGCGACCAGCTCGAGAGCCTCGTGATCGATGGCTTCGGTAACGATGCGCATCCCGGTGCGTTCGCGAATCTCGGCCATGATGGCGAGGGCTTCTTCACCCAGGCCCTGGAAGGCATAGGGCGAGGTGCGCGGTTTATAAGCGCCTCCGCGGAAGAACTGCGCCCCGGCCCGGGCCACCTCCTCTGCTGTGGCAAAGGCCTGCTCGCGCGATTCGATCGAACAAGGCCCGGCCATCATGGCCAGTTCGCGTCCACCTATCGTGATGTCGGTTCCTGGAAAACTGATGACGGTGTTTTCGCTCTTTACCTCGCGCGAAACCAGTTTGTAGGGCTTGGACACGCGGATGACGTCAGAAACGCCGGGCAACGCTTCAAGCGAGGAGCGGTCGACCTCTCCGTGGTTGCCCGTGATGCCGACTGCGGTGCGCTCGGCGCCGGGCAGCGGGTGCGGGCGAAGCCCGAGACGTTCAATCTGGTCGCAGACCGCCTGGATCTGTTCGGGCGTAGCCTGCGCTTTCATTACGACGAGCATGGGTGGGCCTTTCCTTATCGTCTTTAAGTGTATCGAGCCGGGCAGGCGATGGACAATGCAAGGTGTCCGCCAGGTGAACAGCGGGAACTACTCCTGGGTCAGGCTGCCGGCAAAGTCATCGAGCGAACTCGCTGTTGCTGAGGCAGAGGCCGATGGTTGGTCGGAAAACGCGGCGCCGGGCTGCACGCCGCGTTTTTGCGCGTAGAGCCGCTGGTCGCAAGCCAGCAAAACGTGGTCCCAGCGCTGACCGACACCGATGGCTCCTGCCGCGCCAAAGCTGGCCGAGGTCTTGATCCGCGCCTCCCCATACGGCAGCTCGATTGAGGAGATCAGGACGCGCAAACGGTCGGCAATCAGGCAGGCCGTCGCGACCGAGGTGCGGGGCAGCACGGCGACAAATTCATCTCCACCCATGCGCCCTAGGAAATCTCCCTGCCGCATGCCCCGCTGCAGAGTCCGGGCGACCGCGGTCAGCACCGCATCGCCGCAGTGATGGCCATAGGTGTCGTTGATCTCTTTGAAGCGGTCAAGGTCGATGGTGATGACAGCCGTTGTGTCGCCGGGCCTCGCAAACGACAAGATGCGCTCCGCCGCCGCATCGAGAGCGCGCCGGTTCAGCAGGCCGGTCAGTGCGTCGGTCGTGGCCTGGAGGGCCAGGTCGTCCCGCACGAAAGAAGCGGTCATCCAGACATAGGAGACCGTCACTCCGCATTGCAGTGCTGTATTGAAGAGGACAAACCATGCCAGGCGTCCCCCGACCTGCAGATCATCCTTTGGCGCGCCCTGAGACAGCAGCGAGCTGATCCGCAGCAGGTTCATCAGCGAAAGCCCGGCCAGGATTACCGCCATGGCCTTGGCCGCGTCTGCTCCGGAAGTGTTCTTGCGCAGCGTGTACCAGGCCGTATGCCCCTGCAACAGGCCCAGGATGGTGCTGTAAACGATCAGGCGCAGCGTGGTATCGGGGTGCAGGAACCCGTACTGCACCATCCCGAAAACAGCTGCGAGAAACAAGGTACCCTGCAGCCACAAGGACGGAAATCGCGCCCCATAGAATCTCGCGATCGAGATAAACAGGCAGATGTACCCGGCGACCACGAACAGGTTTGCAAGCACAATGGAGAGCAGGTCGGGCGCCTGGTTGCGAAAGGCGATCAGCAGCGCACCCAGAAATGCAAGCAGGTTATAGAACGAAAACCAGTAGATGCCTCGTATCCCCTTGTGCATGCGCGAGTTGACAAGGGTGATCAGCGAGTAGACAGCCATAAGAAAAGCATGTTCTACATGAAGCGTGTGCATGCCGAGTCCGAGGCTCATGGCTCCCTTTATACCGAAGAGAACGGTAGGCGTCAGTCCTGCGCCGGGCCCCTGTGAGACACGGGGAGGCCTTTTTCACCTGAAAGCCGCCGCTTGACCACGTAGCCCAGGTAGAGGAGCTGCGTAGCCCAGGTAAATCCGTAAGCCAGCACCAGGTGCCGGTGGAACATCGCGTTTTCTGGTGCCTGCATCGCTTTCCCACTCCTTTGCCGGTTGGCGCGCCACAAACCGTGCAAATCTCTGCTTCCGGGGTTAAACCAGCTGGCCCTGCGACGTAGCCGCCGACGTAGCCGAAGTATTAGCCGACGAAGCAGCCGCAGGGCCGAGACGATCGGGCGCCATCTCTGCCGGCTCATCGAGCATGCGCATCGCAGCCCGCTCCCGCGCCTGCTGCTCCCGGTACACACTCGCATAGCGCAGACCCGCAACAAAGATGCCCCACATCAGCCATCCCGCCAGGTTCCACCAGACTGCGGGCATCATGCTCTGGTCGAGGCCGGAGTTGGGGCCGCCTGCAAAGACCGGCGCGGGATGCTGGGTGCGCCACCAGCGCGTAGACATGTAGACCAGCGGTACGTCGAGGTAGCCGAAGATCGCCATGACCGCGGAAAGCGTCCGCATCGACGGTCCTTCAGCGAAGCGTCGCAGCAGCAGGTAGGCAATGTAGATCAGCCACAGGATCAAGGTCGAGGTGAGCCTGGCATCCCAGGTCCACCAGATGCCCCAGGCTGCGCGACCCCAAAGCGAGCCGGTAACCAGGCCGATCGTGCAGTAGACCACGCCCATCTCAGCCGAAGCCAGCGCCAGTGCATCGGCCTGGAGCGCCAAAGCCGGCCTGCGCCTGCGCACGGCAAGGTAGGTGACAGACGCGCCAAGATTGAGCGCGAAAAACAGCGCCATGCCCGCCCAGGAAGGCACATGGTAGTAGAGAATCCGGCTCAACTCGCCCTGGTCGGCATCTGCGGGAACGACAAACATGGCCACCCGGAAGCCGTTCGCCAGGACGGCCAGCGTAGCCGCAAGCCAAAGCCATCGCAAATACTTCATCTGCCGTGTCAGCCTTTCCGCGCGCGCAGCCGTCAGCGCCGCTCCTAGTTTATACGGGCCGCCCTTGGCCATGGGCTCGAAGTCGGCAAGCCGCTTTGATGCCGGGGCAAGCCTACGGATGGTTCAGGAAATGAAGGAGTTGCCGGCAGCCTCGGAAATAGCGCTTGCCAGTCCTTGCTTCCTGGCGGTACAAAGAGCCACCATGGCAATCGCGACCCTCATCGTTGGTATTCTTCTGTTTGCTGTTGGCGTCTTCGGCCAAAGCATGACTCGTGCCCGCAAGCCTGTGGCTCACCGCCAGGATCGGCGCGGCTTCCAGATCGTGGTCACGGTAGGCTCAATCGTGGTCGGAGCCTGGCTGCTGATCATCTCGACGGTACACATCCTCCACTCGCACCACATCTCCATGCACTCCTGAGCCGCGGCTACTGCTCGGCGTGGAGCACCGTGCGAAAGAGCAGCAGCGCAGCTGCAGTGAAGACGAGGTCGTAGCCGAGCAGCAGCCGGATCCAGAGTCCCGGGTCGGTTTCGCCCGTTAGAATGGCCTGTGCCGCCGAGGCCATGCCGAGCAGCGCCGGAATAAAGATAGGAAACAGCAGCAAGGGCAGCATCAGCTCGCGCGAGCGGGTGCGGATCGACAGCGCAGCGAAGAAGACGCCATTGACCACCAGGGCCCAGCTACCCAGCGGCAGCACCAGCAGCAGCAGCCAGCCCTGCCCCTCCGCCCGCAGGTTGTAAAAGACGATAAAGAGGGGCGCCAGCAGCAGCTCAACCAGGCTGACAAAGAGGAAGTTGGCCAGAACTTTGCCGAGAAACAACGCCGCCGGGGGTGCAGGGCTCATCCGTTGAGCGTCCATCACGTCGTGTCGCAGCTCCCGGGCCCAGGCCTGGTTGAGTGCGCCCGTGGCGGCGAACAGAACCGCGACCGACAGAATGCCGCCGGCGATCCGCCGCGACTCTGCCCGTGTGGGATCAAAGGACAACGAAAACAGCACCACGACCAGCAACGCGAAAAAGAGCATCGCATTGAGCGCGTCTTTGGATCGCCACTCCAACTGCAGGTCCTTGCCCAGGTGCGTGAGCGTGTAGCCGAGCACGCCAGGCGCACCTTGCCGGCGTGCTCGTTGCTGTTCGCTCATCGGCCCCGCGTCAAATCTGCCACGGATGCGCCGCTCGCACGCAGGTAGTCGCCGGGCGCGAGCAGCAGCTGGGTGCCGCGCACCCCGGCCGAGACGGAGATGCAGGCAAAGAGTTCAATCGTCTCGTCGACAAAGCTGGGAAAGGCTTTCTTTGCGCCGAACACAGTGACCCCGCCGCGGATGTAGCCGGTAAGCGGCTGCACATCCCTGAGTGGCGCCAGCTCGGCCGCTCGGACCCCGGCGGCTGCGGCAAGCTTCTTCAGGTCGAGCTCTGCATCGCCCGGCACCACGGCAAACAGGTGTTCTCGCCGGTCGCTGACGCAGACCAGCGTCTTAAACACCTGCTCCGGCGGCAGGCCGATCTTGGCGGCAACGGTGAGGGCGGATAGATCATCGGGATCGACCTCGTAGTTGCGCAGCTCATACTCAATACCGAGAACATCGAGCGCGCGTGCGGAGTTGGTCTTCATCCGC
>CAXTPL010000116.1:0-698 GCA_964246065.1 uncultured Acidobacteriaceae bacterium
CCAGGCGAGAGCGACCAGGGCGCGCCCCCGTCCTGCGACCCGGCCGCCGTTCCTTCGCGTTCTCGCGGGCGGGCGTAGGCCCCGCCTACAGCCAGGCCATACTGCGCGTCGCGAAACCGGAGCGAAAAGACGCCGCCGGAGTCCGCTCCGCCGGCCAGCGGGGCGATCTGCTTCTGCCAGGAAAAGCCGGCCGCGCCCGCCGCTTGGCCAGTGTCGGAGAGGGTGCCTCGGTAGACGAACGCGCCCCCTTTGCCCCCGGTCCCAAACCAGGCGTGCGGAAACAAGATAAAGAGGCTCGAGTTGCTGGCGGCAAAGGCACCTGCCCCAGCCGGACTCGCGCGCAACTCGCCCCCACCTGCGCCTGGCGCGCGGTCCCAGTGTTTTCCTCCATCCGCGGTATAAAGGAGAGCAAACTCCGGGCCGCTGGCAGGCTGCTGCCCACCAGGCTCGTTCACAGGGTCGCCCAGGATCAGGCCGTGGTCCTTATCCCAGAACTGCATGGCGTCCCAAAAGCCGGCCTTGTCGGGATTGGTCGCGAGCAGGGCCCAGTGCGAGCAGCCGTCCGTGGTCTTGTAGAGGCGGGAAAGCTCGCCGGGGCCGCTCGACATCACGATGGCGGTATCCGCGTCCCAGGCCCACACGGCGCGAAAGTCCAGCGTTTCTGCACATGAAGGCCGAGGGGACGCAGTCGAAGGCGC
>CAXTPL010000116.1:708-4109 GCA_964246065.1 uncultured Acidobacteriaceae bacterium
ATTGCCACATGTAGCCGGAGTCTTCTGTGCGGAGCACCGTCCCATTGGTGCCGGAGGCCCACGCAACGCCATCCCCTGCGGCGTGGATGCCGCGCAGGCCGGCGGTGGTGCCGCTGGTCTCCATCTGCCAGGGGGTCGCTTGGGCGTGGAGCGCGGATGGGGTGAGCAGGGTGGCGGCGAGCAAGGTGGCAAAGATCAGCAGGCGGGTCGGAGCCAGGCGGCGCATAGGAAACCTATACCGCAAAGGCGGCATGGAGCAAAGGGAGAGGAGGTGTTTGCTTGCGTTCGGCGGCCGGCAATCCGGCTTCATCGGTGAGCAGATGAAATCTTGGTGCTCAGTTCACCTCTGGAACGCCCCG
This sequence comes from uncultured Acidobacteriaceae bacterium, assembly GCA_964246065.1. Taxonomy (GTDB): domain Bacteria; phylum Acidobacteriota; class Terriglobia; order Terriglobales; family Acidobacteriaceae; genus EB88. The sequence continues at coordinate 1,068 of CAXTPL010000116.1, forward strand.
GAGCCTTGTCTTGGGAACCCCCTTTCTGCGGCTCGTGGCCGCCTGCTGATGCGCCCGGACAATGGTCGAGTCGATCATCAGGCACCGGTTCTTCTTCTCCCTTACCAGGTCGGCGAAGATGCGCTCCCACACTCCGGCCCGAGCCCAGCGCATGAAGCGCGTGTGCACACTCTTGTACTTGCCATAGCGCTCCGGCAGATCATGCCAGCGCCCAGACGAGCGCAATACCTAATACACCCCGTTGACGAACTGCCGGTTATCCAACGCCGTTCGACCCACATGCTTCACTCGACCTGGAAGCGTGTCCATGATCGGCTCCCACGGCGCCTCGCTCGACTTGTATCGACTCACCACATACCAAGCCCAGCAAATCTCCGAGCCGCAGCAAAGTCTATAGGTGGATACCGCCTAGTACTGTTCCTTTTGCGCGTTGTCAGAACGCAGGGCAAAAAGCAGCACCGAGCGATCGGTAACCATGTACGTCTCGCCCGTCTTGAAGAGCCCTTCAGCATCGTTCTCTTCGCGGTTTGTGTCAATCAGCAGCGACCAAGTATCGCCACCCGGGCACTCCGGAAGGGTGAACTCGACCATGTCATGGTGCTCGTTGATCACGATCAGCAGCGTGGCATCTTCGCCGCGCTTGACCAGCCCTGTCGGCTGGGCTCGCCCGTCGATCTTCATGCCGAAGCACTTCATCCCCGAGTCGCCCCACTGCTTGTCTTCCATCTCCGAGCCGTTCGCATTGATCCAGGTCAGATCCTTGACGCCCAGCTCTTCGTTGTACTCGCCAGTGAGAAACCGATTGCGCCGCAGGATAGGAAACTTGTGCCGCAGGCTGGTCAGCTTGCGGACAAAGTCCACCAGGTGCTTGCCTTTTTCGTGCAGATCCCAGTTGAGCCAGCTGATCTTCGAGTCCTGGCAGTAGGCATTGTTGTTGCCCTCCTGCGTGCGACCGAACTCGTCCCCGGCAAGCAGCATGGGCGTGCCCTGCGACAAGAGCAGCGTCGCCAGCATGTTGCGGATCTGCCGGGAGCGCAGTCGGTTGACCTCCGGATCGTCGGTCGGCCCTTCTACGCCGCAGTTCCACGAGCGGTTATCGCTGCTGCCGTCCTGGTTGTTTTCGCCGTTGGCATCGTTATGCTTTTCGTTGTAGGTAACGATGTCGTTGAGCGTAAAGCCGTCATGCGCAGTGATGAAGTTGACAGAAGCATACGGCTTGCGTCCCTGGCAGTTGAAGAACTCGCCCGAAGCGCAAAGCCGCTCGGTCAGCGCCGAGGCCGGGGCCTCATCCTTCCAGAAGTCGCGCACCGTATCGCGGAACTTGTCGTTCCACTCCGCCCAGCCGGGAGGAAAGCCACCGACCTGATAGCCGCCGGGGCCGCAGTCCCACGGCTCGGCGATCAATTTGACCTTAGCCAGCAGAGGATCCTGCGAGCAGGCCTTCAAAAAGCCGCTGCGATTGTCAAAGCCGTTCGGCTCACGCGCCAGGATCGTGCCCAGGTCGAAGCGAAACCCATCGACGCTGGTCGACTCCACCCAGTAGCGGAGCGAGTCCATCACCATCTGCAACACGCGAGGGTGGCTCAGGTTGACCGTGTTGCCGGTCCCGGTGTCGTTCACATAATAGCGGGGCTGGTCGGGCAGCAGCCGGTAGTAGCTTGCATTGTCGATGCCCTTGAAGGAAAGCGTGGGCCCCTTTTCATTGCCTTCCGCTGTATGGTTGTACACCACGTCGAGGATCACCTCGAGTCCGGCCTCGTGGTAGCGGGCAACGGTCTCTTTGAATTCCTTAAGCGTGTTCTGACGTTGAGAGGCGTAGCGCGGGTCGGGTGCAAAAAAGCCGATGGTGTTATAGCCCCAATAATTCACCATTCCTTTTTCAAGCAGATTGCTGTCGTTGATAAAGGTGTGGATGGGCAGCAGCTCGACCGATGTGACACCGAGCGAGCGAATGTACTCGATCACAGGCTGGCATGCGAGGCCGGCATAGGTGCCGCGCAATTCTTCAGGCACCTGCGGGTGCAGCTTGGTGAAGCCTTTGACGTGGGTCTCATAGATGATGGTCTGGTCCCAGGCTACGTGCTTGCGTCCGCGAGCTCCGGAGAAGTCGAAGTCCGGATCGACCACAACGCACTTCGGCATGAACGGGGCAGAGTCGCGCTCGTCGAAGGTGAGGTCGTCCATCGACTCCATGTTGTAGCCGAAGATGGCGGGGTTCCATTGCAGTTCGCCGATATGCCCGTGCGCATAGGGGTCCAGCAGCAGCTTGTTGTGGTTGAAGCGGTGACCTGCTTCGGGCTCATACGGCCCGTGTACGCGGTAGCCGTAGATGGTGCCGGGGCCCAGGTCCGGCATGTAGCCGTGCCATATCTGGTTGGTGTGCTCAGGGAGCGTGATGCGCTCCAGTTCTTGTTCCCCTTTGTCGTCGAAGATGCAAAGCTCAACCTTCGTAGCATGCGCGGAGAAAAGCGCGAAGTTGGTGCCTTTGCCGTCCCAGTTGGCGCCTCGAGGGTACGGGAATCCTTCACGGATACGTGCGTTCTGTGTCACTGGTTTGGTTCCTTACGTAGATTTGGGGATGCGCAACAATCGTAGGATGCAGGTTTGCTCCTGCGCTTCAGCCTTGGCCGTGCCTTGCCCTCGCGGGACCAACAAAGAATGCCTCCACGCTGCCGCCGCGAGCGGCTTTGACTTCAAACCGGCGGCACTCTATAACGGAGCTTTGCACCGCACCTGGCCCTGCCCCGCCCCAACTTCGGGCAGGGAAGTGCAGGCGGCGGAACTGCGGCCTGCCTCCTTGCAGCCGTACACCCTCGCGAAGGAATGTTCGGGAAGGCGGTGAAACTCCGCCACTGCCCCGCAACTGTGAAGCATGTGCTGCGTCCTGTTCTGTATGCAGGTACGCAGCGCGCCTGCGGCCGTTACGCCACTGAGAGAGCCTCCAAGCGTCTTGGGAAGGCAGCCGCGGGCCAGGCATGCCAGTCAGGAGACCGGTTCCGTTCGCGCCACGTACGCAGCTGCACGAGGATCAGACCGGTGCCG
>CAXTPL010000116.1:4119-9875 GCA_964246065.1 uncultured Acidobacteriaceae bacterium
CTCGGCTCCTCGTACCCTGCTTCAGCCGCGCTCCGAGGGGAGCGCAGGAGAGACAGCTTTGTCCCTACATGCACGCTCCTTGCGCCGAAGGTCCGCCCTTTTTCTCGCCTTGTGCTCCACTGCTCCCGCGCTCCATGCGGTGGTTGTGCGCGGCACCATCACCGACCCGCTAGGCGTGCCGATTGCCAGTGCCGTGGTCGCCCTGCTGCAGGACGGCAAGGTCGTGGCCACGGTGTCCAGCGGCGCCGACGGCTCCTACCAGTTGAGCTCAGGCAGCGGGGGCCGGTTCTACGTGCTGGCCGGCGGAACCTCGTTTCGCCAGCTCGCCACGGAAAGCTTCTACGGGGCGCCGCTCGCCAGCATTGAAAAAAATGTACAGCTGGAGCCGGAGACGGTGCGCGATGCCGTGGTCGTGACCGCCACCGGGACGCCGACCCCGCTGGCCCAGGTCAGTGCCTCCATCACGCGGCTCGGCAGCCTGGACTTTCAGAACTTTGCCAATGTAACCGACGCCCTCCGCACCGTGCCCGGCTTCCACCTGGTTGAGACCGGCGGCCGCGGCGGGGCGACGTCGCTGTTTATACGCGGCGGCAACTCGGACGATAACAAGGTGCTGCTCGACGGCATCCCCCTTGAGGATATTGGCGGCGTCTTCGACTTCGCCAACCTGTCCACAACCGGCATCGCGAGTGCGGAAGCTTACCGGGGACCGAACAGCGTGCTTTATGGCGCGGATGCGGGCGCCGGGGTCGTCGCCTTTGCTACCCCGCGCGGCAGCACGCCCTTTCCATCGCTCCTTTATGACGGCGACGGCGGCAACTTCGGCACATATCGCAACGAGGTGCAGTCCGGCGGTACGCAGGCTGCGCTCGACTACTTCGGCGGCTTCAGCGACCTGCAGGCGGCAAACTCGCTTGCGGATAGCGCCTACCACGACGTCACGGCGAGCGCGAATCTCGGCTATGCGCTGAGCTCATCGACCACGCTGCGCTTGACCGCACGCAACAGCGACTCAGCCGTAGGCTCGCCCGGCGAGTACGTGTTTACCCGCGTTGCCAACGATGCCAAGCAGGCCGATCAGAATATCTTTCTCAGCGGGCTGATCGACCACACCTTTTCCGACACGCTCCACGGCGCCGTCACCTACGGGCTGGCGCGCAAGCGCGAGCAGTATACCCAGTACGCACCTACGGGCGAGTATGTGCCGCTCGCCGGCGTCTTTTTGGGTCAAAATGTCACGGTCACGGGTGCAAATGGCTACACCGTCACCGGCCAGGCTGTGCTCAACTACGCGGGCACCTATCCCGCGCCGTCAAACCAGGCTTCCAATCGCGACTCGCTGTATGCGCAGGTCGACAAGGCAGTCACGGCGCACGTCACCGCCGTGGCCGGTTTCCGCTACGAGGACGAGCGTGGTGCGTATCGGTATCCGGTCTACGGCATCGACGAGAGTGTCGAGCGAGCCAACTACGACTACACGCTGGAGTTCCAGGGCGACGTGAAAAATCGTCTGTTCTACACCCTGGGCGGAGGGGTTGAGAAAAACCAGCTCTACGGCACCGTCGGCGCACCGCACCTCGGCGCCTCCTACTACCTGGTACGTCCGGGCGCAGGTCGGGCCCATGGCACGCGGCTCAACTTCAACTTCAGCAAGGGGTACAAGGAGCCCACACTCGGCCAGCAGACAAACTCGCTCTACGACTTTTTGCTGGCCAACGGCGGCTCGGCAACGGTCAACAGCTACCAGGTGCGGCCGATCGGCGCAGCGCTCACACGCTCCTACGACGGGGGACTGGAGCAGAGTTTCCTCAACGAGCGTGCAACGCTCACAGCCACCTACTTCCATAACGAGTTCGGCAATCAGATCGAGTCCGTGACGGCGGGCGCCGTTCCAGAGCTGTTGCCCAAGCTGAGCGCGGCGCAACAGCAGAGCCTCGAGGCACTGCTGCAAAGCAGCTTTGCCAGCCCTTCGCTCAACTCGCTTGCCTTTCGTGCGCAGGGTGCGGAGACTGAGGTGCAAGTCGGGGTGCACCGCGACCTGTTTGTGCGCGGTGGCTACACGTACCTCGACACGCGGGTGCAGCAGTCTTTCAGCTCCAGCGCCCTGAGCCCTATCTTCAACACGGCCTCCAACTTTGCGAACATTGCGATCGGCGCCAGCTCGCCGCTGGTCGGCGCGCGCGCTTTCCGGCGGCCGCCGCATACCGGCTTTGTTTCTGCCACGTACACACATAACAAAGTGAGCGCGGTTGCAAGCGGCTCCTTCGCCGGCCGCAGCGATGACTCCACTTACCTCGCCTACAGCGATGCCAACGGCGGGAACTCGCTCCTGCTGCCCAACCGCAATCTTGACTCGGCTTACGCCCGGCTCGACATAGGTGCGACCTACAACATCAAGTCCTATGCCGGCATTTACACCCAGCTCGACAACGTACTAAGCCAGCAGCACATCAGCCCTATCGGCTACCTGTCGGAGCCATTTACAGTGCGGACCGGCGTCAAGCTGACGCTCGGCAAGGGCGTCAAGTAGGGCGACTAAGGCAGCGAGTCAGGCAGCGCGCAGCCCAAAGGTTGCGCGCTGCCTTACTTCGCCTCGGTGTAAGTCAATCGATGATCCTTCGCGAACGCCCACGATCAGCAGCGCGGGCAGACACCGGGCTTTTCTCTTCTGCTTTTGAAGACCGACACGGTTAGTAGTGCCGTCCGCGACCCAGAAACTCACTCCATACGTTTCCCAGGCCGACGACCACCAGATCGAGCGAGATGGTCTTGGCCAGCACGCTGTTTGAGGCCAGGCGAGGAGTGTCCAGCTGCGGATAGTAAAGCTCCTTTGCCAGAAACGCAGCGCCTACCGTGCCGCCGAGCACCGGCAGGTTGATCGTTCGGCGTCCTTCATCGGTGTGGGTGATCACGCCCCCGCGCACCGCATGCGCCAGCCGGTCGGACCCGCTCGCCTCCCGGCCCAGCGGCAGGTAGCGCGAATCCATGTCGAAGGCAATCGGGATCACCAGCTTTTCGAGCAGTACCTGCGACTCAGTCTCCGCCAGGGCGCCGCCAAAACGCCGCCCATGGTACCGCAGGCTGGTTTCGAGATTGTCTTTCCAGGCACGCAGGTCCAGCCCCCAGTTCTGGTAGGCCGCCTGGTAGTTCGGGTAGCCGTTGTACGTGGCCGGCTGGTTCGGCGTCGGCTCCTTTGGATAGCTTGTGTAGGTGGGCAGCCCGGCGAGAAAGCCCGCAGTGAGGATCGGTTGCCACCCGTAGGTGCTGTGCGCCCAGTCCACAAACTTGCCGCCTATCGACATCGGATAGTACGAAGCATCGGTGGACGGCCCATGCAGGTTGTACAGCGTCTTGTCCGGCTCGACGGCGGCCCGCAGCAGCTCGCGAGCGACGTTGGTGGCCATGTCTCCTGCCAGGCTGTACCCGATGTACTTGACCAGGAAACGCCCTGAGTCGAGCTCGGGCGCTTTGAACTGCTTGGCGTAGAAGGTTTCGCCCAGGATAGCTGCAGCCGCCGTGCCGCCGAGCTTCGCATAGTTCGGCACGGTATCTCCGCGGTCGTTCTGCGTCACCACGATCGAGCTGACCGCGTTCCACATCCGGCCCTTCAGGTCCGAGTTCACTGGCGCAGGCACATAGCGCGCCTCCTGGTGCAGCACCAGCGGCAGAATCAGGTTGCTCACCAACTGCCGGGTCTCCGCCGTCGCCATGCCTACTGCCAGGCGGTCCGCATGGTAGCGCACATTGATCTCGGTCACGCGGCCCCAGGCCTGCACCGCGTTGCCATAGGCGTCGAGCTCGGCGTCATACTGGTCGGTCGACAGGCCGGTCGGATCGGGCGCATAGGGCGGCGTGGTGATGTTCGGCAATCCCGCAATCGCGAAAGCCTCAAGAAAGGTGCGCGGCGATACCGTGCTGCGGAGAAAGTAGCCCACCTTGCCCGGTACCGGCGTGCGCGATGCAGCCCACGTCGGCTGGTAGCTGCGCGGCAGCTTGAGCGGAGCCTGCTGCGGCGCGCTTTGCCCTGCCGGGGGCGCGTCCGGCCATGCCGCGCCCTCGCCCGGTGCGTCGACGGCATGGAGCACGCCCGCCGCCGCGCCGTGTTCCAGGGTCTGCGCTCCGGCGCAGGCTATCAGGGGAAGCGTCAGCAAGCTCACAATTCCTGCTTGTCTTGCTCGATGCATCGTTCTCCGTTGCCGCTTTTGGGGGTTTTCTTGTGGTTCAAGTGTCGCATGCCAAGGCTCGCTGCTCCGATTACCAAGGCAACCTGCCAGGTCTGCAAGCTGGCCATGTCCGGCATCTCTGCAGCAGGTGCCGTACGTGGCCAGGGCCGGCTCCGGCCAGGTGAGTGCGCCACATCCACCAACGAGAGCCGCAGCGGGAGCAAGAAAAAAGGCCCCGCGTATGCGGGGCCTTTTTTCCCGGAGCCTGTCTTGCGCCCCGTCTGCCGCGCTTACGTTCCGGAAGGCTTAGTACATGCCTTCCATCCCGCCGCCGTGGTTGTGTCCGCCGCCTGCGGGCGCACCCTTCGGCTCGGGGATGTCGGCGACCATGGCTTCGGTCGTCAGCATCAGCCCGGCAATCGAAGCTGCGTTCTGCAGTGCGGTGCGGGTGACCTTGGTCGGGTCGATGACGCCGGCCGCAACCAGGTCCTCAAACACGTTGGTGCCCGCGTTGTAGCCAAAGTGGTGATCCTTTGACTCGTGGATGCGACCCACAACCACCGCACCCTCTTCGCCGGCATTGCCGACGATCTGGCGCAGCGGCTCTTCAATCGCACGACGGATGATCTGCGCACCGATCTTCTCGTCGCCTTCCAGCGTCTTGATCAGCGCATCGACCACAGGGGTGCAGCGAACCAGGGCCACACCGCCGCCCGGGACGATACCCTCTTCGACAGCCGCGCGGGTGGCATGCATCGCATCCTCAACGCGCGCCTTCTTCTCCTTCATCTCGGTTTCGGTAGCTGCCCCGACCTTGATGACCGCAACGCCGCCAACCAGCTTGGCAAGGCGCTCCTGGAGCTTCTCGCGATCGTAATCAGAGGTGGTCTTCTCGATCTGATTGCGAATCTCCTTCACGCGGCCTTCAATCGCAGACGTCTCACCACGGCCCTCAACAATGGTCGTGTTGTCCTTGTCGATCGAGATGCGCTTCGCCCGGCCCAGATCCTCTACCTTGACGTTCTCAAGCTTGATGCCGAGGTCTTCGGTGATGGCCTTGCCGCCGGTCAGCTTTGCAATGTCTTCAAGCATCGCCTTGCGACGATCGCCGAAGCCAGGCGCCTTCACAGCAGCTACGTTCAGCGTGCCACGAAGCTTGTTGACCACCAGGGTCGCCAGTGCTTCGCCGTCTACATCTTCCGCGATGATCAACAGCGGCTTGCCATTGCGGGCAACCTGCTCGAGCAGCGGCAGAAGGTCCTTCATCGACGAGATCTTCTTCTCGTGGATCAGGATGTAGGGCTCTTCAAGCACCACTTCCATGCGGTCGGGATCGGTCACGAAGTAGGGCGAAAGGTAGCCGCGATCAAACTGCATGCCCTCCACCACTTCCAGCTGGGTCTCGAGTGTCTTCGACTCTTCAACCGTGATCACGCCATCCTTGCCGACCTTCTTCATCGCTTCCGCAATGATGACGCCGATGGTGGAGTCGCTGTTGGCCGAGATCGTACCGACCTGGGCGATCATCTCGCCGGTGACGGGCTTTGAGAATGTCGAGAGCGCACCCCCGGTAACAACGCCATTCTCATCACG
>CAXTPL010000116.1:9885-10940 GCA_964246065.1 uncultured Acidobacteriaceae bacterium
TCGCGCTTGCCGATGATGGCTTCGACAGCTTTATCGATGCCGCGCTTGAGCGCCTTCGGGTTCGCGCCGGCAGCAACGGTCTTCACGCCTTCGCGGTAGATGGCCTGGGCCAGAACGGTCGCGGTCGTGGTGCCGTCGCCGGCAACGTCCGAGGTCTTCGACGCGACTTCGCGAACCATCTGGGCGCCCATGTTCTCGAGCGAATCCTTCAGTTCGATCTCCTTCGCAACGGTCACGCCGTCCTTGGTGATGGTCGGGGAGCCGAACTTCTTCTCAATGACCACGTTGCGGCCCTTGGGGCCGAGGGTCACCTTGACTGCGTCCGCGAGGTGGTTGACACCGCGCAGGATCGCCTGGCGGGAATCTTCTCCGTGCAGAATTTGCTTTGCCATATCTATTTCTCCTTGGTACACCGGGGCTGTGCCTCCGGCGGAATGCTTGCTGGTGCGGTTGGGGAGCAACCGCAGATCTTTCGCTTTGCTCAGGATGACAACGTGTGTGTGGGATTGCCGGTCCGAGGTACCAACGCCTAAGGCGCCTCTGCCTGGACGGCCGAGTCCCGGCGAGTCTTACTTGGCGCGCAGGATGCCGAGGACTTCTTCCTCACGCATGATCAAAAACTCTTCGCCGTCAATCTTGATCTCGGTGCCCGAATACTTGCCGAAGAGAACGCGATCGCCGGCCTGCACATCGAGCGGGAAGGTCTTGCCTTCGTCGTTCGACTTGCCCTTGCCGACGGAGATCACTTCGCCTTCCTGCGGCTTTTCCTTGGCCGAGTCGGGAATGATGATCCCGCCGCGGATGGTCTCGCCCTCTTCCACGCGGCGAAGAAGGATTCGATCGTGGAGCGGGGTAAAGGTGGTTGCGACAGAAGTAGTTGCCATGTGCTGTGTGCTCCTTCAGAGAAAACATGCCAGGCAATTTGCCTGCATGGTGTGGTCGATCCAAGGTGTCCGGCGCTTGCTGGCAGAACCACAACGGCCTTGCTAGCAGTCAACGCCTTCGATTGCTAAGGTAGGCTATCCGGCACAACGCTGTCAAGCGCCTTTTCGCAG
>CAXTPL010000117.1:0-6216 GCA_964246065.1 uncultured Acidobacteriaceae bacterium
GCCCCCTGGCGGACAAAATCTACTCGCTCGAAGCGTCCTGGTGCTCCTCATGCCAGGCCATCTGGATCGCCTCCAGCTTCGACTCATTCGACTTCGCCGGATCATCCGCAAACCCTTCCAGCCCTGTCACATACTTGTGCAGCTCGGTAAACCGCACCGCCAACGGATCAATCTCCGGATACTTCTCCTGCAACTGGATCCCGATCTCCTCAGCATCGAGCCATGTAATCTCCTGCGCCATGCCAATCTCCCTTCAAAAAAAAGACCCGCCACCGCGGCCAGCAGCACCCGCCGTTTCGGCCTACGGCCTACTTGCTCGCCAGCGTCAGCGGCTTGCCTTCTGAAACATAATTCTTGTTCCAGTTCGGGATCTCCACCACGTACGACCCCGGCTGCATAATCACCGCCTGGCATCCCAGCCGCGAGTTCAACTGCAGCCCTGGCGCCAGGTCCAGCCGATCCAGCTCCCGCTCCTCCGGCTGGCTCAAGGTATCCGCCCCCTGCTTCACATACAGGTGGCAGGTCGTACACGCGCACACCCCTCCGCACGCATGGTCCAGAAAGATATGGTAGTTCTCCGCCACGTCCAGAAACGCCATGGGCTCGCCATGCTCGTCATACGGCAGCGTCCCGTACTCGAACTCGACCGTTTTCCCCTCAGGCTCAAAGGTCACCCGCACCATGTTTTCGCCCGGCGGCTGATTCAGATCGACCGCCTGCCCCGACTTCTCCGCTAGGTTACTCATCGCTCTCCAGCCTTTGCATCACTGCGTCTTTTGTTTCTCTAGTTCCGGTGTGTTCCCGCGTCATCTTCATCCAGTCGTTTCACGATGCGCACCAGCACCAATTCGGCTCCGGAAACACGCTCCTCGCGCCTATTCCATCTCATCATGAGCAACGCCAGGGATCCGCTCCGGCCCTTGCCGCGGAGCGGCGTCTGTCCGTGCGGCAAGCACCTCCGCGGGCGCAAACGGGTGCGGCGCCGTCGGCCCTTCGCCCATCTTCTCCCCTGCTGAAGCCATCGTCTCCCCACCCAGCGCGCCCGTCACCGCCGCATCCATCATCAGCTCCGCAAACCTCCGCGTCGCTTGATCCAGCGCCTCGGTCGCACCCTGGATGGCCGTCCGGTCTTCGCCCGCAACCAGCACCCGCAGCTCGTCAGCCAGCATCCGGATCTCGGTCTGCTCTTCAAAGCTTAGCTGCGCCCAGGCCGCATGCTCATGCGCCTTGCCGACAGCTGCCAGGATCGTCTCCGCCTCGTTCCGCGCCTCGATCAACTGCCGCAGCGCAATATCCGCCTCAGCATGGTCGAACGAGTCGAGAATCATCGTCTCCACCTGCTCATCCGTCAGCCCATAGGTCGGCTTTACTTCAACCTGCGCCTCGCGTCCTGACCGTTGCTCCCGTGCCGACACCTGCAGAATGCCATTCGCGTCGATCAGAAACTTGACCTCGATCCGCGGCAGCCCGGCCGCCATCGGCGGAATCCCTTGCAGGTCAAACCGCGCCAGCGACCGGCAATCCTTGGCCAGCTCCCGCTCGCCCTGCACCACGTGGATTGCCACGTTCAACTGCCCATCCACCCCGGTCGTAAAGTGTTCCGTCTCCGACGCAGGAATGGTTGAGTTGCGATGAATGATCCTGGCCACTACCCCGCCCAGCGCCTCGATCCCCAGCGACAGCGGCGTGACATCGAGCAGCAGCATATTCTCTGTCGCCGCCGAGCCGCCGCTCAGGATGTGCGCCTGCACCGCGGCTCCCAGTGCCACCACCTCGTCCGGGTTCAGCTCCGTTTGCAGCATCCGCCCGCGCGCTTCGAGCTCAAACAGCTCCGCCACGCGCCGCTGCACCAGCGGGATCCGCGTCGAGCCACCCACCATCACCACTTCATCAATCTCGCCTGGCTCGACGCCCGCGTCCGCCAGCGCCTGCCGCACCGACAGGAGCGTCCGCTCTACCACCGGCGCAATCAGGCCCTCAAACTGCTCCCGCGAAAGCTCGCGATGGTAGCCAGCGGCCTGCTCGGTACCCGGCGTCCCCGAGGCGAGATCACCCACGGTCACATTGCCGGCATTGGCCGCATGCGCACCCGGCACCTCAATGCTCAACCGCGCCGTTTCTGCTGACGACAGCGCAATCTTCGCCTCGATCACCGCCTTGCGCACCGCCTGCACGACCTGGTTCGCGCCCGCACCCGCGCGCACATTGCGCCCCATCTCCCCAGCCATGTCATCGAGCGCAATGGCCATCAGCAGATTGTCGATATCATCCCCGCCCAGGTGCGTATCCCCGTGCGTCGCGACCACTTCAAAGATCCCATCCTGCAGCCGCAGAATGGAGATATCAAAGGTCCCGCCGCCAAAGTCATACACCGCGACCAGCCCTTCCTTGCGCCGGTCCAACCCATAGGCCAGGGCAGCCGCCGTCGGCTCATTGACCAGCCGCAGCACTTCGAGGCCCGCCATGCGCCCGGCATCCTTGGTGGCCTGCCGCTGCGCATCGTTGCAATAGGCCGGCACTGTGATGACAGCTTTGGCGCCAGGAGCGCCGAAGTAGCGCTCCGCATTGCGTTTCAGCTGGCGCAGCACCTGCGCCCCAATTTCCGGCGGCGTTACCTGGCTGCTGCCGATCACTAGGCGCAGCACCTCGCCCGGGCCGATATCCTCTGCCAGCTTGAAGGGAAACAGCCTCAGCTCATCCTGCACGTCCTCCAGCCCGCGCCCCATCAGCCGCTTGGCGGAATACACCACCCGCTCCGGCTGTTCGGCCAGGTAAGGCCGCGCCGCGTTCCCCACCACGACCCGCTGCGCGCCCTCGCCACCTGCCGGAAATGCCACCACGGAAGGCACGAGGTTCGCGCCATCCTCGCCGGGGATCACCACCGGCTGCTCGCCCTGCATCCATGCCACCAGCGAGTTCGTCGTCCCCAGGTCGATCCCAACCACCCGCTCCTGCGCCCTGCTGCCCTGCTCGTCTGCCATGCCTTGCGTTCCTGCCTTCTCGCCCCAATTTGAAGCGCGCACCCCGGCGAAGCACCCGCAGCGCTTCAGACCGATCGGCTACATCTCACGTGAAGTAAGCCATCATCAGCCGAGCCTAGAATCTGCTCCCCATCCTGCTTGACCGCCCAACTACCGGAGCGCCTCACCTACATCGCGCACGAGGTTCTTCACATACCTCCGCTTGTCGAGCAGCGCGGCCAGCTTGACCAGAGCGCCCTTCCGCGCCGCTTCCTCTGCCGCCTGGTCCCAGCGCACCGAAGCCCCTTCAATCTCCCCATCGATCCCGGCCAGCATCGCCTCAAACTGCGCTTGCGCCCGCTCCAGGTCGACACGCAGCTGCGCATCCTCTGCACCTGTCGCGCGATTCTCCCGCATCTCCTCAAGCTGCATATTCAGCTCGAAGACTTCTTCCAATAACTCTGGCGGCGCCTTGCTAGCGGACCGCTCGGCGGAGTCTTCGCCCGGAATCGTCACGCCTTCAAGCCGCAACAGATACTCCACGCGCGAAAGAGGATGCTTCAGCGCCCGATACGCGTCATTCAACAAAGAAGTCTGCTCGAGCGACCACTGCTGCTTCTCAGGCGAGGCCCGGGCAAAGCGGTCCGGATGCACCGCGCGGCTCAGCCGGTAGAAGTTTCGCTCGAGTGCCTTGGGATCGAGCCCCAGCAAGCGCGGTAAGGAAAACACCATAAAATAATCCGCGCCGGCAACATCACCGGCGCGCGTGGACTCCTGCTCTGTCATCTGGCTTTCTTGCATAGGCTACGCAGAAAAGGAAGAGCCACACCCGCACGACTTGGTGGAGTGCGGATTGATGAAGTTGAACCCCTGCCGCATCAGCGTTTCTTCATAATCGAGCACCATGCCATGCAGGTAGAGGAACGACTTTGGATCGACAAACACTCGCACATCGTTGAACTGGTAGATGCGGTCGCGCTCCCGCGGCTGCGAGTCAAACCGGATGTTATAGGACAGCCCTGAGCACCCACCGCCCTGGATCCCGAGTCGCAGCCCGCCCTGCTCCGGGGACACGCCTTCCTTGGCCATGGCCACGCGAATCCGCTTCAGCGCGCGCTCGGTTACCTGCACGCCCTTCTGGCTGGCAGCAAGATTGTCCGGTTGCAAAACTCCTGGTAGTGCACTCACGAACTGCTTCTTTCTGTCCCGCTAACACTCTGCGAAGAAGCGGGCACCACTTGTTGTCCTTCATACTCTTTCAACTTACTCTTAGCGATCATCAATTCCATCTGCATCACCAGCTCTCGCCGATTCGACTCGAGCTTATCAAGCACATTCGCGTGACGCTCCGCCGCGAGCTTATCCCGTTCGCTATCCATCCGCTCTGCGGCGTCGAGGCGGGCCGAGATCGCCCGCAGCTCGGGGGCTACAAAGTCTTGCATCAACTTTCGCGCATCTTCAACCCAACTCATAGCCCTCGCTTTCGCCTGAATGGACTGCCCACTGGAAAATGACCTAAGCCGTCACGACCGACTGCGCAGCGGCTGACTCTTCTGCCACTCCGTTCTTCGTCTTCCAATCCCCAATCGCGGCGCGAATCGCATCTTCGGCCAACACCGAGCAGTGTATCTTGACGGGCGGCAAGGCCAGCTCCTTCACAATATCGGTGTTTGAAATCGTCATCGCCTCGGCAATCGTCTTGCCTTTCACCCACTCGGTCGCCAGGGACGAAGACGCGATTGCCGACCCGCAGCCGAACGTCTTGAACTTCGCCTCTTCAATCACCTGCGTCTCCGGATTCACGCGGATCTGCAGCCGCATCACGTCCCCACACTCCGGCGCGCCCACCAGCCCGGTCCCTACCTCGGCCGAGCTTTTGTCCAGCGTGCCAACATTGCGCGGATTGCTATAGTGGTCCACTACCTTATCGCTGTAAGCCATTGCGTTCCTCCTTAAGGAACCTACCGATCTGCTCTGTCTTGCAACCCTTGAAAGTGCTTAGTGCGCCGCCCACTCGATCTTCGACAGGTCAATCCCTTCCTTGACCATCTCATATAAAGGGGAAAGCTCCCGCAGCTTCTGTACCACGTCTATCAATTTATCGGACACATACTCAACCTCGGCATCGGTGTTGAACCGACCCAACCCGAAGCGGATCGAGCTATGCGCCACATCGTCCCCGAGCCCCAGGGCCTTTAACACATACGATGGCTCGAGCGTGGCCGAAGTACACGCCGACCCGCTCGAAACCGCAATATCGTTGATCCCCATCAGGAGCGACTCGCCCTCAACATAGACAAAACTCATATTGAGGTTGCCGGGCAGCCGGTGCTCCATCGAACCGTTTACAAAAACATAGTCGAGAGCCGCCTCAAACTTCTCCTTCAAGCGAGTCCGCATCGCCAGCTGCCGCTTGCCCTCGGCTTCCATCTCTGCCCCGGCAATCTCGCAGGCTGCGCCCATGCCCACGATCCCTGGCACATTCAGCGTGCCCGACCGCATCCCGCGTTCGTGCCCACCGCCGTTGATCTGCTCAGAAAGCTGCACCCGCGGGTTGCGCCGCCGCACATACAACGCACCCACTCCTTTTGGCCCGTAGATCTTGTGCGCCGTCAGGCTCATCACGTCGATGTTGTCGGCGATCACGTTGACGGGAATCTTTCCTGCGGCCTGGACGCCATCTGTGTGGAAGATCACCCCGCGCTCATGACAAAGCTTGCCGATCTCGGCTACCGGCTGGATCACGCCGATTTCGTTATTCGCGTACATGATCGAGACCAGGATCGTTTTCTCGGTCATCGCATTCCGCAGGTCGTCAATCGAGATCAATCCATCGGCCTGCACTGGCAGGTAGGTCACCTTGTAGCCGGCCTTCTCCAACCGCTTGCAGGTATCGAGCACCGCCTTGTGCTCGGTGACCTCGGTGATGATGTGGTTGCCGCGCTCGCGGTACATTTCGGCTATACCCTTGATCGCCAGGTTGTTCGACTCGGTTGCGCCGGAGGTAAAGATGATCTCTTTCGCAGTCGCACCGATCAGCTTTGCCACCTGCTCGCGCGCCTTCTCCACCCCTTGCTCGGCTTCCCAGCCAAAGCCATGGTTCCGGCTCGCCGCGTTGCCGAATTTGCCGGTAAAGTAGGGCAGCATCGTCTCCAGCACCCGCGGGTCGAGCGGCGTGGTCGCATGGTTGTCCATGTAGATGGGCAACTTGACCCCGTGCAGGCCCGTCGCCGGACCGCTTACCGCGGGTACGACC
>CAXTPL010000117.1:6226-10915 GCA_964246065.1 uncultured Acidobacteriaceae bacterium
CCCCTGCCTCGACGCCGAAATACCCGCCCTCAATTGCCGTAGTAGCCATACGCTTTTCTCCCCGTGCCAATCCTTAAGCAATCTCTGAAAACCAAGCCCCTCAGCCGGAGGCATCAACAACCAACCCCAAAGGGGCCGACCCTGATGCAGTTGCTGTTGTCTTCTGCTTCCCCGTTGTCCTTGCGAGGAACCTAGCCCTTAAAACTCGATGGAAACCAGCTGCCCTTCGCCTGCCGCCCGTGTCCTGGCAGCGCCCGCCTCGACCAGGTCGCCGATCCGAATGTTTCTGAGCAGCTCCGCAATCGCTTCGTTGACGCGTAGCATAGGCTCTTTGATGGTGCAGTGGTCATGGAGGTCGCAGTTGCGCTTCCCCGTTGTGCATGCCGTCAAGAACTGCGGACCGTCCACCGCCCAGATCACCTCAAAGGCGGTAATCGTCGCCGGGTCACGCGCCAGCGCATACCCGCCGTTCATCCCCGCACTCGAACGCACCAGCCCAACCTTGGCCAGCCTCTGCAAGATCTTGGCCAGCAGTTGCGGCGGAATGTGGTAGGCCTCCGCGATCTCCTTTGCACTGAGCGCGGGCGTATGCGGGTGCTCGGCCAGGTACTTCAACGCCATGAGCCCGTAATCCGCTTTCTTGGTCAACCGGAGCATCCTCTCCAGTATAGGACCATATTTGTCGGCTTACAAATGTCTGCCCGGTGGTACGCCTACTTGTATCGCCTGATAGCCCTCGCATCGCTCCCCTTCGCCCTCATCACCGCGTCTTTCCCGCATTCGCTTGTCACCGGGGCCCCGGTCGCGTTTACAATCGAGCCGTCGGGAGCCCTGTGCCGCCCGCTCTAAACCCCATGGACACCCCCTGCAAGCACCCCAAGGTTCGCATCGTGGCGCGCGAGGAAGACGCCGAGTTCGTCGAGTGCCAGGAATGCGGCGAGGTCTTCGACTCCGACGAGTTCCGCGACATGGAAATAGAAGCCAAGGCCCTGCAGCCCGAGCCAGAACCGGATCTCACCGAAGAAGCCTGACGTTTTCCCTTGGCACCTGCGGCTTCGACCTCCGAGGCTCTCCACCGTTCGGCACTCGCTTCCTGCTGCATCATCAGGTGCCACTCTGACGAGGTGAAGGATTGATCCGCCGAAACGTCAGCAGACTCGTGTACAGCCTTGTGTGGTGCTGGTGTGCGGGCGCTCTGGCCCAGAGCCCTGTGCCTTCACCGCCTCTAAACAGCACCCTTCACATCCTTGCCGAAGTGAGGCTCCTTTCCGGCGATCCCCTCCGAGGCCTTCGCCCGGGCAGCTTTCGTCTCTCCGGCTCCGGACACCTCATCCGCTTCCTCTGGAGCTCCCCTCACACGCAGCTGCCGCTCTCTGTGCTCGTCTTGATCTCATCGGCGGCAGACTTGCCCTCCACGCAGCGAGCAGCAGACTACTTAAGGGCAGAGCTTCCTCGATCCACCAAGCAACCATATCGTTTAGGTGTATTAGGTCCGAAGGGCGAATACGTGCCGCTGCGCGCGCCGGACGATGCCCTATCAACGTTCGAAGGCGGCCCGGTCCTGGATAGAAGCTACCCGCAGGCAGTGCAGGGTTTGGCCCGATGCAAGGGCCAGCGGGCCATCCTGTATGTCACCAATCGGCTCTCCGACCCGCCCCTATCCCTCATCAGCGAAGCGCAGAGCGTTGGCGCCCTCATTTATGCGGTGGGAGGCAACACAGATCAGAATTACGACTTCTTCGGGCAGGAAACACAATCAACTCCCCTGGGAAATTACTCCGAGGGAGCCGAGTACGGTCCAGTGCTGCCGGCCGGGCCAGCTGTGTTAGCCCAAGGCGGCGCTGATATCTCGGAGATTTATGCGGTTCGCTCCATACGGACGGTCTACATGGAGCCGTCTATCTCAGCTGCCTTCCGAGAGATGCACAAGGTCTCACTCGGCCTTTACAGCTTCAGCGCGAGCATCCCTGCATCCCTGCAGACCATCCAGCTTCAGCCGAAGATCTCTGGCGAGTACCAGCTCGACGCGTACGCATATGTGGATAGCGAGGTACCGCCGCCCGCCTTGGAACTGGTACGCAAAGCCGGCGCATCTACAAAGCGGACACATTCTCCGCCGGACTAACGCTCAGCCGCCACGCGATCCGCATCGCGTAAGCAAAGCCCGACGCGCACGTCAACACCATCACCGCCCACATCGACCACCGCTCCAGCAGCAGCACCGGCCTCCAGGGCGCAAACTGCACAAAGAGCACCGTCACCAGCGCCACAATCTGCGCAAACGTATTTGCCTTACCGAAAATACTAGGGCGAAAGTTCCTTAGACCCACGGCCGCAAACAGGATCGCGCCTACCACTAATACCCCAAGATCCCGCGCAAAGACCAGCACCGTCACTCGCCGCGAGATCAGCCCCACATGGTGCAGCACCAGGAACAAGGTGCTTAACAACAGCTTGTCGGCAACCGGATCGAGATACTGCCCGAGCGTCGTATGCTGCTTCAGCATCCGCGCCAGCAGTCCATCCAGCCCATCGGAGATCCCGGCGATGACGAACAACACGAACGCCGTCCGATAGTGCCCATCGAGGATGGCCAGCACCAAAAACGGCACCATGCAAAGCCGCAAAAACGTGAGCTGATTCGGAGCCGCGCGAAACTGGTTCATCGCTTCCCGATAGCTTTGGCGGCCGTCTCTCGCACGTTCACTCTTTCGCTCTCCCCCCGACGCAACAGCGCCCCATGGCAGACGCCCGGACCCTGCTGATGGTAGCGCAGGCACATCCTTCTCGTCTCTTGGCCCATCTGTTTTCTGCCACCGCGGAGCAGCCCCGGGTAGCCCCCGCATCCGGTGCTCAAGGCCGCCCGCGCCCACCTCGCTCTGCCACGCCTACGCTTTGCAAACGCCCACAATCGCCTACTTGACACGCCTCGCCGACGCTATTAGCGTCTATCTCAGAGATGCAAAGCCGCCTCCATCCTCGTCATCCTCACCATACCCATTTGACGAGCGGGCCGGCCCCTTTCTCTCCCAATCTGTAGCGCTCCACCCGGAATGCTCTGATCCCCGAGAAGCCCGCCCACCGCGACCACGCGAGGCGGGCTTTTCTTTTCGCGCAGCATCCACCCACACCAGAAAGCTAGAAGACGCAATGACCGACACACTCGATTTCGACAAGATGGAAGGCCTGGTTCCGGGCATCGTTCAGGACGCCCGTTCCGGCGAGGTTCTCATGGTGGGCTTCCTCAACCAGGCCGCTTACCAGCGCACCCTGGACACCGGCTACGTCACCTTCTGGTCGCGCACCCGGGCCACGCTTTGGACCAAGGGCGAAACCTCCGGTAACCGCCTGCGCGTGCTCCAGGCCGCGACCGACTGCGATCAGGACACCCTGCTCTTCCGCGTCGAAGTCGAAGGCGACGGCCTTGTCTGCCATGAAGGCACAGTAAGCTGCTTTACACGCGCTATTCCCGTCCAGCCCGCGCCGCAGCAGATCCATTCGCAACCGCAGGAGACCCGCTAGTGCCCGCCCCGAATAAACTGCGCCTCGGCATCCCCAAAGGCTCGCTCCAGGACGCGACCATCGCCCTCTTTGCCCAGGCCGGATGGAAGATCTACGCCAACGGCCGCTCCTACTTCCCCACGGTCGACGACCCCGAACTCGACCTCATGCTCATACGCGCCCAGGAGATGGCCCGCTACGTCCACTCCGGCGTGATCGACGCGGGTCTTACCGGCAACGATTGGGTCGTCGAAAGCGGACGGGAGACGATCAGCGTCTGCTCGCTCGTCTATGCCAAGCAAAGCCGCCAGCGCGTCAAGTGGGTTCTCGCCGCGCCGGAAGACTCCCCTTTCCAATGCGCGGAAGATCTCGCAGGCAAAATCATTGCCACCGAATTGGTGGAAGTCACCAAAGCTTACTTTGCCGCGAAAAACGTTCCCGTTCAGGTCGAGTTCTCCTGGGGCGCCACTGAAGTGAAGCCGCCCATGCTGTGCGACGCAATCGTAGAAGTGACCGAAACCGGCTCGTCGCTGCGCGCCAACCGCCTGCGCATCCTCGACACCGTCATGGAGTCCGAGACGCACCTCATCATCAACCAAGCCACCCAGACCGACCCCTGGAAGCGTGCCAAGGTCGATACGCTTGCGCTCATGCTTGGCGGCGCCATCGCCGCACAAGGCCAGGTGGGGCTTATGCTCAATGTCGCCAATGTGAGCCTGCCTGCAGTGCTTGCCGTGCTTCCTGCGCTCAACTCGCCTACGGTTTCACCCTTGAGCAATGGCACCTGGTCGGCCATCAACACGATTCTTGAAGAAGGCGTCGTTCGCGATGTGCTCCCCAAACTCAAAGCCGCCGGCGCCACCGGGATTGTTGAATACCCGCTGAACAAGGTCGTCCTATGAGCGTCGAGACCACTTGCATCCGCGCCTGCACTCCTGCGGATTTCGAATCGATCCTTGCCATCATCAACGACGGCGCCCAGGCGTACCGGGGTGTTATCCCGGCTGACCGCTATGCCGAACCGTACATGTCGCGCAACCATCTTCAACATGAGCTGGAGGACGGTGTCACCTTCTCCGCCTTTCTTGCTGACGATCAACTGCTCGGCGTCATGGGTATCCAGCCCGTGGGCGATGTGACGCTGATCCGCCATGCCTATGTGCGCACCGGCAGCCAGCAGCAGGGCAT
>CAXTPL010000118.1:0-10879 GCA_964246065.1 uncultured Acidobacteriaceae bacterium
GGGTCACCAGCAAAGGCGCGGACACAGCAGAGCCACCCTCTGCCGATCCAGGCGTACAAGGCATGACGGCCTCCTCCGGCAACATCCCTGACCTGATCGGCGGCTTCGACTCCGGCAACCGCCCGGCCATCGTCCGCGCACCCGATCCAGTCAGAGTTGCTGTTTCAGGAGGCGTGATGGCGGGCAGCCTCCTCGCGAAAACCACTCCCGCCTATCCGGCCATCGCCAAAGCCGCTCGCGTTCAGGGCACAATCGTTCTTGAGGCGACCATCTCTCGAACAGGCACCATCGAAAACCTGACAGTCCTCAGCGGGCCGCCCATGCTCGCCCAGGCTGCAGTGGATGCGGTTCGCACCTGGCGCTACCTCCCTTACCAGCTCAACGGGCGGCCGGTGGAAGTACAAACCACAGTTCATGTCACCTTCACCCTCGGCGGCTAGCCACTCTTTCGCATCCATCTATGCATCGGCTTTCCCGTCCCCGGCTAGCGCCAGGGCTCGGCAGCTGCAAAGCCCCGGCGGCAGGTTGGTTCCGCAACTAATCTTCCGCCGGGGTGTCCAATAGAACAGAGGTATCGATAATCATGCCAAGGTTGAATGCAGCTCTCGTGCTCTCCCTGGCGACTCTGTGCGCGCCGGCCTTCGGGCAAAACGCAAACCCAGCCGTTCCAGGAACAGTGAATTACGTTGAAGGCCAGGTCACGCTCGACGGCCAGCCTTTAAGTCAGAAGTCCGTTGGACAAGCCTCTGTTGAAACGGGGCAGGAACTCACCACCGGTACCGGCAAGGCCGAGTTATTGCTCACGCCAGGAGTTTTTCTGCGGCTCGACGACCATAGCTCGGTAAAAATGGTCTCGCCCAGCCTGACGGATACCGTCGTCCAGCTCGATAGTGGCCGTGCCAGCGTGGAAGTAGACGAACTCCACAAACAAAACCACATCGTCGTAGACGAAAAGAACGGGCAAAGCCTGCTCGTCAAGCCGGGGCTCTACCAGTTCAATGCCAACACCAACACGATGAAGGTTTTCGACGGCAAAGCAGCCGTATTTGAAGGCCCCATGGTAAACGGCGAACGTGTGGGCAAGCCGGTTGAGGTCAAGGGCTCGCACGAGCTTGCAGTCAACGGCGATCCGGTTAAACCCGACCACTTCGACAAAGACCAGGCCAAGACCGACGAACTCTACCAGTGGAGTGATCTGCGGTCTGAGTACCTGGGTGAAGCCAATGTAAACCTGGCCGCCGAGTACGGCGATGCCGCCGGGTTGAACTCAGGCTGGTTCTGGGATGCGGGCATGTACGGCTACACCTGGCTGCCGGGCGGTGGACCCTTCTTTAGCCCGTTCGGCTTCGGCTTTTACTCACCCGCGTACCTTTATGGCGGCGGTTCCATCTTTGGGTATGGCGGCTACGGTGGCTACGGTGGCTACGGCTACGGCGGCTATGGAAATCGCGGCCTGGTGCGCGCTCACTCCGGCTATGCAGGTGGACATGCGTTGAGCGGCGGCTATCGTGGCGGTACGGCCGGCGGCTTCCATGGAGGCATGTCTGGCGGTGGTTTCCACGGCGGCAGCATGGGTGGCGGCTCCCACGGTGGCGGCGGCGGCCGGCGCTAACACCCGGCTGTCCTTTATCAATCGCAACAAGCAACGCCTCGACGCAACCACGTCGAGGCGTTTTTATTGTTCGGGTTACCGCAGCGGAACACCGCCGAGCAACTCTGCGCACCAAATCCGCTCACGTCAGCTGTGTACCAGCCAGTCGTATTGCTCTTCGGTGAGCGGCACAACAGAAAGCCGGAACTGGCGGAACAAGATCGAATCGGCAAACACGCCTGCCTCTCGCATCGCCGCGAGCGTCCTTGGCTGCTTCAGCCGCTTGCCTGCTCGAATCCGCACCAACGGGTTCTTGGCATCGTTCACGTCCACAGCCACGACAGCAGCAGTTCCCACTACCTCCTTGCCCTCGTTGGAGTGGTAGATGACGAGCTTTTCGCCCTTCTTCATGCTTCGAAGATAGCCTTGCGCCTGCGCATTCTTGATTCCATCCCACACCGTCTCGCCATCGCGCAACAGGTCGTCAAACGCGTACTTCGCCGGCTCACTCTTCAACAGGTAAGGCATCTGTTTCTCCACTCTGGACGGTTTTTACCGCAATCCAATGATCTCGCCACCCGCATCCACATCGATCTCCGCCGCGCGCGAAGCCTTCGGCAGCCCTGGCATCAGCATCATGCTACCCACGGTCAACACCAGAAAGCCCGCGCCGGCCGACAACGAAGCATTGGTAATCTGCAGCTGCCATCCTGTAGGCGCGCCGGCCAGCTTGGCATCGCCTGAAAGCGAATACTGTGTCTTCGCGATGCAGACAGGGATCTGGCCGTAGCCCCAGCCTGCAAAGCGCTCCAACTGCTCACGCGCACGCTCGGTGTAGGTCACCCCAGCAGCTCCGTACACCTTGGTCGCGACCTTATGGATCTTCTCTTCGAGCGAATCGGCAAGTGCGTAGGCCGGCTCGATGGTCGGTGTGGGGTTCTCGTCCACCAGCTTTACCAGCGCCCGCGCAAGCTCTTCAGCCCCTGCACCGCCGCGCGTAAATGCTTCCACATAAGCGTGGGGCAGCGCTTCACTCTCGCACCAGCCTTTCAGCCGGGAAAGCTCAGCATCTGTATCTTTCGGGAAACGATTGATCGCTACAACCACAGGGAGCCCAAAACCTCGCAGGATGGAGAGGTGCTTGCCTAAGTTGATCAATCCTCTTTCAAGCTCGTCACCGTTTCCTCCTTCCGCCATCGCAGAGCCCTGATTTTTCAGGCTTTGCGCGGTAGTCACCAGGACCGCCGCCGCGGGTGTCAGCCCGGAAAGCTGCATCACGATGTCGATATACTTTTCCAGTCCCAGATCCGACGCGAAGCCGCACTCGTTGATCGCGTAGTCGGCCAGCCGTAAGCCCATCTCCTGCGAAACGATGCTCGAGGTGCCATGCGCGATGTTGCCGAAGGGCCCAGTGTGCACAAATGCGGGCGTGCCTTCGGTGGTTTGCACCAGGTTCGGCAGCAGCGCCTCGCCGAGCAGCGCCATCATGCCGCCGGTCGCGCCGAGATCCTTTGCACGGACCGGCGCTCCAGCCTTGTTGCGCGCCACGATAATTGCATCGAGCCGCCGGCGCAGATCCTCCCGATCGCGCGCGAGCGCCATAATCGCCATCACCTCCGATGCGGCCGTAATGACAAACCCCGCCTGTTGGTTCGAACCTTCCCGCGCCGGAGTCCCATCCTTGGCAGCCCCTGCGACATTGGTCACGATCCGTCGCAGCCCGCGATCGTTCATATCCATCGCACGCGGCCAGGTCACCGTTCCAGGATCGATCTGCAAATCATTTCCATGAAAGATATGGGCATCGAGCAGCGCCGCCAGCAAGTTATGCGCAGACGTGATTGCGTGAAAATCTCCATGAAAATGCAGGTTGATCTTTTCGCTCGGCTCCACTTGCGAGCGCCCGCCCCCGGCCGCGCCGCCTTTCATCCCGAACACCGGCCCTAGAGAGGGCTCGCGTGAAGTAAGCACCACGCGCTTGCCCGTCCCTGCCAACACCCGTTCCAGCCCTTGTGTCAGGCCGATCGAGGTCACCGTTTTTCCTTCACCGGAGACCGTAGGCGTGGTCGCGGTAACAAGAATCAGCTTGCCTTTGCGCGGAAAAGCGGGATCCTGCAACAACTCCAGCTTTACCTTCGCTCCATAGGCTCCTAATCGCTCATAAAACTCCGGAGCAAGCCCCAGCTTTTCGGCTATCGTCTCAATCGGTAACAGCGCGTGGTTCATTCTTCTACCTTGTCTTTCCTTACACCATAGATTTTGCCTGCCGAGCAGGGCTTTACGCGCGCTATCCGGGCAGCAGCGCACCCGTCGCCAGCACCTTTTCAAGGCTTCCCGCATCCTCCACGTTGGCCATCGTCTGCCCTCGATCGATCTGCCGCATCAACCCCGTCAGCACGCGGCCCGGACCTACCTCGATGGCCTGCACCGGTCCGGCGGCCAGCACCGCCTGCATGGACTCTACCCAGCGCACCGCACCCGTCACCTGGCGCACCAGCGCCTCGCGCAGCCGTGCACCGGCGGTCTCGGCGACGGCGTCCACATTGACCACGACGGGCACCTCGGCTTCGGCAAACGCTATGCCGGAGAGCAGCTCCGCCAGGCGCTCCTGCGCCGGCTGCATCAGCGCACAATGGAAAGGCGCGCTCACCGGCAGCATCACCACGCGCTTGGCGCCGGACGCCCTGGCCAGCTCGCCGGCTCGCTCCACCGCCGCCTTCGCGCCTGAGATCACGGTCTGCTCCGGCGCGTTCAGGTTCGCCGGCGAAACCACCAGCCCCGTTTCGGCAGCCGCTGCCGCGCATGCCTCCGCGACACCGGGCGCGTTCAGCCCAAGCACCGCCGCCATCGCTCCCTGGCCTGCAGGCACCGCCTCCTGCATAAAGCGCCCGCGCGCACGCACGGCCGTCACAGCCTCGGCAAACCGCAGCACGCCGGCCGAGACCAGCGCCGCGTACTCGCCGAGCGAGTGCCCGGCCACCATGGCCGGAACCACCCCACGCGCGCGCAGCACTCGCTCCGCAGCAACAGAAACAGTCACGATCGCGGGCTGGGTAAACTCTGTCAGTCGCAGCTTTTCCTCCGGGCCGTCGAAGCACAGTCCGGACAGCGAAAATCCAAGCGCCTCATCGGCCTCGTCAAACACTGCGCGCGCCTCGGCAAACTGCGCCGCCAGCTCCCGCCCCATACCCACGACCTGCGACCCTTGTCCGGGGAAAAGAAACACAATCCTTGGCATATCCATAGCAGCTTCTATTCGACCCCATGCTGCCCTGCAGCGCAACCCTCGCGCGCACACCCACGCTCGCGGCATCATGATGAAAGCAGCAATGGAAGGAGACACCATGCAGCTCGCCTTGTACCAGGTCGATGCCTTTGCCGAGCGCGTTTTTACCGGCAACCCGGCCGCCGTCTGCCCCCTCGAGGGGTGGCTGCCCGACGCGATACTGCAGGCCATCGCCGAAGAAAACAACCTCGCCGAAACCGCTTTTTTCGTACCATCGCGCGACCCGGAGGCTGACTACCACCTTCGCTGGTTTACGCCCGTCAACGAAGAAAACCTCTGCGGCCATGCCACGCTCGCCAGCGCTTACGTCCTCTTTACGCAGCTCGGCTACGCCAAGCCTTCCATCCGCTTTCAGACGCGAACAGGCATCCTCGTCGTGACCCAGGCCGGCGATCAGCGGATGAGCATGCTCTTCCCCGCGTTGCCGCCAATCCCGTGCGAAACGCCGCAGGCCCTGATTGCCGGCTTGGGGAGAACTCCACTGGCCACGCTTCGGGCCATGGACTACATCGCCGTCTTTGCTTTGGAGCAAGATATCCAGGACCTCGCCCCCGACTGGGGCGCACTCGCCCGGCTCGACCTGCGCGGCGTCGTCGCCACTGCTCCCGCATCCCAGGGAGGCGACTTCGTCAGCCGCTTTTTTGCACCTAACTCCGGCATCCCGGAGGATCCCGTTACCGGGTCCGCCCACTGCGAGCTGGCTCCTTACTGGGCCGGGCGGTGCGGCAAGGCGTCGCTGGTCGGCAGGCAGCTTTCGCGGCGAGGCGGCACCGTACAGTGCAGCTCGCTTGGAAAGACCGTCGAGCTGGTCGGACGCTCCGTGCTTTACATGCGTGCCATGATCGAGGTTCCCGACTAAACGGAGAGCTTGCGCCCTCGTGACGGCGCCTCCAAAGGGCAGTTCATCAGAAATAGTCAAGCTTGCTTGACTGTTGGAAGTATTGCATGTAAGGTGTACTTGTCATTAAGACAAGGAGACCTTTCATGATCTGCCTTCCACCATCCAATCCAGCCACGCGACGCTACATGCTTCGCAGCGGCATTGCCGCGACGGTCTATATCGGCGCCACCTACGTCGATGTTTGGATCTTCACGCGCCACCATGTAAGCGGTCTGCCGGCGTACGCCCTTGCCCTGCTTTCGGCAGTGCCCATCCTGGGCATGATTGCGGCTGTCTTTCTTTACCTGGCGGAGGAGAAAGACGAGTTCCAACGCAACCTATTTGTGCAGGCCATGGTTTGGGCCATAGGCGCAACGCTTGCGGTACTCGCCGTGCTGGGGGCGCTTGAAAACTTCGCAGGCACCACTCACCTGCAACTGCTGTGGATTTACCCGATGTACTGGGTCTTCTTCGGCGTCGCCGGTGCGGTGCTTTCGCTGAGGTATCGATGAAAAATCATCTGCGTGTTCTTCGTGCACAGCGGGGCTGGTCCCAGGCCGATCTAGCGGAGCGGCTGGAGGTTTCACGCCAGTCGGTCAACGCGATTGAAACGGGCAAGTTCGACCCAAGCCTGCCGCTCGCCTTTCGGCTGGCGCGGCTCTTCCATGCGCCCATTGAAGAGATCTTCAGCTATGAGGAGTAGGATTTGCCGGCCTGCCGCGCGCGTGCCAGAGTGCCCCTGCGAGCGCGTCGGCAGGCTGGGGCTGCAGCTCGATACCGGGGTACCGGCGATCCAGCGCGCGATGCATCGCTCCCCGCACCTCAGCGAGGTTTGCCAGAACGCCGCCGATGTATGCGACCCCAGGCGTTGCGGGCGCCCGGGAAAGCCCGGCTTCCAGCTGCGCCATCTTCGCGATCACCTGCACAGCAAGCAGTGCGAGTGCTTCTCCTGCGCCGGCCAACGTCGCCTGTGCCAAGGCATCGCCCGCGCGCGCGGCGGCAAGAACGGCAGGCACCAGCTGCGCAAAGCGAAACTCCGGAGCATTGGCCGCCCCGATCATTGTGTCCAGGTTCGGCAGCTTGAGGGCGTCCAGGAATCGCAGAAGCAGCGGAGGGAGATCGGTCTGCAAAGGTGCGCTGAAGAGCCCGGCGGCGGCCGGCGCGGCCTCTCCGCCCGCAACGTAGTCCGCTGAAGAGGGTGGAGCGGCGTCGATGGCGCGGAAGCAAGCCCGCAGCGCCTGGTGGCCGATCCAGTGGCCAGAGCCCTCGTCGGCCAGCATGGGGCCCCAGCCGCCGGTGTGCACCAGCTGTCCGGTAGCGGCGCGACCCACGAGGTTGGACCCTGTGCCGGCAATCACCAACACCCCGCGCGCGCCGGGAAACGCCGCATCGAGCGCGATGACCTCGTCGCCGAGCAGGATCAGCTCGCTTCCGACAGTCTCCGCGATCGCCCGCCGCATCCACTCGCGAACAACAGGGGCGGACACGCCGGAGGTGCCAATACAGGTTCGCCGCACCTGCCGCAGGTCCACTCCGGTAGAGGAGACCAACTGCAGCAGAACAGCCTCAAGGTTGGCGCGCGCCTCGCCCGGAGAGATGCGCAGCGTTTTGATGCTGCCGCCGGTCGCCCGCGCCAGGATCCTCTCTTCGTCCGCCAGCACACAAGCGGTCTTGGTGCCGCCCACGTCAAACGCCAGGTAAAGAGCCATAGGTGCGCAGCCAGAGCTAGAAGGAAGGGTTCTGCGGCAGGGAGGGATCGTCCGGCGGCGGCGGCGGAGCATGGCGCGAAGGGACGTCCATCCCGCGGGCGAACTCGCGCTCGATGCGCTCGTTGATGCCCTCGTCCGCAAAGCTCGCAGCTACACGAATGCAGTTCATGATGGCGCGCTCGTTGGACGAGCCGTGGCCGACAAAGCAGATGCCGCGCACCCCGAGCAGCGGGGCGCCGCCGTATTCGGTCGGGTCGAGCTTGCGTTTAAACGCAGTAAACGCCTTGCGCGAAAGCAGTGCGCCCACCTGCGCGGTCACCGTTGTCTTGAGCGAGGTTTTCAGCAGTTCACGTACCAGCCGAGTCAGACCTTCTGAGGTCTTGAGCGCGACATTGCCGATAAAGCCGTCGCAAACGATCACATCCGCCTCGCCGTTGTAGATGTCGCGGCCTTCAACGTTGCCGATGAAGTTGATAGGCAGCTGCTTCAGGAGAGGAAAGGCCTCGCTGGTCAGCTCGTTGCCCTTGCCTTCTTCTTCGCCGATCGAGAGCAGGCCAACCCGGGGCCGAGCCAGCTTGAGCACACTGCGCGCATACATCTCGCCCATTACTGCAAACTGCTGTAGATTGTGCGGCTTGCAGTCTACGTTGGCGCCTACGTCGAGCAGCACGCAAGGCTTGCCCTCAACCAGCGTAGGCAGCACGACGGCAAGCGCCGGCCGCTCCACCCCGGCGAGCGCGCCCAGCACCATCTTGGCGGTTGCCATGGCCGCGCCGGTATTGCCCGCCGTGACAAACGCTGCTGCCTTGTGCTCCCGCACCATGCGCATACCCACGCGCATGGTGCTGTCCTTCTTTTGCCGGACAGCGACGGCTGCTTTTTCATCCATCGCGATGCGCTCGGAGGCATGCACGATTGAGATCGGCACATCAGCCGCCCGCAGGCCGCGCGACTGCAGCTCCTTCGCCAGCAAAGGGCGCAGCTCTGCCTCAGGCCCTACCAGGTGCACACGCACCGGCAGGGTCTGGCAGGCCAGGATCGCACCGCAAATCTCAGGAGTAGGCGCCTTATCCGCGCCCATGGCATCGAGAGCGATCTCTGTCAGCATGGATGGGTGGGGCTAGCTCGCTTGCTTGACTTCAAGCACTTCGCGGCCCTTGTAAGTCCCACACTTGCCGCAGGCATGGTGCGGGAGCTTGCGCTCATGGCAGCTGGGGCACTCGGAAAGGCCGGTCGGCGTCAAAAAATCGTGCGCGCGACGCTTGGAGGAGCGCGCCTTGGAGTGGCGCCGCTTCGGATTAGGCATGGCAAAGGTCCTTTCACAACAAGCAGCGCACAGGATCGGCCGGCGCAGTGCGCGGCGCATCTCAAACGGCGCTGCTTTTGTTTCGAAACAAAAAGTCAGTGGGCTTTCAACCGGCTGCCGAGCTCTGACAGTGCCGACCAGCGCGGGTCAGCCGGAGCCGCATCGCAGGTACATGGGTCGGTATTCTGATTGCCGCCGCAGCGCGGGCAAAGTCCCTTGCAATCGTCACGGCAAAGCGTCCGCGCTGGCAGGGAAAGGAGCACCTGCTCGCGCAAAACATCCTCAAGCGTGAGACCGCCGTCTTCATAATAGCCGATTTCGGTCTCGGATGCGCCGATAGAGTGCTCGGTCAAATCCGCATCCACTCCCGATGGGCGAAAGATCAGGTCATAGTCGCCAGCCAGGCTGTGTTCGACAGGGTCGATACACCGCGCACACGGGACGGCAAACCGCCCTCGATAGC
Source organism: uncultured Acidobacteriaceae bacterium (assembly GCA_964246065.1). GTDB lineage: Bacteria > Acidobacteriota > Terriglobia > Terriglobales > Acidobacteriaceae > EB88. Next base: position 9,236 of record CAXTPL010000118.1, read on the forward strand.
TCCCGCGCAGCCGAATGTCCTGGACGATCTCGCGCGGGCCGCGATGCTCTTCAAGCAGGTCGGCCCGGCCCGTGGCCGCCAGTGGCTCCAGCTGCGTAATCTCCGCGAGAAAATCCATCTCGCCAGGCTGGAGTGTAACGTCATACTCGAGAGCCTCGCGCTCGAGGTCGAGGACAGTAATCAACATGGTTGCCTCGTCGTTCGGGGGAGTAGGTCTGGTCAAGGGTAAGAGCCGCCGGGCAGCGGGTCAAATGACCCGTGCACCACACCCAGTTTTGACGCGCCGCCGCGCCCAAGGTCTTTCTCTTTCTACTTTGAACGCAAGCGCCGGATTGTTTCCTCCGCAGGGCTGCATGGATCCTTGCAAACAGCACTGCGCAGCTCAAACAGACCGGCACCCCCGGGCCCGACCCAAAGGGCGCAGCAAGGAGACACATCGTGCGAGATCAGGCCAATCCAGGGATTGCATCGACACGCCCGGCTGCTTCACTGCCGGCCACCTCCCGCTCCTGTCCGGCGCAAGCGCCGCGCCTTCAAGAGGATGGGAACGCTCAGTGGCAGCAAGTGCTCGACCGCGATCAGGCGGCAAGCTTCTTCTACGCTGTCCGCACCACGGGCATCTACTGTCGTCCAACCTGCCCAAGCCGCCGCCCTGCGCGGGCACACGTGCTCTTCTTCCCTGCTCCGGAGGCGGCCGAGGCTGCGGGCTTTCGTGCCTGCCTTCGCTGCCGCCCCAGTACGCAGCCGGCAGAGGCTGCCCTTGCGAATCGTCTCGCGGCCTACCTGGGCCGGCACCTCGAGCGCAATGTACCGCTCGGTGAGCTGGCAAGGTTCGCCGGCCTTTCCCCCGGCACGGTGCAGCGGACCTTCACCCGGGTGCTGGGCCTCAGTCCGCGCGCCTGGGCCAATGCGCGCCGCGCCGACTGTTATCGCGACCTGCTTGCCGCGGGCCACAGCGCAGGCTCTGTCACAGAAGCGCTCTATGTCGCCGGCTTCTCCAGCCCTTCGCGCGCGCACAACGCAGCGCCGCTAGGCATGGAGGCGCGCCGCTACCGGGCCCAGGGTGCAGGCGAGCGCATCGGCTACGTGGTCGCCCATACCGCAGCAGCCTCTCCGGCCTTCTCAGAAGCCGACCTGGGCTACATCCTGCTCGCGGCTACAGAGGAGGGCGTCTGCGCTGTGCTGCTTGGCGAAGATGCCGAAGCGCTTGTTGCCGAGCTGACCGGTCGCTTTCCCCGGGCCGAGCTGGCGCCGGAGGCCACTCTCGCGCCACACCTTTCTGCCGTACTCGCGCAGATAGAGGAGCACCCGAGCGCGCAAACGCTGCCACTGGATCTGCGCGGAACCGCCTTCCCGGCTCGCGTCTGGGCGGCGCTGCGCACCATCCCTCGCGGAGAAACGCGATCCTACACCCAAATGGCCGCTGCCATCGGCGCCCCGTCGGCTGTACGCGCCGTCGCTGCAGCCTGCGGCCAGAACCCCGCCGCGATCCTGGTTCCCTGCCACCGCGTTCTGGGCGCAGACGGCAAGCTGACCGGGTACCGCTGGGGCCTCAGCCGCAAACGCGCCCTTCTGGCCCTCGAGAAGCGCCGGCCCTAGCAGCCCGGCCCTGAGCAGCTTCCGGCCCTGGAGAAGCCCCGGCCC
>CAXTPL010000119.1:0-4309 GCA_964246065.1 uncultured Acidobacteriaceae bacterium
GCCCAGGCCCACGTCCGCCGCCCGGCGGACCGCCCGGACCGTTATCCGTAGTCGCAGGGCCCGTGCGCGCGCCAAAGCCAAAGGTCTTGGTAAGGCGCATGTTGAAGGTGAAGAGCGTGGGCCCCTGGCCGTAGTTGACCGGGATAGGTGTGTAGGTCGTGCCGGGGTTGGTGTTGAAGGAGCCATACGAAGTGGCGACGACATTGGGCGCTCCGGCCGTGCCGAAGGACGGCCGATCGTTGAAGAACGAGTCGCCGTTTTCATCTTGAGAAAGGGTGATGTTGAAGGGCGCGCCGGAGTTCAGCACGACAAAGGGAGCGATGCGGAAGAAATGCGGCGCGGAATATGTCCCGATGAGGAAGAGCCGGTTGCGTATGTCAAACGAAGCGCGACCGTAATCATTTTTGAGGTTGAGCGAGTTGGAAGGATTGCTGTTGACGCCGCCCGTGTCGGAGTTCGCATACCCGAGCCCGTAAAAGCCGAAGAGCGTAAGCCGCGGGCTGAACTTGGCATTGATGTTGAAGAAGAGCTGGTTCTGGTTGTAGACCGCCTCGGAAAAGTACTGGTACACGTTGCCAAGCGAGGCATTGTAGGCAGGCGAGTAGGGGGCGTTTGCGTTGATGGTGTCGAGCGCATGCACGCCGTGCGAGTGGATATAGGTGATGGAGACGGTGGAGGTTTTGCTCAGCTGGTGGTCCAGCCCGAGAGATTCCTGAATATTGATAGGCGCATGCAGGCTGGGGCCAATCTGGTACCGCGCACCGGTGAGGCTGCTGCCCTGCGACGAGGCTGAAGCGCTGGAGGAAGCGCCTGGGGCGCACGTGGCTGCAAGGCTTCCACCGGCTGCAAGGCCCCCCGGCAGGTAGCAGAGCGGGTTCTGGATCACCGACTCCTGCTGAACGATGCCATTGTCGCGCGCGGCCTGCAGAACGGGCGAGGCGCCGAATCGATCGTAAAAGTAGCCGAAGCCGGCGCGGACGACGTCCTTGGTCGGCTTGCCGTTCTTCATCAGGCCGTAGGCCAGCGCGAGGCGTGGCGCGAAATCTGAGTGATCGTGGATGTCGTTCTGTGTTTCCCAGCGCAGGCCGTAGGAGAGGGTGATGTTGGGCTTGTACTTCCAGTCATCCTGGTAGTACAGCGCGCCGTCGATCACATCGATGGCGGCTTTGGGGCTCCCGGCAACGTAGACAAGCTGGCTTGGGCCGCCGCCCTCGGCCTGGATCTGCGCAAAGCTTTGGCCGGTGCCCTGGCCCTGCAGGGTGATGGCATATGCCGTTGCCGCGGTCAACTGCCCGCTCTGCGGGCAATAGGAGACGCCTGCCGGGCAAGGGCGCGCGCCAAATGTGTAGAGGCCGTTGAACGAAGAGTCGGCTGAGTTGGCCTCGCGCGTGGCGCGCAGGCGTCCGCCAAAGTTGATGGCATGCGCCTTAAGGGCAACCTCGGTGAGCGTTGAAAGCTCGTAGCGGTCCGTATGGTCGTTGATGAACTGCTGGCTGTTGCCGCCAAAGGTCTGGTTGCCCTGCACCTGCACCTGCGGAGTTGTGTTTGCCGCATTCTGGCTGGAGCGGTCAAAAAGAATCTGCAGGTGCACTTCGTTGATGACCCTGGGGCTGACGACCGTCGTATCGCTGATCTGGATGGTGTGTTCGTAGGAGCTGTCGTTGTAGCCCTGCGAGGGAAGGGAAAACTGGCTGATCCCCTGGTTGGTATCGGAGTTGCTCTCGTACTCGTAGCGGGCGACCAGGGTGTTCTTCGCGCCAATCTGGAGATCGAGCCGTGGGCTGATGTTGGTGCGGGTGCTTGAGGTGCCGACGCCGGTGCTGTAAAACTGCGTCGCATAGTCGCCGGTAGGCACCACCGCGTAGGGGTTGCCGTTGTTGTAGATGCCCCGGGCAAAATCGCCATTGTTCTCGCCAGCAAGCCGGTACGCGCTCACGATGGCGGCATTCTGGATGTTGCGCCGCTCGGCAGAAAAGAAGAACGAAGCATTCTTGCTGATGGGACCGCTTACCGTGCCGTTGTACTGGTAGGAGTAATAATCCGGGATGTTTTTCGTGAAGGGATTGCCGGTGTTGAACTGGCGCATGTTGCCCTGGATGAAAAACTGTCCATGGTATTTGTCGGAGCCGGGCTTGGTAAGAATCTCCACGCGGCCAAAGCCGAGCTTGTCGAATTGGGCGGAGTAGGGGTTCTGGTTGACGCGGATCTCGCGGATGGCAGACTTGGGCGGCAGTTGGCCGGCAGTAAAGCCGTCGATGAAGACCTGGCCTCCACTCGGCCCGGCGGCAGGGCCGGCAAGCGCGGTCAACTCGTTTGATAGCTCGTCGGGATCGTCGGAAAGCGCATCGAGATCGGCACCCTTGATGGTTACGCTGTTGGCATTGGCGTCGGGGTCGACGCTCACGAGCGGGATGTCGGCATTGACCTGGACGTTCTGCTGCGCGGTCTGCACCGTCAGCGTGGCATTGAAGAGGCGAGCCTGCGGACCGGAGATCGTCACGGCCCTAGACGCGAGCGGAGCAAACCCGGGCGCGACGACCAGAACGATGTAGGTGCCGGGAGCGAGGTTCCGCACCTCGTAGCTGCCATCGTCGCCCGATGAGACCCGGGCTACCGTGTGGCCGTCCGGCGTGGTAAGGCTCACGGTCGCACCTGGGATCACCGCGCCGGTCGGGTCAGCGACCTGGCCATGCAGGCTGCCTGCCCCGGATTGCGGCGCGGCGGCTCTGGGTTGCGGCGCGGCGGCCCCGGACTGCGAAGCGGCCGCGGACTGCGGAGCGGCGCTGTTAGGCTGCGGAGCGGCTGTACCGGATTGAGGAGCAGCCTGCGCAAGCATCCCAGGGCTGGAGGCGAGCGAAACAAGCAGAGCCAGAGGCAGAGGGGAGCAGGGGATAGGTAGTTTCACGGATCTCCACAATAGTGCAGCTAAGGTTAAGAGATGCTTATCGATAAGCTCCCTAAGAGCATGGAACTGGGCCTAGCTTTTGCCAGCGGCTGGGGCTGAGCAAGGGGTCGAGCGAGGCTTGCCGGCGCTCGCTGGTGCGATGCAAACAAGCCGGCGGCGCGGTTCAGCGCTTACTGCTGCGCTTCGCCGCCGCCACCGCCCAGGTTCCACGAAGCAGAAAAGAGATTCTGGCTGGCCGAGCCGGAAGATTTTTCAAGCAGCGGCTCGACCCCGGCGATCAGGGTAATGGCGGTCGCGGCATCCGCTGCTCCCTGGGTGGCGACTACCATGACAGCGTCGCCTTTGTTGAGCTGCGCCAGGGTGACGGCTGGCGCGCGCTGAAGCGTGGCAGCGGCATCCGGTCGTGCACCGGCAGGTCCTTCATTCTGTCCCCCGGCATTCTGCCCCCCGGACCGGGTTCCACCCTGCCCTCCCGGCTGGGTTCCGGACCGATCGGCGCCTCTTGCTTCCGACGCGGCCCCCGAAGCAGGGCGGCCGTGGGAGGCATCGGCCCCGGGTGAGCCTCCACCGGGCCTGCCCGTGGCGTTGCCCGCGTCCATCCTGCCGGCGAGGCGCTGTGCCATCTCCGGCGGCAGCTTGCGCATCTGCGTTTCCGCTGTCAGCTTAAGTGTGACCGGGCGCTTGCTGGCAAGATCGATCAACGTCAAGGTGTTGTCGGCTGGGTGAATGGCCGTGATGGTGCCGGCAACATTGCGGAAGGAGCCTGTAACGATCTCCGCTGCAGTCACCTTTTCCCGGTCGGCGCTGCGGTCTCCACGGGCGCGCAGCTGGTCGCCGGGGTGGATGTCAGCCAGGATAGAAGGCTTGGCGTCCGCGAAGTTGACGGAGTCGGGCGCGTAGCGGCGAAACAAAGTCGATGAGCTTACGACGATGTTGAGGGTGTGGCCAGGCTGCGAGGTTCCGACGGTGATGGTAGCGTTACCGGGGCCGGCACTGCTATCCACACCTTGAACAATCCCCGACACACCCCGCTTCTGCCAGTCTTCGGCCTGGCTGGCATGGACCTGGGCTATGTCTGCCTGCTTCATCGCGATCACGACCGAGGCGGTGTAGTGGTTGGCCTCCGCTCCGGGCAGGGCGCGGACAAGCACGCGGTCGCCGGTGGCGAGGTCGTCGACGTGGATCGCCGTAGCGCCGGCAAGCGTGGTCTGGCCGGGCGCCGTGCGGACCATCTTTGTCTGCGGACTTACCTGCACGGTGGCTTCGCCGCCGGCTTCGAGCTTGAGGGTGAGCGAGTCCGCCGCAGTGGCAGTGACGGTGCCGATCAGGCGGGTGGCTCCGGAAGCAGCTCCTTGTGTAGCCGTGCCTGCGGGCGCGGTCTGCGCCCAGGCGCCCGTGTTTACG
>CAXTPL010000119.1:4319-10873 GCA_964246065.1 uncultured Acidobacteriaceae bacterium
TCGTACCATGATTTCTCCCCTGGATGATGGCCGCGCTGCCCAGGCATGCGCAGCACCCTCGCAGCACTTTCCAGCACCAAGAAGGAGACGCGGCGCACGGCTGAAAGTTTCAACCCCCCGGCCGCACGCCGCTCGGTAACGCTCGCTCTCGGCACCCTCCCGCGCCGGCGCAAGAAGCACGGTTGGAGAGTGCGGGGGGCGCCCGCACCTGGTGTTGGTCGCATCATCTATTATGCAAACAACTGTTTTTGAGAGCAGAGCATAGCCGCGTCCACTCATTCAAGGGAGCCCGGCGCGGCGTTGAAAGGGAACCCCGGGACACATGGCAATCACCAGCGTAGGCACCTCGGCAAGCGCGCAGTCGGCACCAGGCAGCACCAACAAGAGCGCCATGGCGATGGTGACCACGCTTTTCTTTATGTGGGGCTTTCTTACTTCGCTCAACGACATCCTGATTCCGCACCTCAAGTCCATCTTTGCGTTGAACTACGTGCAGGCCACGCTGGTGCAGTTCGCCTTCTTCACCTCCTACGCCGTCTTTGCGCTGCCGGCCGGCAAGGTGGTGGAGTGGATCGGCTATCAGCGCACCATGGTCACCGGGCTGCTGATCATGGGCCTGGGAGCGGTGCTGTTTCTGCCCGCGGCAGCAGCACCCTCGTATGCGCTGTTTCTTGGCGCGCTCATTGTGCTGGCAGCCGGCATTACCGCGCTGCAGGTGGCGGCCAACCCGTATGTGACCGCGCTCGGCCCTCAGCAGACCGCATCCAGCCGATTGAACCTCGCGCAGGCCTTCAACTCGCTTGGGACCGTCATCGGTCCGCCTCTTGGCGGCTACCTGATCTTGTCCCACGCCGGCAAAGCGATCGACAACGTGAAGCAGCTCTCCGCACCTGCCCTGCTCGCTTACCGGCAGCATGAGGCCGCTACGGTGCGCATGCCATACATCGCCATTGCCCTGGCGCTTGTTGTGCTGGCCACGGCAATTGGGCTCTACAAGTTTCCTCGGCTGGAGATGACCCGGGACTTTCGCCCGGTGGTGCCTGGGCAAACCGACAGCGTGTGGAACCATCCGCACCTTTACTGGGGTGCGCTCGCTATCTTTTTATACGTAGGAGCTGAGGTATCGATCGGTTCGTTCCTGGTGAACTACTTCAACGATCCGCTGATCGGAAACATGACGGTTGCCGAGGCCGCCAACCTGGTTGCGTTTTACTGGGGCGGCGCCATGGTCGGCCGATTTATCGGTGCCGCGGTACTGCAGCGGGTTTCACCCGGCCGGGCACTTGGGCTCTGCGCCATCATCGCGGGCGCTCTTGTAGGTGTTTCCATGCTGACCTTCGGGCACACTGCCATGGTTTCGATCCTGGCGATTGGGCTCTTCAACTCCATCATGTTCCCGACCATCTTCGCCCTGGGCTTAGCCGAGCTAGGGCCGCTTACGGGCAAGGGCTCCGGGCTCATGGTCTTTTCTATCGTGGGTGGAGCCCTGGTGCCGCTCGCCCAGGGCGCGCTTGCCGATCGCATGGGCCTGCACCACGCATTCTTTCTTCCGGTGCTTTGCTATATCTATATCGCCTGGTACGGCTTTCGCGGAGCCCGCATTGTGCACCCGGCGTAACGTGGGTATGCCAGTCTTTGATTGACGGGCCGAGCAGGCTCTGTTTTGATTACCGCAAGATGATGCAGCGGCCGGCAAACCAGAGGGGGATGAGCATGCGGTTCGGCAAGCGCCTTGTGCCCGGTGCGCGGCCGAGCATCTGCAGGATTTGGGCTCTCATTCGGGCCTTCGACAATCATGCGGGTGGACGAGTCTAACCCGGAGTTTACTCAGGCGCAAGCCAGGCAAGGCCACCACCCGCAGCAGCGGCTGGTGGCCTTTCTCATGCAAGGCAGGAAAGGCGGAGCAGGATGGCAACCATACCCGCGATCGGCGCAGAAGCGGTGACACTGGCGAGCATTGAAGCGGCACGCGCCCGGATTCGCGCGCATATCTACTACTCGCCCGCAAACCACTCGGCTGCCCTTTCGGCCATGAGCGGACAGCATGTATTCCTCAAGCTCGATAACCTGCAGCGCACGGGCGCCTTTAAGGAGCGCGGAGCGCTGAACAAAATCCTGACCCTGAGCGAGCACGAACGCGCCGCCGGCGTGATCGCCGCGAGCGCCGGCAACCATGCCCAGGCAGTGGCTTACCATGCGAGCGCAAGAGGGATACGGGCAAGGATCGTCATGCCCCTGATGACGCCGCTTGTTAAAGTCTCAGCCACAAGCGGCTTTGGAGCCGAAGTCGTGCTCCACGGCGCCAACTATGACGAAGCCTGCGGCGAAGCCATGCGCATGGCTAAGGAAGAAGGGCTGACGTTTTTGCATCCGTTCGATGACCCCGCCGTGATCGCCGGCCAGGGTACTCTGGGGCTCGAAATGCTTGAGCAGATCGCAGACCTTGAGGCCGTGGTGATCCCCATTGGGGGCGGAGGGCTGATAGCCGGGGTGGCATGCGCCATCAAGGAGAGTTGCGCTGCCCGCGGTCTGGCGCCGGTCCGCGTGATCGGCGTCCAGACTGAGCGGCTGCCTTCAATGCTGCGCGCACGCGCTTCCGGCGGTCCGGTAACCATTGCCGCCGAGCCGACCATTGCGGACGGCATCGCCGTGCGGCGGGCAGGTACGGTGACCTATCCGCTAGTCGCGCGGTATGTGGATGAAATCGTAACAGTGGATGAAGAAGAAATCGCAAAGGCCATTTTGATTCTGCTCGAAAACGAGAAGACCCTTGCTGAAGGAGCCGGCGCTATTGCGCTGGCGGCGGTTTTGCAAGGTAAAACCTCTCTGAGCCCTGCGCCGAGACGCACCGGGGTGCTGGTGTGCGGGGGCAATATCGACGTAAGCCTGCTTGCTCGCATTATCGAGCGGGGACTGGTAAAAGACGGACGGCGCACCCGGCTGCGCATCCATCTCAGCGATCGGCCAGGAGCTCTGCACGAGCTCACCCGCATCCTTGCTGACGTACGCGCCAACATCGTCCAAACGGCGCATGACCGCGCCCATTATGGCGTCAACCTGGGCGACACGGTGATTGACTTTACGCTCGAAACACGCGGCGTGCGGCATATTGAGGAGATCCGCGCACTGCTGTCGGAGGGCGGTTACCGACACGAACAGATTGCCTGAGGCGTATGCTTTGGGTAGAGGCGCTTTACCCTGGCGATACGAAAGGGAAGGCAGCCAGGGGTGGCAATGAGTGAACGAAAACGGCCTGCGCCGCCGCGCGCACAGCGCCTGCGTCCCGCAGCCGAACGCGCCTCTCACGGCACAAGCGAAGCACCCGCCGGCATTGCAGGAAAGCCTGAAAAATCGCTCGATCCGGAAGACTGGTCGGCCTTTCAAAAAGAAGCGCATGCCATGCTGGACGACATGCTGCTCCAGTTGGCGACCCTGCGCGAGCAGCCTGCGTGGCAGCCGATGCCGGGCCGCGTGCAGTCGGCGCTCACAGGCGGCCAGCCGCCTCAAGAAGGCGCCGCCATCGCGAAAGTCTATCGAGAGTTCGTCACAAACATCGCGCCGTATGGAACAGGCAATCGACACCCCCGCGCCTGGGGCTGGGTACGCGGTACGGGGACACCGGTGGCTATGCTGGCCGAGATGCTGGCCGCCGGATTGAATAGCCATGTAGGCAGCGGGCACTCCGCCCCTGTACTTGTTGAAGAGCAGGTACTAGGCTGGCTGGCTGGAGTCATGGGTATGCCTGCAGGCACCAGCGGCTTGCTGACGAGCGGAGCGACCATGGCCAACCTGCTGGGACTCGCAGTGGCCCGGCACGCGCAAGCCGGCTTCGACGTCAGGAAGTGTGGTTTGAGCGAGCAGCCGCGCATGGGGGTCTATTGCTCGCGAGAAACGCACTTTTGGGCGCCGAAGACGCTGGAGCTGCTTGGGATGGGGCGCGATTCGCTCCGCGAGATAGCCGTAGATTCAGAATATCGGATCGACGTTGGAGCGCTCGAGCGGCAAGTTGAAGCCGACCGCCGCAGCGGACTCCTGCCGATTGCGGTCATCGCCAACGCAGGCACAGTGAACACAGGCGCCATCGATGATCTGCATGCCCTGAGGCGGGTGTGTGACCGGCAAGGATTATGGCTCCATATCGACGGCGCTTTTGCCGCCATGCTGAAACTGACAAAGGTGTACGCGCCGCTGGTAGGTGGGCTGGAGCTTGCGGACTCCCTGGCGTTTGACCTCCACAAGTGGATGTATCTTCCTTTTGAAATTGGCTGCTTGTTTGTGCGCAATGCCGAGCAGCACACGGCAGCGTTCGCCACGGCGGCGCCTTACCTCGAGCAGGAAACACGCGGCCTTCTCTCTGGTGACCTATCTTTTATCGATCGAGGGATGGAAGGCTCGCGCAACTTCAAAGCCCTCAAGGTCTGGATGTCGATCAAGACGCATGGGCTGAAGGAACTTGGCGAAGCTGTGGAGCAAAACATGGAGCAGGCTGCCTATTTCGCTGGGTTGGTCGAGGCTCACCCTGAGCTTGCGCTGCTTGCACCCTGCACGACAAACGTGGTGTGCTTTGCGTATGTGCCGGTTGAAGGCGCGACGGAGATAAGCCAAGCAAACTCCCTGCAGCGGGAGATCATGCTGCGTATGCAGGAAGCGGGCGAGTTTATCCTGGCCGGCACTACCCTCAACTGCGCCGATCGGAAGCGATTTGCGATGCGGATCGCGATTACAAATCATCGCAGCCGACGCGAAGACTTCGCTGCGTTGGCCGAGGCAGTGGTCCGCACGGGACGCTGCATCCTTGCTGAACTTCTACAAGGCGCGGCCGAAGGAGCGCAAGCGCGCAGCCACCCGCGTGGATGACGTCGCTCATGGAGAGGGGAAGAGGCGAGCGCAGAACCGGACGCTTGTGTTTCCGGGAAGTGGCGTACCCGGTCTGATACGCCAACCACGAAGATTTGACCCGGACTAGCCAGGTTGCTAGAATCAGGATGCGGGGTGGAGCAGTCCGGTAGCTCGTTGGGCTCATAACCCAAAGGTCGCAGGTTCAAATCCTGCCCCCGCAACCACTTAGCGAAAACGTCAACCCCAGATAACCCCAAATAAGAGCGGTCGTGAAATCGCTTTGGGAATTATCGAGTGTGGTTGGCGTTTCTTGCATGGGCCTAAGCGCTCCTCAGTGCCATCTTTACCACCTTGCTGTTGGCCTCACGCTTGGCCGTCATCAAGGCGTTTCCGTACACATTCATCGTGGTCGATACCTGGGCATGGCGCATTAATTTCTGCTGCACACCGATAGGCGCTGAAGTGCTGTCCAGCCAGGAACGATAGGTGTGGCGGAAAGTGTGCCAACCTATGCTGCCGTACTTCCCGGCGGCCTTCCACCGTTCATCATGCAACGGTAGACGCTTCCCGTTTGGCGTTTTCCCAGCTTCAAGGCACCAGACGCCCGCTCCGGCGCCGCACTTCGGGCATTTCACCAGGCAGCAGCCAGCGGGACGGATGTAGTCCTGCTGTGCTGGAGCCGCGTGGAAGTGCCTGCCGGTAGCGGTGCTCGGAAACACTAGGTCCAACCCCACAAATGGGGTTGAAATCCCGTTTTGCGCTTCGCGTTCGGCCCCTAACCTGAGCTTCCATGTGAGTAGGACTTCGGCGAAGCCGGGTTCAAGCGGCAGTTCGTCCTCGGAATAATCGGTCTTCACCGTCTTGATGCGGCCATGAACGACCGCCCGGACGACCTTCATACTGAGGTTCTCGAAGTCGATATCTTCCCATTCGAGCGCCAAAACCTCTTCGGCACGAAGGCCGGTGCACTGGGCGACAACCACCATGGTCCGGTAGGGCTCTGGCAGCAATGCGAGGATCTGGTAATACTGCTCGACGGTTAGAATGATCGGCCTCTTTTGCCGCTTGCTCACGCCTTTGATTTCGACGAACTCCATCGGATTCCGCTGCCATTCAACCATCTCCCACAGCATGGCCTTCTCGTACAGGCGATACATGACTGCCTTGATATGGCCTTTGGTCTTGGGTGCGGCTTCCAACTCTTTCAGCCAAGCTTGTATGAGCATCGGCTTCATCCGAACGATGCGGGTCGTTCCCCATTTCGCTCGGACGCGCTTGATGACACTAAGATAGGAGAGGACCGTCGAGTAGCTAAGTCCGTCATCCTCGCGCTGCTCACCGGGCCGAATCTGCTTGATTTCCATCATGCGTTCGTCCTCGATGAAGCGGTCGAGTATGGCGTTGAAGGTCGGCTCCATCACAGCCAGGGTTGGGTTTTCTTTGTTTAATTTCAGGACGAAAGCTTCCAGATGCCGCTCAGCGGCAGTCTGAGTGGGAAACTTGTCGAGCCCAAGGAACAAGGATTTTCTGTTCATGGTTATGGGGTCTTGGTAGCGGTACTCCCAAGCCCATCGATTGTTTGCCCGCGCGACCTTGCGCAGGGTGCCGCGTTGAAAACGTTGCCGAGTGAAGTTCAAGGATGTTGCTCCTGTCCAGTCACAACGGCCTGATCGGTTGTATTCGAGTTTATTCCATTCTCAAGCCATGAATTCAAT
>CAXTPL010000120.1:0-10864 GCA_964246065.1 uncultured Acidobacteriaceae bacterium
GGGCAAGGGTGGACTCAGACATGCGCGGGCTTGCCTTTCAGCGGAAATTCAAGTGCAAAGGTGGTGCCGCTGCCTGGCTGGCTTTCTACGCGGATCTTGCCGGCATGCTCCTGCATGATGCCGTAGGTCACCGCCAGGCCGAGCCCGGTACCGCGGCGCTGGCCTTCTTTGGGCGCTGTCTTGGTGGTAAAAAACGGATCGTAGATACGCTGCACATGCTCGGGCGCAATGCCGGCTCCGGAGTCTTTGACAGAAACAGTGATGCAGTCGCTGCAGTGGGTGGCTATCTCAAGCGTGCCGCCTTCGGCCATTGCGTCTTTCGCATTGAGAAACAGATTGAGAAACACCTGCTGCAGCTTGCCTGCATTGCCGTGGATCGGCGGCAGCCCCTCTTCGAGCCTGGTTGCAAGATGGACGCGCGAGGTCTTGAACTGGTGCTCGAGCAGGGTAAGGGTGTCGCGGATGATCGCGTTGACATCTGTTTCGCGGAACTCGGCCGCGCCGGTGCGGGAAAAGTTGAGCAAGCCGTTGACGATCTCGCTTGCGCGAAAGGTCTGCTGGGTAATCTTGTCGAGCAGCGGGGCCAGCCGGTCGCTTGTGCCGTCTCCGTCCGCCGCCGCTCGCGCTCTAAGCTGCTTGGTCAGCATCTGCGCGTAGCTTGAGATCACCGCCAGCGGCGTATTCACCTCATGCGCGACGCCTGCAGCCAGCAGCCCGATCGAGGACAGCTTTTCCGCCTGGGCAAGCTGCGCTTCGAGCCCCATGCGCGCGGTGATGTCGTCTACAAGCACAATGCGCCCGAGGATCTTGAAATCCCGCGAGACCAGCGGCGCGATGGAGATGTTGGCAACGCGCGGACCGTCCGTTTCAAGCGCGCTCGCCAGGGCCTGCGCCGGGCCGGTCTCCGGAATGCCGGATCCGCGCGTTTCCAGGCGAAACTTGTACAGGTGGTGCACGCCCGGGTCGTCTTTTACCCGGTGGAACTCCCGCACGAACTCCGGCGCAAAGACCTCTTCGATCCGTTGACCGAGCGCTTCAGCGCGCGGCATGGCGAAGAGAACCTCCATCTGCGCGTTCCAGCTTTCGATGCGCTCATCGAGATCGACGGCCAGGATGCCGACGTTGGTGGACTCGACGATATTCTCGTTGAACTCCTTCAACCGTTCGTACTCCTGGATCTTCTCCTGCAGGCTCGCGTACAGCCGCGCATTCTGGAGCGCTATGCCGATATAGCCTGCGAGCGATTCGATCAACTCCACATCTTCGCTCGACAAAAAGTCGCCGTCAGTGGTTCTGCCGAGCCCGATCACCGCGATGGTACGGTCTTGTACGCGACACGGCAGGTAATAGTTCAGATCGAGCGCGGCAGCGGCGCGCTGCTCGGCCGCGGGCAGGTGCAGGGCCTGGCGAGGATTCTCAAGAAAAACGTGGGGCCGCGCGCCGACGTGGTCGAAGTCGAAAAAGGACAAATCATACGGATGCCCTGCCGCCGGCAGCTCGGAGGCGTCCAACGCCGCAAAGAGCGCCACCGGCAGCCCGTGCCCGGCAGCCAGGCGATGGTGCCCTTGCTCGTCGCGCAGAAACACGGCGACGCGGGCCACCAGCAGGGTTTGCGGCAGGCGGTTGACGATCTCGCTCAACAGAGTGTTCAGATCGGTCTGCGTGCTCAGGCTGCGGCCAAAGTCGATCAGCGTCTGGCGATAGTCATACCGCTTGCGGTCGAACAGGCGATCGACCCGCTCCTGGATGACGCGCTTGACCGGCTCAAAGAGCGCCGAGGTGATGATGATGGCGGCGAGCAGGCCATACACGCCGGCTGAGGGCAGCCGCGTATGCACCGTCTCGGCCGAAAAGGCGACCACCACAAAGTAGAACCCGACCAGCGAGGCCGTCGCCAGCGTGTAGGTGACGCCCCGCTTGAAGATCAGGTCCACATCCATGAGCCGGTAGCGCACGATGGCCCAGGAAAAAGTAAGCGGCAGCACCACCAGCGACAGGATGGCCAGGTTACGCGACCAGTCCGGGACCGCCGTATCGGCCAGGTAAGGGAAGACGTACAACAGGGAAAACGGGATGATGGCGACCAGGGTGCCGCGCGTCAGCCATTTCAGCTGCTGCCTGCGCAGGGTTTGCGGATCAAGACCGCCGGTTCTGCGGTACTGGAGGTAAAACACCGCAGCCGCAATCACGTAGAACAGGTCCAGGTACGCCATGGCGGCCTGGTCCAGCCGGTGCGACAAAAGCCCGGTCGCCGACCAGTGCGTGATGGCATACACCTGCACGCCCACAATCAACGCGGCCGGCAGATAGGTCAGCGCGATCAGGGCAACGCGGCGGTCGCGCGGCATGCTCGAAAACGAGAGCGCGAAGTGCAGAAACAGCGCGGGCTGCAGAGCCCCGGCGCCTATCCAGCCCCAGTAGATGATCTGGTCAAAGGTGTTCAGCCGCCCCGTGTACAAAAACGCGTACATGACGAACGAGGCCAGGCAAAAGATATAAAAGTGCGTCGCATGGGGTGCCGTCCAGCGCCGAAAGAGCACGTATAGGCCGATACACAGGTAGACCAGCGCAATCAGCCGCATCCCCGGGTGGATGGTCGTGTCTGCCTGGTCCAGGATGACCGGCATGTCGATCCGGATTCCGGAGCGCACTACCGTGTAGCGAGCCGAACCGTAAACCTTGGTCCGGAACCACTCCCGCATGAGCGAGGGGATGCGCGGGGTAGGCTGCTGGTTGATAGAAACGAGCAGGTCGCCTTCGCGAATGCCGGCCCGCTCGCCCGCACTGTTCGCCGGCACGCGCTGGGCTTCCAGCGCGCCATGCTGCTCTACCCACCACACGCCGTCGGTCGGGCTTTGGAACGTGTTCTCTTGCGAAAGATTGAGTGCCGCAAAGACGCAGGCCGTAACGGTAAGCAATGCCAGAACAACCGCGACTACCCGGGTTTGCAGAGTGCGTTCCATGCCGATTCGTGTGACTGGCGTAACAGCGGTCACCAACCTCTGAGCAAGTAGAGGGCCATACACGGCTGGATCGCCGCACATGCGCCGACGACACCCTATAAGTTGCGCTGCTTCTTGAGCTTACAACGTCCGGGGCCGCCCGGGTGCCTTTCATCTCACCCCCCTTCTTGCATTTTACGTAGGGAGCTACGCCAAACTATACGTCCATCCCAAAACCTGCGAAGCCGGCAACCGGCAGAGCAAAGCGAAGGCGGCCAGGCGACGGGCGCTCTCCTGTTCGTCTGGGGAACACTTCCAGGCGACCACCCCTCATTTCCCTCGCAATCGATTCATCGCGCTGTAACAATAAAGCATTGAACAGTCGGAAGCTCGCAAGGCGGACCTTTTGGCTCCAAAGTGCAGTCTGCTTCCGGTCTTTAAAGCTTGCTCAGGAAAGGTGCCATGCCCGCCGCAGTTGCCGACTCCAAGCTTCAAGCGCAGACCGCCGAATGCCGAGGCGTACTTCCGATGGAAGTCGAGGAGCATCGCACCCTCGTTGCCGGCTACGCGATGCATTCTCTCCAGGCCGGGCAGGGTTCGCCTTTGATCCTGTTGCACGGACTGTTGGGTGCGGCGGTCTGCTGGCAGCCGGCAATGCTGGCGCTGGCCGAGCGGCAGAGGCGTGTTTACGCAGTCGATGCGCTCGGGATCGGGAGCTCAGACCGGGTACCGGGCATCGACGCCGGTCTGCGCGCATCCGCAGGGCGTCTGCTCGCCTTCATGGATGCTGAGGAGATCGAGCGCGCCGACCTGTGCGCGACCTCGCACGGCGGCGCGGTGGCTATGCTCTTCTCGGCGCTTTATCCGGAGCGAGTTCGCTCCGTGGTGCTGCAGGCGCCGGCCAATCCTTTCTGCTCGCGCTCACGGCCGCAGATTCGCCTCTTCAGCAGCAGGCTCGGCAAGTGGCTCGGGCGAGGGGTGCCGCATGCGCCCCGCAGGCTGCAGGCGATTGCTCTGGAGCGCATGTATGGCGACCCGACGCAGGTGCAGCCTGGCGCGCTCGATAACTACCTGCGCTCGCTCCGGATCCCGGGGACGATCGACTACGTGCTCGCCGTGCTTGGCTGCTGGACGCGCGACATGGCGGAACTCCGGCCCCTGCTTCGCCGCCTGCGTTCCGTGCCTTGCCTGCTGCTGTGGGGCACGGAGGATCGTGCCGTCAGCCTGGAGTCTGCCGCGGCGCTCCAGCGCGTGACCGGCGCCGAACTTTCGCTTCTGCCGGGCCTCGGGCACCTGCCCTACGAAGAGCAGCCCAGGCTTTTTGCTGAGCGCGTCAGCGCGTTCTTTGCTTCGCAGCCAGCCGGCTACCCAGCTTAGTAAGGCGTCCCTGCAGCAGTTCTAACGCTTTTGGGCCGATATGGCCGCGGGGTCGCCCTACTGCAGCGTCTTGAGGTAAGCCCGCGCCTGCTCCAGCTCAGGAAACAAGCGTTCTTCTGCTTGAAAAGCCGGCGGATGCACGCAGCGGCGGCCCTTGCGCACCGTAACCGGGTGCTTCAGGTGGAGCATCTCGTGGTACATCAGGTATTCGACGGCAAACCTGGGGGTACCGGGCCGATCGAAGACGCGGCTTACCATGATGGTGTTGTGCGCGGCATCGTAGTGGCCCAGCAGCCGGCGTGCCGAGTGCTCGCTCCAGGTAAGTACCGGCCGCCCGAGCAGGCCATGGAAAAAGCGCGTGTTGAGCGATTCAAAGACTTCATCGAGGTCATAGCGCTCACCCCGGGCAGTGACGATGCGCTTGCGCCCGCGCAGCTGGCGCACCTGCTCGGTGCGTCGCACCACGGCCTCAGACAGGGTAAAACGGCGATACCGGGCGGCATGGCCGACATCGATCGGCCTGCGGTACAGCTTGGCCAGCAAAATATGCGCGATGGCCCGAAGAACGGGCTCGGGCGCAGCTTCCAGGATGTCGGAAAGGTGAACGCGAAGCTCGCCTTCACGCAACCGGATAGTGGTGTTGAGGCTGGTAAAGCGATAAAAGCGCGCATGGATCGCCGGCATAGGTGCCCGAGGGCGCAGGATTCGGTACTCTTCTTGGAAAAGCTGGTTCAAGTACAGGCTCACCAGGTTGGAGCGTAGCACAGGCGGGATGGATGCGCCGACCGGCCGGTGCTTCAAGGTCCTCCGCGCTGAGCATGGCAAGGAAGGCAATCGATCTGGTGTTTCCCCGCCGAAGAGCACGGTAAGGCGATCCTCGTCAAAACTGAGGAGGGCACCTTAGAATCGTGGCACAGAGGCAAAGGCTCCACCAGGAGCGAAGCCTTCGCTCTTGCGCCCGGTGGACGACGCCGGCGGGAACGGCCGCCGTCCCGCCGCTGCGCTGCCGTCAGGCGCTAGTGTGGCCTTGATTCGACTGCTGCGAAAGTGGTAGTTCGAGCCCTCGGCTGGTCGCATCCATCGAGGGACTACTACTTTCCCCTAAAGTGTATCGCGGTTACTGGGCTTGAAGTGTCCCAAAGCGTTACAAAGGTGGCATGCCTTCGATGACATGGGTACCCGGCGGCGGCGCGAAGGTGAAGGCGTCGGGCGCGGTGGGCGTGTTGGGCTGCTCGCCGCTCAGGGCAAAAGTGTTGATGGCGCCGTCTGTTTCTTCTACCCGCATGGTGGTGATGGTGCCGTCAGCTCGCGCGGTGATGGCGAGCATGGCGACACGCTTTTCCATGCCGCTGGGAACACCAGTCAGCGTCCAGATGCTGCTGCCGCTGCTGCTCGCGGTGAGAGCGAGACCGGTGAGCTGTTTTGCGAGTGCGGCATGGCCGAGGAGAAAGGCTAGCGGCGAGCGGAGGTCATCAAGCTTTTTTGCGGGGACGCGGGGGATCTCTGTCTGGCCGGGCGTGTAGAAGTAGGCGTCACGGCCATCGAGGATGAAGAGCTTGCCCGCAGGGTGGGTGTAGGTCCAGCGCATGCGGCCGGGTTTTTTGAGCAGCACGGTCCCGCTCTCCACCCGATGCATGCCCATGCCGTCGTACTGCTGGGTGAACTGGACAGCAAGGGAGTGAAGGCTGTTGTAGTGGTGGTCGATCATGCCGGCGAAGGCAGCGGCGGACCTTGGGGCCGGCGCGGACTGCGCTAGTGTTCGCCAGGCATTGGGGAGGCAGAGGAGGGTAGACGCGAGAAGGGCGGCCCGGGCCACCCTTGTTTTCCATCCAGCCGGCATTATTGGAGCGAGACGGTGCAGTTGGTGCCGCCGGCCGGGTCAGCCTTAACCTCGCCCTGCTGGTCGATGCAAAAGCCGCGGTGCCCGGTTTTGCCGACGGCCTGCGGAACCGCGGTCGCCTCGTACCCGGTGTACATGTCGTGGTTGTTTACGGTGACCTTGGTGGGGTTGACGATGGAAAAGGTATAGCCGCTCTTCTGGCCGCTCGCCAGGTCATTCTGCAGGACCTGCGCCAGTTGCGGTGACGGTGCGCCCTGGGAGGACGAGCCGCCCAGAATCGAAAGCTGGGGTGCAAAGCCGTCGGCGGGATAGTTGGCCTGGTATTGAATCTGCGCCTGGTAGATGGTGCGCAGCGACTGGATCGCCGACGTCTCATTGGCCTGCATCTTCATGCCGGCAAAGTTCGGAATAGCGATCAACATCAGGATGAGCATGATCGAGATGACGATCAAGAGCTCCATCAGGGTGAAGCCGGCTTCGCTTTGATGGCGGCAACGCTGCGAACGAGCAGTAAGCAAATGGTGCAGTAGACCCTTTTTCATGTTCCCTCGTGCCAAAGAAAGCCTAAACCAGTTAGACGCAGCTTGCCAGTCGATCGCTCAGGAGCAAGACCCCCTACGCGGCTCGCACCCACTTCGTGGGGAGTCTTCTGCCTGCGGCGCTACAAGAGCTAAGCTACGCATCCCCTTACCACGGGGGATACATAGCTCTTGCCCCGGAAGCGCGACAGACCCGTCACGAAGTGACCGCCTCCCGCGTAGGAGGGGTAGAGCCTCTTCAGCAGGCGAGCTGGGCCCGCTCTACTCTAAGACCATCCAGGCGGCCGAGCATTGTGAGCGCCACACGGTCGGTGGCAAACAGGTCGCGAGCCATCTGCTGCACCTGATCCACAGTCACGTCTTCCACCTTGGCCAGGATCTCGTCAGGACCAAAGAAGTAGTTGAAGTACATCTGCTGGCGCGCGAGGTTGGACATCCGTGATCCGGAGCTTTCAAGCGAAAGGAGGAGGTTGCCTTTGAGCTGGTCCTTGGCGCGGCGAAGTTCCTCGGCTTCAATCGGCTCGTCTTTGAGCCTTTTCAGCTGCTGCATCACCAACTCGATGAGCTTGAGAGCCTTGTCGGCGGAAGTTCCGGCAAAGACGCACAACGAGCCGGTATCGCGGTAGGGGCTAAGGTCGGAGTAGATGGAGTAGGCCAGGCCATGCTCTTCGCGAACGGTTTGGAAGAGGCGCGAGCTCATGCCCCCGCCCAGCACCGTGTTGAGCATGAGCGAAACATAGCGGGACTCATCGGCAAGCGGGCGAGCGGGAACGCCTAAACAAAGCTGGACCTGTTCGAGCGATTTTTTGGAACGGAGAATGATGTCGGCGGCGGTCCGGGGCGGAGCCTCTACCGTGAGCGATTCCCCCGGGGGCAGTGCTGCGAAGCGTCGGGTGACCTGATCGACGAAGTCGTCGTGCTGAAGGTGACCGGCGGCGGAGAAGACCAGGTTGCCGCCGCGGAAGCGCTGCCCGTAGTAGTCAAGCAGCTTCGCGCGGTCGAAGCCGGAGACGGTCTTTGCGGTCCCCAGGATCGGCTTGCCGAGTGCGTGGCCCTGCCAGAAGTGCTGCGTAAAGATCTCGTGGACCAGGTAGTCGGGATTGTCCTCGTCCATCTTGATCTCTTCAAGAATCACCCCGCGCTCGCGAACCACTTCTTCTTCGGCAAAGACAGGATTGAGAACCAGGTCCGACAGCACGTCGAGCGCCTTGGGAACGTGTTCGTCAAGAACCTTGATGTTGAAGCAGACCGTCTCTTTGCCGGTAAAGGCATCGAGGTTGCCGCCGATCGCGTCTACTTCGCGGGCAATCTGCTGGGCGGAGCGGGTAGTGGTTCCTTTGAAGACCATGTGTTCGACAAAGTGCGAGATGCCGTTGAGCGGCGACGCCTCGTGGCGCGAGCCGGCACGGATCCAGGCGCCCATGGCAACGGAGCGCACGTGGGGCATCTCCTCGGTAAGGATGATCATGCCATTCGGGAGGTCGGTCCTGCGGATATTGCGTTCGTTATTCATGCACCTTCCTGGTGATGGTCTTGCCTGGCCGGGCGGCGCGGGCTCGCGGAGGAACGGGGAGCGCGCGACGGCTGCGGTATCCTGAAGAATGTGTGCTCAGGAACAGGTCCGAACCGTGCCAGGTGACGAAAAACTCTTCTCTATTGTAGACGCGCAGGCCGGCACGGCTGCCGAAGCGCGTGCCGCCGAGGCGGTTACCGGCGGGGAAAGCGACCCGGCGCGTGCGTTGTTCGGGCGCTCCCGTGGCGAGCTCCTCGCGTTGATGGCCGAGCTTGAACAGCCCGCGTACCGGGCCAGGCAGCTGGAGCAGGCTTTGTATCGCGACTGGGCCGCGACCCTTGAGGAGGTAAGCACGCTGCCCAAGGCGCTCCGGCAGCGCTTGCGGGAGCGCGGCTTGGAGGTGGGGTTGCCGGCGATCGAGGAGACCTTTCGCTCCGTCGATGGAACAGAGCGCTACCTGATCGCGGGGCTCGATGGGCAGACGGTAGAAACCGTGTGGATGCCGGGGGGCGACGGAGGCGAGGCTGAGGATCCCGTCTCGGGGGAGGATGGCTCGAGAGAGATTCCAGCAGAGGCGCCCGGGGATGGCCCCCAATACGCTTCCAGAGGCGTAAGCGGAGACGCTACCGGTTTGAGGTCTGTGAACCCGGAAGAGCAAACACACCCGGCGGATCGCGCCGTTGGCCTGGCTTCAAACCAACACGATGCAGCCGATGCCGACGGACCAGGCCCTGTCTTCCTGAGCGAAGCCAAGGATATGGGTCTGTCCGCACCTGGAAACGAGGCCTGGCCGGCACGCATCCGCCCGGCCCAGCGCCGCGCCACCATCTGTGTGTCTTCGCAGATAGGATGCGCGGTAAACTGCCGCTTTTGCCTGACCGCGAAGCTGGGGATCATTCGCAACCTCACTGCCGGGGAGATAGCCGGGCAGGTGGTTGCGGTGCTCAAGCGGCAGGGCGTGCACCTGGGGCGCGACCGCATCAACCTGGTCTTTATGGGTATGGGCGAGCCTTTTCTGAACTACGACGCATGGATCGCCGCCATGCGTTTGTTGACCGAGAGCGTGGGCCTGCCGGCATCGCGAATGACGGTGTCCACCTCCGGCATCGTGCCCGGCATTTTGAGATTTGCCGACGAACCGGTCCGATGCAAGCTGGCCATCTCGCTTAACGCTTCCAACGACGAGGTACGCGAGCAGGTCATGCCCATCACGCGCAAGTGGGATATCCGCGCGGTGCTTGCAGCGGTGCGAACCATTCCGCTCGGCCCCCGGGAGCGGATCACCTTTGAGTATGTGCTGCTGGGCGGCGTCAACGATTGGCTGGAGCACGCGGACGAGGTCGTGCAACTGGTGCGCGGTGCGGGCTTCAGCTGCTATGTCAACCTGATCGTCTGGAATCCCGGGCCCGGGACCGGGTTTGCCGAGCCGGAGCCTGCGGCAGTGGCCTCGTTTCAGGCGCGGCTGATCGCGCAAGGGGTGACCGCCTATATTCGACGGCCGCGCGGCCGCGATATTTATGCGGCGTGCGGCCAGCTTAAGCGGACCACCCATTAGCAGCAGGGCTGCCGGGACACATCCGGCTGTCCATAACGCGCACTGCCTGGGTGAGCAGCCGTGCGTGCAGGGAGGCGGTCCCGGCCGCGAGCCGAAGCCCTGCTGTCGACATCGCTTACACCACATGGCCCTCGGCGTTTAGACTTCGTATGCCGCGGCCGGCTTGAACGCACCAGGCTTGAAACGCACCGGGCCGGCTTGGACGCACCGGCCGGCTTGCAGGTTAAAAGTCGTCCTCGCCCGCCGTGCCGTTGTCTTCCGGTACAAACTCGTTGGCGTCTGCTGCCGCGGTGTCGTTGGCAGGGTCCTGGTCCGGCCCAAGGCCCGCCTCGGCAGCCGCCTCGGCAGCCGGCTCGGGAGCCGGTTCGGGAGCCGGTTCGGCCATCGAGTCGCCGGCCGGAACGCTGCCCGGAACTCCCTTGACGCGGACCACGGTGATCTTTGAAAAGCCTTCCTTGAAGCTTGGCGGGCGGAGACGCTCGTTCATCTTCTCCATCACTTCGTCTGAGACGACGCGCTCGCGGCGCCGGTTGCGCTCCATGCACAAGTCAAAAGGAACGTCGAAAAAGACGGCGTGAACATCGTAGCCGAAGCTGGCCGCCATCTTGATCCATTGGCGGCGCTCATGCGGGCTCAGGTTGGTGGCGTCGACATAGTTCCACGGCATCTTGGCGATCAGCCGGGCGCGAAGGAGCGAGCGCAGGGTAGAGAAAACCAGGCCCTGGTAGCGCTGCTCGGTGATGTCGTCGAAGAGTATGCCGCGGAGCATGTCTGAGGAAAGTGGAGTCACCGAGCGGCGCTTGAACCAGGTGGTTTTGCCCGAGCCCGGGAGGCCGATCGTGAGGACAACAAAGCCGCGCGGCTGGCGCGGACCGGAGCCTTGCGGGGCGGCTTGCGCGGCAGGCGGCGGAACCGAAGGGGAGTCGGGTTGGGTTTCCATGACGAGCTTGCGCTCGCTCGGGGGAACCGGGGTAATTTCAGGCCCTGGCTCGTCGGCCGCATCGTCAAGCGGGTCGTGTTCGAGGTCATGCAGCGAGTCAAGTTCAGGGTCGCTGCCTGAGGCTGGCTGTTCCGGCTCTGCGTGGGTGCCGCCTGCCG
>CAXTPL010000121.1:0-10809 GCA_964246065.1 uncultured Acidobacteriaceae bacterium
CAGGGCCGGCGCTGGGGCAGCACGGCGGGGGCGATCATGGCGGAGGCGATCATGGCGGAGGCGATCACGGCGGAGGCGGACACGGTGGGGGCGATCACTTCGGTGGCGGCGGCGACCACGTGGGCGGCGGCTTTATTCCGCAGCATGGGCCGCAGGGTCATGACTTCGGCAACCAGGGCCGCCACTACAACGATGCCCAAGGGCACCCTGACGCGCCGCACGTCCATGACAATGGCCAGTGGATCGGCCATCGCGGCGGCGATGCGCATTACCACCTGGATCAACCGTGGGGCCATGGCCACTTCCCAGGTCACTTCGGTCCGAGCTATGTGTACCAGCTGCGTGGCGGTGGCCCCGGACGCTTCTTCCTGGACGGCTCCTACTTCGGCGTAGCACCCTACGATGCGGGTTATGTGAACGGATGGCAGTGGGACACCGACAACATCGTGCTTTATGACGACCCGGACGACCCGGGCTACTACCTAGCGTACAATCCGCGCCTGGGAACCTACGTCCACGTCCAATACTTCGGGCAGTAAGGCAGCATCATGCGCCGGCCGCCGGCTGCTGGTATAAACAGCCGAGGAGCGGCGCATGGCCTTTAACAATCCAAAACCGCGCGCAACCGGCACCGGCAAGCCTGATCGCGGGGGCATAGACACGCTGGTCAACGCGGAAAAGATGACGCAGATTGCGTTCATCCTGCCGGCGGCGGTTCTGGTAGGCTGGCTCGCCGGCGCAGGGCTCGACAAGTGGCTGCACACAGGCTGGCTCTACCTGGCGGGAATCGTGCTGGGTATCGCGGCCGGCTTTGTCCAGATCTTTCGGCTGGTGGCAGCTTCAGGGCGTGAGCCTCTACCCGGTGCGGCGGAGAAGAGTCGAAAGCGCAAGGGCGGCCCGGCTTGACGGCGGGTGCGGGCAATCCTTTTCTTGAGTTTACCGACGAGCACCTGAAAGCGGCGATGCTGCGCGCCCTGCGGCTGGTGCTAGTGCTGGCGGCAGCAGGTGCCGCCGTCTTGTGGGCCTGGCTTGGATGGCAAACCGCCGCTCTGCTTGTTGCCGGGGCAGCGGTTTCGGCGAGCGGTTTATGGGAGTGGCAAAAGCTGATCGGCGCCATCAACGCGCGGCTCGACGCGTCGGCGAGTGGGCCTGCTCCCGAAGGCTCCACGGGAAGCACGGGGAGGGTTCTCCTCGGTTTTCTGCTGCGGCTCCTTGTCGCAGGACTGGTGCTCTATGGTAGCCTAAGATGTTTCCATGGGTCGGTTTACGCGCTTGTTGCCGGCCTTGGCCTGGCCGCGTTCGCACTGGCGGTCGAGGCGATGCGGCTGGTCTGGTCCTGACGCTTCGCGCCGGCTGCCCATGGAGCCTCCGTCTTCGAGGCGTCACCCGGAGCGGACTGAGGATCAGCGGCTCGATCGCATCTCGTTCGGCTGCGATGCGGAACGAAGCGAGGCCGGGCTCAGGTTCTTGCTTTATTACGATGCGCGCTCCATCGGGAGATGGAAAGTGTTTGCAACACCCTGCTGTAGCGGCAAAGCTTCTGATCTCATAGCAATCAAGGACGCATGCTCTTCCTACTAGACGCACTGAATCGCTTGTTGAATCGCCTCTTTGCGGCGCCTGTGGACGCGCTGCTTGCGGCAATCGGCGTGCACCCCACCTACCCTTCGCACCCCATCTCAAACGCGCTCACGCTGGAGCTCCTGGTGATGACCGGGCTCATTGTGGCTTTTGCCGCCGTGCGCGCAAGCCTGAGCGTGGAAAAGCCAGGCACGATGCAGCTCCTTGCAGAGATGATCGAGGGCTTTGTCTCCGATCAGGGCAACTCCGTCATCGGCCATGACTATGAGCGGCATCTGCCCTTTGTCACAACCATCCTGCTTTTTGTATTGAGCTGCAACCTGACCGGTCTGCTGCCGGGCATTGAGACGCCGACTGCCAGTCCGGTCGTGCCGCTCGGCATCGCGCTGCTTACGTTTGTGTACTACAACTGGATCGGGGTCAAGGCACAGGGCGCAGGCCATTACATCGCTCACTTTGCCGGCCCGGTATGGTGGCTGGCGCCCTTGCTGTTTCCGATCGAAATCATCTCGCACCTGGCGCGCATCATGTCGCTTACCGTCCGTTTGTACGCGAATATGTTTGCGTCCGACCTGCTGACGCTGGTGTTTTTCTCGCTCATCCCGATCGGAATCCCGATCGCTTTTCTGGCGCTGCATTTCGGAGTCGCGCTGATTCAGTCCTACGTCTTCATGCTGCTGGCGATGATTTATCTTTCGCAGGCGATGCCGGTAGAAGGGCACTAAGGGCAAAACCGCCTGCGCGGTTTGCGGTCGCTTCGTAACTTGTTTTCTGCGCCTGCAGCGCCAAAGTTCAAAAAGATTCCTGCCGGGGGCTTTGCGCTTGCTCCCCGGCGCATGTGGAAGGTCGGGAGCGTGAGGGGGCCAGTACGGTGAGCCTCAACCACCTCCTCCCGGCACACCTAAAAGCAAGCGCGGGAGAACCACGATGAAGCAGCTCCAATACCTGTTTATGACACTCTCCGTCCTGTTGCTGGCCGCACCGGCCTTTGCACAGACGGGCGCGAGCGGGGGCACCAACCTCGTTCCTATCGCTGCCGGCATCGGCATGGCTATCGCCTCAGGTCTGTGCGGCCTGGGCCAGGGACGTGCCACTGCATCTGCTACCGAAGCCCTAGCGCGCAATCCGGGCGCACGCGCAGGCATTCAGCTACTTCTGGTGCTTGGCCTTGCGTTTATTGAGTCGCTCGCACTGTTTACGTTGCTGATCATTTTCGCCAAGGTCAAGTAGGCGGCGAGCAAGCACCAGCGAACAGCGCTGAAAACCAAAACGGATCAAGGCTTTGCACGCGGTATGCGCAAAGCCTTGATCCGGTTTTCTGTTTCTCGGGGCTGAAGCAGCTCTACTTCTTCTCTTCGTGATACTCCTGTTCGGTGTTGATGCTCCACAAGCGCGCTTTTTCTACCTTGCCGGCGACCAGCCCGTCCACCACCGACATGGCCGTGAGCATGGAGTGATCCTGGTTGTTGTACTTGTGCATGCCGTTGCGGCCCACCAGGAACAGGTTCTCAAATGTGTCGGTAAAGTCCCGCAGCTCGTCAAAGCGCTCATAGGTGCCAAAGTATGCCGGGTAGGTCTTCGGCACACGCACCACGTGCGCATCGCTGACGGAGTTCGGCCCAAGGATGCCGATCTTTTCAACCTCCGCAATCGCGAAAGCCTTCAGGTCGTCATCCTGCATCTTCCACAGGTCGTCTGTGTCGTAGCAGAAGTATTCGAGCCCGATCCACACCTTGGATGGGTCGGAGACCAGGTAGGGGCTCCAGTTATTAAATATTTGTAACCGTCCCAGGAGCACATCCGGCTCCTGCACGTAGATCCAGGTATCCTGCAGCAGGCCGCCGTCCGGCTCGGTCACCTTCAGCTTGTCAGCCAGCAGGCCCACCGTGATGAAGTCGCGATACTGGAGCCCGTCCGAGACCTCCTGGACGTTTGCCGGGATGGGGCAGTCCAGTGCGCGGGTAAGCTCGCGCATGGGCATGGTTGAAAAGAAGTAATCGCCTTCCCAAAGCTTGCGCTCGCCGGTAGCGCTCACCGCCGTCACACCGGTAACGCGCGTGCCGTCGCAGTGGATGGTTTCAACCTTCCACTGCATGTGGATCTCGCCCGACTTGCCGTTGACTCCGCCGACGATCAGGTTGGCCACATGCTCCCAAAGCTGGCCGGGCCCGAACTTTGGATACATGAAGCGCTCGATCAGGCTGGTGTCCGTACCTTTTTGCGAAAGATCGCCCGAAGCGCCGGCGGCCGGCTTGCGGGCCAGCGCCTTGGTGACAAAGTGCTTGACGGCAGTGGTGAGCGAAAGCCCCTTGATGCGCTGCGCGCCCCATTCGGCCGAGATCTCGTTGCAGGGCGTACCCCAGACCTTTTCGGTGTAGCTTTTGAAAAAGGTCAGGTAGAGCGCCTTACCGAAGCGATTGATGAGGAAGTCTTCAAGGCTCTTTTCAGGCTTGATCTGGTGCAGGCGCGAGGCGAGGTAGCTGGTGCCGACGCGTACGGTGCGCGCTGCACCCAGGTTGGACAGGGTTGGGCCGGTAAGCTTGATCGGGTAGTCGAAAAACTTGCGCAGGTAGTAGATGCGGCTTTTCCGCGGGCGGATGAGCATGACCAGATCCGGGTCGGTCACCGGCTCCGGCGCAAGGTAGGTCGCGGTATCGGCGTGGGCCTCGCGGTGTTCGGTCCCGTCCGCGTCGGTCTCGTCGGTATGGGTTTCAATGACGACGGGTTCGCGGGGAACGAGCGGGCCTGGCTGATCGGCGGCATTGCCGGGCACAGAGACTGTGCGCGTCTTTCCCTGGTAGCTGATCTCGAGCGCTTCTTCCGCGGTCAGGGGGGGCATCAGGTCCATCCACCACTGCATGACGCGATCGGACTTTGAGAAGAAGCGGTGGCCGCCGATGTCCATGCGGTTGCCCTTGTAGCGAATGGTGCGGGAGATGCCGCCGATCTCATCGCTGGCTTCGAGAAGGATGGGCTGGATGTCGGTGCGGCGCAGAAGTTCGAGGCCGGCCGTCAGTCCGGCGGGGCCTGCTCCGATGATGATTGCTCGCTTGCTCACTTGACCTCGTGTGTGCGGATGCGGGGAGTTTACAGAAAAGGATTGCTCCCGTTGTGTTTTTCTGATGCGGTTGAAGGCCGCTTTGCTAGGCGGCCAGGAGCGAATTTTCTGCGTAGTCCGGCGCTTCATTCAGGGCCGGATCAGCCCGTCGCAGCCGTAATAATTGACGTACACACACGGCAAACAGGTAGATCGAGCCGGAAACGTAGACTACCTCCAGCAGCAGCATGAAAAGCACATGCGGCTCACGCGCGACCAGATAGGGATGGATGCGCTCGGCAGGCCCGGAGTTGAGCACGGTCGCCCAGTAGCTCGGCTCGACCACCGCGTCCATGGCCCAGATGCCGAAGGCGACGATCTCGCCGAACGACATTCTGGCAACCAGCGTACACAAGGGGAACATGGCCATGACCAGGTAGCGGTCCCAGGTATTTTTGCTGAAGATCTGCACGCAGAGCAACTCGGCGATCAGGCTGAGGGTGAGCATGGTCAGGATGCGGCGCCGGCCTTCAGGCTGCTTGGGATCGCAGGCGCGCATGGAGATAAAGGTCAGCCCGACCATTGAAAACCAGCTCAAAGCGAGCAGGAGATCGGGCGCGCGCAGGCCGAGGGGATGACCGGTGACCATGCCGATGAGGAAGATAAGGTTTGAGGCGGTGCGGTGGTCGCCTTCTGCGTGGAGAGGAACGGCGATGTTTGCGCCTGCCAGGGCGAACCCGCCGTAGACCACCACCAGCAGCAGCACAAAGCCGAGGGTGGCGCTGAGCTTGCGCCGCGAAGCGAACAGGTAGCCGGGCGCATAAATCAGCGAGAGGAACTTGATGACCGCAGTCGGGATGGCGACGCAGATGCCTGCCACCTCATCCCGTTTGACGACCAGGAAGTAGACCCCCAGCGCGAGAAAGAGCGCAATAAAGGAGTTCATCTGCCCGTCAATACCCTCGGTAAGCAGGCTGGTCGGATTGAAGAGCACCAGCAGCGCGGCGCGGCGCAGCGTGAGGGTGGGCAGAAAGTAGCGCGCGGCCTTCATCCATATCCACATCGCCAGGATGTCGAACAAGATGCCGAAGACGATGATGGTGAGCGGCGAATGATGCAGCCGGAGCATGGAGGAGAGCAGGTAGGGATCGAGCGGGGCGTGGGGAGTGATGAAGTCCCGGTAGACGAGCTTGCCCGCGAGCGCGGGCGCTGCCTCTTCCATATAGAGGGTGATGTCGCCGCGCGGCGTCAGGTGCAGGATCAGCATGGCCAGGGTAAACAGGCCGAGGCGAGAAAGCGCAAAGGCGCCCAGAAAGAGTCGTGAAAAGTCGCGCGAGCTGAGGCGGAGCCGGGGCGCGAGCTTCCACGAAGCGATGCTGCACGCCCCGCCCAGCGCCCCGATGGCGCCGCGTAAGGCAATGGACTGCTCTCCTGTCATGGCCTACTCCCTGGTGGTCGAGGTCGATTGAAGCAGCTTTATCGTCTCATGAAGCCGGGCCGCGGCCGCTGCCCTGGGATGCAACAGCAGAGGCTATTGCCGGGAGGGCGCCTGCGCAAGCACCGGGAGAGGCTCGGTGCGTTCGTACTCGAGCGTAATGGCAGCCGCGCGCGCCGCGTGGAGGATGCTGCCGGGGACGATGCCGAGGATCAGGGTAGCGGAAACGGTGAGCACGATGGCCAGCAGGAGCGAGAACTGGATGCGCGGCATGGCCATCAGGGGTGTATTCTCCTGCGGCTTGGAGTAGACGGCGGCCAGCAGGCGCAGGTAGTAAAAGACCGCGATGCCGCTGTTGAGGAGGCCAAGGATGGCCAGCCAGACCATGCCGGAGCGGATCGCCGCCTCAAAGACATAAAACTTGCCGAAAAAGCCGCCGGTGAACGGGATGCCGATCAGCGAGATCAGAAAGAAGGCCATCGCGCCTCCGAGCAGGGGCGAGCGGTAGGCGAGGCCCCGATAGTCGGAGATCAGGGTGAGCTTGTCCTCATACTGGCCGGCATGCGCGATCACGGCGAAGATGCCGACGTTCATCGCGGCGTAGGTGACGGTGTAAAAGCCGGCGGCCGCGATGCCGTCGGTTGAAAGCGCGGTGAAGGCTACGAGCAGGTACCCGGCATTGGCGATTGAAGAGTAGGCGAGCATGCGCTTGACGTTGCTCTGGCGCAGCGCGGCCAGGTTGCCGAGCGTCA
Source organism: uncultured Acidobacteriaceae bacterium (assembly GCA_964246065.1). Taxonomy (GTDB): domain Bacteria; phylum Acidobacteriota; class Terriglobia; order Terriglobales; family Acidobacteriaceae; genus EB88. The sequence continues at coordinate 6,806 of CAXTPL010000121.1, forward strand.
TCGAAAGTGCAGCCATGATCCAGATCAGCGGCACCCAGTGCGCGTGCAGGGTAGGGAAGGCGACGTAGAGGATGCGCAGCAGCACGGCGAAGGCGGCCGCTTTGGGCGCGGTTGAGATCATGCCGACTACCGGCGAGGGTGCGGCCTCGTAGGCGTCGGGCGTCCAGATATGGAAGGGCGCAGCGGAAACCTTGAAGCCGAGACCGATCAGCAGCATACCGAGGCCGAGCGTTGCCAGCATCGGCGTGGTGGAAGCGCCCAGCGAGTGGGCGATGGCGACGATCTGCGTGGTGCCGGTAGCGCCGAAGACCAGCGCCGTGCCGTAAAGAAAGAAGGCCGTTGCAAAGGAGCCGAGCAGGAAGTACTTGATGGCAGACTCCGGCCCCTTGCCGGTGTGCTTGCGAAAGCCGACCAGGATGTAGGAGGAGATGGACGAGATCTCGAGGCCGATAAAGACCAGCAGCAGCTCCTGCGCGCTGGTCATGAGCATGGAGCCGACGGCGCCGAAGATGGTCAGCGCGAACAGCTCTCCCAGGTTTTCTGTGCCGGCGGAGACGACGTCAATCGTTGTGAGGAGCGAAACCAGGACGATCGAGGCAATGGTGACATGGAAGAAGGCGCTAAAGGCGTCCGTGCGCACCAGGCCATAGTAGGCTGAGCCCGCGGGAGCATGCAGCTGCGCGAGCGAGGCAAAAAGAGCGGCAAGGGTGCCAAGCACAGCGAGCCAACCGAGCGGCTTGCGGGACATGGCTTTGGGGAGCACCGGCTCAATCAGCATGAGAAGGACGCCGGTCAGCGTGAGCAGGGTTTCCGGCAGAATGCGGAGCAGATTCGCGTTCATCGTGCCACCTCCTGGCGGACGACGGACGTGGCGGCAACCGGGCGCTTGGCGGCGACCGCTAGCGCAGGCCCTTGGCTTCGCTCAGGATGCCCCGGCGTTTGGAGGGTGGAGGTAAGCATGTGGGTGCGGGTCTCCCCTGGTGCGCGGTGGTCGGCAAGGCTGTCGACCGAGCCGTTGATGGCCTTGATCCAGTAGGGCGAAGCGACGCCCATCACCAGCATCAGGATGGCCATCGGCCAGACCGCGATGTATTCGCGCGCGACGACATCGCGTACCTGGCGGTTGGCGACCAGGGCGGACTGCTTGCCGTAGAAGATCTTCTGGATCATGGAAAGCATGTACGCGGCGCTGAGGATGACACCCAGGGTCGCCGTGGCGCCCCAGCCCGGGTGCGTGGCAAAGGTGGAGGAAAGAACCAGGAACTCGCCGACAAAGCCGTTCAGGATAGGCAGGCCGATCAGCGCGAGCGTGGTGATCACAAACAGGGTGACCATGACCGGAAGCCTGCCGGCAAGACCGCCATAGGCAGAAAGCTCATAGGTGCCGTAGCGCTCATAAAGGATGCCGGCAAGCAGCAGCAGCGCGCCGCCGATCAGCCCTTCGTTGATCGTCTGGTAGACCGCGCCGTCGAGACCTGCGACGGTAAAGTTGAAGATACCAAGCGTGCAGAAGGAAAGCGCGGAAACGGTGGCAAAGGCGATCAGCCGCTTCAGGTCGCGCTGGACCAGGGCGGCAAGCGCCCCGTACACGATGCCGATGGCCGAAAGCGCGATGACCCAGGGTGCGAACTGGCGAGACTGTGAGGGAAAAAGCCCGAGGTTGAAGCGGACGATGGAATACAGGCCGAGCTTGCCGGCAAGCACCATGATCATGGCTGTCGGACCCTCAGAGAAGGCATCCGGCAGCCAGCCATGCAGCGGAAAGACGGGGACCTTGACGGCAAAGGCGAAGAGAAATGCAAGCGCCACCCACCAGAGCGCGTGGGGGGCGATGCCGAGCGTGCCGGAGAAGAGCGCGGCTTGCAGCTCGGCAAAGTCAAAGGTGCCCGTCTTGCCGTACAGGTAAAGGATGGCAACCAGAAAGAGCGCCGAAGGGATAAAGGTGTAGAGAAAGAACTTGATCGCTGCCTGCGGACCCTTGGTCCGGCCGAACATGGCAATCGAGATGGCCATCGGTACGAGCGACAACTCCCAAAAGCCGTAGTAGAGGATCAGGTCGAGCGAAACAAAGACGCCCAGCATGGCGGTTTGCTGCAGCAGAAAGAAGAAGTAGAACTCTTTTGCACGCGTTTCTATCGCGGTCCAGGAGGCGAGTACCCCGATGGGCGCGAGAAAGCCGGTGAGCACGACCAGCCACATGGAGATGCCATCGACGCCGACATGGTAGCGGATGTGCGGGTTGGCGATCCAAAGGTGGTTATCGACAAACTGGAAGCCGGTCCGGCCGTAGACGTAGTGGGCGGGCAGGTGAAGCGTGCAGAGAAAGGTCAGCAGCGAGACCAGGAGTGCGGTCCACTGGATGAGCTTGCCCCGTCGCGGCAGAAAGACGAGGAGCGCGGCGCCCGCCGCCGGGATCGCGAGAATCAGCGAAAGGATGATGTTGTCTAGCACTGTCCTGTTTCCTTGGGGTGGTACATGGAGGCGGGGCGCATCTTAGCGCAGCCCCGCGTGCGCGCCAAAGCCGAAGAAGGCAAGCAGCAGGAGGCCGCCGGCGCCAAAGGCGAGCCAGCCGGCATAGCTGCGGATGTTGCCGGATTGCATCCTCCGCGCCGCCGAGCCGAGACCCTGCGTCGCAAAGCCGAGGCCGGCCGCGCCGCCCGTGAGGATGCCTGTGTCCACCAGGCCCATGACCACGTAGCGCGGAAAGAGCAGGATGGGCGTGATGAAGACGGCCTGGTAAAGCTCGTCGACGCGGTACTTGTCGAGCAGCAGCGTGTAGCCGGAGCGGAAACGGCGGCCAAGCTCACCCGGGAGCGCGGGCCGCGCGATGTAGAAAAGGTACGCTACGCCGATGCCTGCAAAGGCGACCAGGGTCGAAACCAGGGCGAGAGCGAGCTCGGCGTTGCGGTTCTCAACCGGCTCAGGCGTCGCAGAAACCTGGGTGACCGGCGCGAGGAAGTGGCCGAAGAAGTTCGAGCCGCCAAGTGCCGCCGGCCAGCCCAGCGCGCCACCGAAGATAGCGAGGAACGCCAGGATCACCAGCGGCCCGAGCATGACCCACGGGCTCTCATGCGGCTCATGTGCATGATGGGCGCTGGAGCTGTGTGCGGCGGCATGGGGCGCGGCGTGGGCGGTGCCGGTCTCGGCCAACCCTTGTGAGGCTTCGGCATGGTGGGTCGGCTCAGGGGTATGGGGCGCAGGGGCAACAGCGCGGCTGGGGCCGAAGAAGGTGAGGAACCACAGGCGGAACATGTAAAACGCGGTCAGCCCGGCGGTGAGGAGGCCGACCAGCCAGAGCAGCTTCGCGCCCGGCATGGGCGAGTTGAAGGTTTGGAAGAGAATGTCGTCCTTTGAGACGAAGCCGGACAGGCCCGGAAAGCCTGAAATCGCAAAGACGCCCGCGGTCATGGTCCAGAAGGTGATGGGGATCTTCGTGCGCAGGCCGCCCATCACGCGCATGTCCTGCTCGCCGTTAAGCGCGTGAATCACGGAGCCGGAAGCGAGGAAGAGCAACGCCTTGAAGAAGGCATGCGTGACGACGTGGAAGATGCCGGAAGAGTAGGCCGCCACTCCGCAGGCAAGAAACATGTAGCCGAGCTGCGAGACGGTTGAATAGGCGAGCACCCGTTTGATGTCGGTCTGCACAAGGCCGATGGTAGCCGCGAAGATGGCAGTGGCCGCACCGATGCAGGCCACGGTGCCGAGGGCAAACGGCGAGCGATCAAAGATCGGGTGCGTGCGAACGACCATGTAAACGCCGGCCGTGACCATGGTTGCGGCGTGGATCAGCGCGGAAACAGGCGTAGGGCCTTCCATCGCATCCGGCAACCAGACATAAAGGGGAATCTGCGCGGACTTGCCGGCTGCGCCGAGCAGGAGGCAGAGCGCGATCGCGGTCAGCCAGCCGCCGTGCAGCTCAGGCTGCGCGGCAAGCGAGGCGAGCACAGTATGGAAGCTCAGCGTGCCGAAGTGCACGCTGACCAGGCACATGGCGAGCCGGAAGC
>CAXTPL010000122.1:0-310 GCA_964246065.1 uncultured Acidobacteriaceae bacterium
CCTGCCTCACCGCGGTGTCCGGCTCAGTCCACGCGGCTCAACCCCAGCCCTGCCTCACCGCGGTGCCCGGTTCAGTCCACGCGGCTCAATCCCAGCCCTGCCTCGCCGCGGTGCCCGGTTCAACGTGCTCAACTCCAGCCCTGCCTCACCGCGGTCCACGGTTCAGTGTTCGGGTAGCGCCCTGCTCGGCTGGCGCTCGGGAGAGTTCGCCGGTTGTGCAAACGGCGCGGCCGATTCGCCATACTCGTTGCCGTGGCGAGACCGCGCCTCCATGTCGTCCATTGGCTGGTTGCCGTCAGGTCCTGCAGCA
>CAXTPL010000122.1:320-10767 GCA_964246065.1 uncultured Acidobacteriaceae bacterium
GGGCCCAAGCGGCTGATGGTTATCCGGCTTGCTGGTAGTGGTGGTATCGGAAAGGTGCTGCCACTCGGCATGCGCCTTGTTGGTGCGCCCCGTCTCGCAGCCGCCCAGCCCCAGCGCAGCGCAGGCTACCAGCGCCGCCGTTGCCCCGGTCCATCTCCATCCGGTCCCTTGTCGGGTGCTGCTCCCCCGGCTCTTCTTCACAGATCGTCCCTCCTTCGGGTTGCTCGGTCGCCATGGCGTCAGCCGAACCCCTGTTGTCGCCCTTCAGCCTAAGCTCACGCACTATCCTGTGGCAACTGCGATACTACCGGCAACAGTACCGAAAGGTACTTCTCCGGCAATGTGGTTGTATTCAGCTCCCGATCAACCACCACGTGGGTCGTCACGGCATCGGCCAACAAAGGGCCCGGCTGGCCGGGCATAGCGGCGCCGGCCCTGCGCAGCTGGTAGGCAAATTTGAGCACGGGCCCGCGTAAAGCCACAAGGCTGGTCGAGAGTTCGAGTTCATCATCGTAGCGGGCCGGCTGGCGATATCGGCAGCTTACCTCCACCACCGGCAGCACGCATCCGTCGTGGGCTTCCATCTCGCGGTAGGCAAAGCCGAGCTCTCGCATCATCTCCACACGCCCCACCTCAAACCAGGCGAAATAGTTCGCGTGGTACACCACGCTCATCTGGTCGGTCTCCGAGTACCTGACCCGCAAACGCGTCGTAAAGATGCGTGGTACCTGCTTCATATACGTTTGAGTGTACGGGAAGGCGGAGAACGGACTGTGGGAGGCGAGGAGCAGCAGAGGGCCGAGCGCGCACGCGTGGCGGTTGCCGCCATGTTTTTCGTCAATGGCGCGACGGTAGGTTCCTGGGTGCCGCATATACCGGGCCGGGCCGCATCGCTCCACCTCCAACCCGCGCAACTCGGCGCCACGCTGCTCGCCGGTGGCGTCGGGTGCATGGCAGCCATGCCGTTATCCAGTCGGCTCACTCGCCGATTTGGCAGCCGGCGCGTCTGCCTGGCTGCGGGGCTTCTCTTCCCCCTCGTACTCACAATCGCTATCGCCGGCCCAGCTCGATGGATCATGGCTGCCGGTTTGTTTTGCGGCGGCATCACCGGCGCTACCAACGACGTCGCGATGAACGCGCACGGTGTCTTGGTGGAGAAGCACCTGCGACACCGCACCGTTTCGCTGCTCCACGGCCTGTTCAGTGCAGGGTGCGTCGCAGGCTCCGCCGTGACCAGCCTGGCACTTGCGCACCGCGTCCCTCCCGTAGCCATCGCTTTGTCTCTCGCCGCTGCCCTGGCCTGCGTTGTGTGGTTTGCTGGCCAGGGTATGCTGCGTGACGGGCGGGGCGAACCGTATGGCGCTGCGCCAGGCCCGGCAAAGCTCGCTCGTTCCAGCGACGATCCATCCGGGACTTTCCGGCGCGGACGGAAGGGTCAAGCCTGGGGCAGGCTTCTGCTCCTCGGTGTACTGACCTTTTCTGCCATGGTCTCAGAGGGGGCAATTGCCGACTGGAGCGCGCTCCTGCTGCGGGTAACGCGCGGCCTGGGAGCGGGTGTGGCTGGGTATGGCTTTACTGCGTTTTCGGCCACCATGGTCGTTGGCCGGCTCACCGGCGACCGCGTCGTCGCACGCATCGGCGAAGTGTGGGCCTTGCGTTGCGGCGGGCTGCTGGCGGCAGGAGGCCTGGCGTGGATGCTTGCCGGCCATGCACTTGGTTCGATCCTTGCCGGGTTCGCGGTGGCCGGCCTTGGTCTCTCCAATGCTTCGCCGATCCTTTATCGCGCGGCCGGGAGGCTGCCTTCGTTTGCGCCGGAAACAGCCATTGCCGTGGCCGTCGGCGTCGGCTACGGCGGGCTGCTCGCCGGACCGCCCTTTCTCGGCTTCGTTGCCCAGGCAACAGGACTGCGCAGCATCTTTTATATTCTTATGGCGTTCAGCTGCGTCCTCGCTGCCGCGGCCGGCCTGGCGCGTCCCGGCTCTGCGCTGGCTCCGGATCCCCGGGCAGGTTCTCCAGCCTCGGTAGAGGTGGGCAGGCTGTCGCCGGGGTCTTTACCGCCCCAGCGTCGAAGCGCCTCTGGCGATCGAAGCGCCCCTGGCGATCGAAGCGCCTCGCGGGATTGTTGAAGCGCTTTTCCGGCGATCAACGCGCTTTTCCGCCAAAGGCTTTGCCGCAGGGATCGCCCAACCTTGCGTATCCTTTTGAGTTGCGTATCCATTTGAGTTGCGTATCCATTTGAGTTGCGTATGCTCTTGAGGTATGAGCGTCCTTCCCTCCATCCCCACCCTTGACGCGCCTGATGCGACCCACCCAGCGCGAACGCTTGAAGACCATATCGATGTTCTTGCCGGCATCGCTGTGCAGGTCGGCCTTGGACTTGGCCAGCAAGCTGCGCAAGACGGCCCCGCACAAGAGCTGCTGATTACCGCGCCCATCGATGCGCTGCCTCTGGTGCGCCGGGTCACCGAGCACGCGTATCGCGCCGGAGCGGCGCTGGTCACGACCATGTTTGTCGATGAGCAAGCCCAGTTGGCCCGCTACCGCTACGGGCGCGACGAGGGTTTCGACCGGGCTGCCGGGTGGCTGCATGACGGCATCGCCAATGCGTACCGAACCGGCGCCGCGCGTCTCGGCATCACCGGGGGCGATCCTGCTCTCCTTGCCGCAGAAGACCCCAGAAATGTGGCGCGAGCCAACCTTGCGGCCTCCAAGGCCAGCCGTCCGGCCATGGAGCTCATTACCCGCCATGAGATCAACTGGTCGATCATCGCCGCCGCCACCCCGGCCTGGGCGCGGGTCGTTTTCCCAGGCGAGCCGGAGCAGACAGCTGTCGCCAGGCTTTGGGAGGCGATCTTTGCCGCCTCGCGCCTCGACGGGCCAGACCCTGTCCGCGCCTGGCAGGCGCATAGCGCAAGCCTGCAAGCACGCGCCGCCCGCTTGAACGGCAAGCGGTACGATGCGCTGCACTATCGGGGACCCGGCACCGACCTCACCGTCGGCCTTTCCGAGGGGCATCTGTGGCTGGGCGGGGGCACCGTGGCCGGCAACGGCATCGCCTGTCTGCCGAACATCCCCACAGAAGAGGTCTTCACCACGCCGCACATGGCGCGCACCGAGGGCCTGGTGACCAGCACCAAGCCGCTCAGCTACCAGGGAACCTTGATCGAGGAGATCGCCGTGCGCTTTGCCGGCGGCAAGGTGGTCGAGGCCCGGGCGAAGACTGGGCAAACGGTGCTCGAACGCATGCTCGACTCCGATGAAGGCGCTCGCCGCCTGGGTGAGGTAGCCTTGGTGCCGCACTCGTCGCCCATCTCGGCCAGCGGGCTGCTCTTCTCAAATACGCTCTTTGATGAGAATGCGGCTTGCCACATCGCCATGGGCCAGGCCTACAGCTCCTGCGTCGAAGGCGGCGACGAGATGACGCCGGAAGAGCTGGCCGCGCGCGGAGCCAACGAAAGCCTGATCCACGTGGACTGGATGATCGGCTCGGGAAAGATCGATATAGACGGCATCACGCACAGCGGCGAGCGCGAGCCCTTGATGCGTCGAGGCGAGTGGGCCTAGCGCCCACCTACGGGCGCACCTTCGAGAAGATGCTCAGCTTGGACACATCGTTAAACATGACAAAGGCCGCAAACAACACCAGAACCACAAAAGCAACCTGGTAGATCCGCTCCTTAAACTGCTGGTTGAGGTCGCGGCGGATCAAGCCTTCAATCGCAAGCAGCAGGATCATGCCGCCATCGAGAATGGGGAACGGCAGCAGGTTGAAGATACCCAGATTGAGCGAGATCAACGCCATTTCGCCGATGATGGGCTGCCAGCCTGGCATGGTGATGGCCTCGCCAGTCACCCGCGCAATGCCGATCGGCCCGCTCAGCTGTTTGACATTCGAGTGGCGCGAAAAGAGCTTGCGCAACACCTCCACGATGTAGCCGGAGTTCTGCTCGTTGAAGGCGACCGACCGCTTGGCAGCTTCGCCGAGCGGCAGCTGCTCGACACTAAACGGCGGCGGATCAGGCCGAAAACCGAGCCGATACCCGGTACGTCCGGTGCCATCGTCGCCCAGCATCGGGGTAACGGCGAACTGCAAAGTTTGGCCGGCGCGCCGCACTGCCACATCGACCGGCTGGTTGCCGTTCTGCTGCAGGTAGGCCATCACCGAGGTGGTGGAGTGCAGGTGTACGCCGTTGAGCGAAAGCAGCTGGTCGCCCGGCTGCACGCCGGCCTTTGCCAGCGGGTACTCCGGCGTTACATCGTGCATGATGAGCGGAGTCTCCTGGATGCGAGGCTCCAGGCCCAGCGCTTCCAGATCGGGTCCGTCGGCGCTTGCCGCATTGCCGGTCCGCATCGCGCTGGTAAGGGGTAACTCGACCGTGGTCTGCTGCGGCGTGCCGTAGGCCATGCGCTCTACCGTGACGGGCACGGTTGCGTTCGCGTCCAGGCTGGTGCGGATGCCGATCTGCTGCCAGGTAGGGTTCTTATCCGGTCCGAAGCGCAGGATGCGGTCGCCGGCTGCCAGCCCGGCATGGGCCGCGGCCGAGGCGGTCGGCACAAAATCAATCACCGCCGCGCCCCGCATGTACTGGTCCACCTCGTTATGCATCATGTAGAGGCCGGTCATGAGCAGGAAAGCCAGCAGAAAGTTCGAGGTGGGCCCGGAGAAGCCGATCAGGATCCGCTGCCAGCGGGGATGCGAAGCAAACTCGCCCGGGTCGCCGGTAGCCTCTTCGGTCGGGCTTTCGCCCGCCATCTTTACGTAGCCGCCAAGCGGCAGCAGGCTCAGCCGGTAGTCCGTGTCGCCGCGCTTGAAGCCCAGAACACGCTTGCCGAAGCCGATCGAGAAGACCTCGACACGCACCCCGCACAGCTTGGCGGTGAGAAAGTGGCCCGCCTCATGAACGAGCACCATGATGCCGAGAACCACAAGCATCGAAAGAGTAGCGACTAGGGCAAATGGCATAGGGTATAAGGTGTGCGGGAGCAAGGCAGCAACCGGTTTCGCCGGGTCAGCCTGTAGAGACTACGACCGGACCGCAGCCGCGCCCTGCCGGGCGAGCACGCCATGGGCTCGTTTCCGTGCCTGCTCATCGAGCGCAAGCACTTCTCTGATGCTTCCCGGGCGGGTCGCAGGCGTCTCCGCCAGCACTGCCTCTATTGTACCCGCGATACCGGGGAAGCCGAGGTTACCGGCGAGGAAGGCATCGACGGCGATTTCATCTGCTGCATTGAGCGCGATGGTGTGCGCGCCCCCGATCTCGGCGGCTTCATACGCGAGGCGCAAGCAGGGAAAGCGCGCAAAGTCAGGCTGCTCAAATGCGAGCCCAGCCAGCGCGGCCATGTCAAAGCGCAGCTGCGACGGAACCCGCTCCGGGTAGCTCATCGCGTACAAAATCGGCAGCCGCATATCGGTTACCGAGATCTGCGCCAGGATCGAGCCGTCGACGTACTCGACCAGCGAGTGCACCGTAGACTGCGGGTGCACCGTGACGCGGACTTTTGAAGGCGGCAGATCGAAGAGACGGCATGCCTCGATAATCTCGAGGCCCTTGTTCAGCATGGTGGCTGAGTCGATCGTGATCCGCCGGCCCATGACCCAGGTGGGGTGCTTGAGGGCCTGCTCCACCGTAATTCCGGCGAATTGCTCCAGCGGCAGCGTCCGGAACGGCCCGCCCGACGCCGTAAGCCACACCTGCTCGACCTCCCTGAGCGTGCCTGCGCGCATGCACTGGTGAATCGCATTATGCTCGGAGTCGATCGGCAGGAGCGGGACGCCACGCTCCCGGGCAGCGGTAGTCAGCAGCTCACCGGCTGCCACCATCGCCTCCTTGTTGGCCAGGCCGATCGGCTTGCCCGCGAGCACCGCCGCGTAGGTAGCCTCAAGCCCGGCCAGGCCAACGATGGCGGAAACCACGAAGTCTACCTGCGGCAGGGTCCCTACGCGGATGGTCCCCTCCGTACCCCAAACGACCTCGGTCTCCGTGACTCCGGCCACCCGGAGCCGGATGCGCAGTTGTTCCGCAAGCGGTTCAGTCGCCAGGGAGACTACCGCCGGCCTCCACCGCACGCATTGCGCAAAGGCCGCATCCACATTGCTGCCTGCCGCCAGCGCGGCGACCGCAAACCGCTCGGGGTAGCTCTCGATAATGCTAAGCGTGCTCTGACCGATCGAGCCGGTCGAGCCCAGGATGGCAATCTGTTTCAAAGGACGCACACTGTTCATTGTAGCGATGCAGCGCTGCGCATTCCCGGAGGATCAGAGCAGCCTTTAGTGGTCGGGGCAGCCTTCGGCAAGCTGCTGCCGTGGCGTCTAGAAGGCTGCCTGAACCAGCAGAGCGTACCACAGCACCGGCGCGGCCAGCAGCAGGGCGTCGACCCTGTCCAGCACGCCCCCGTGGCCAGGCAGCAGCGCGCCCGAGTCCTTGACCCCGGCGCCGCGCTTGAGCGCCGACTCCAGCAGATCGCCCAACTGGGCCGCCACGTTCACCAGCACCGCCAGCGCAAGCCATCGGCCGACAGAGCCCGGATAGGCAAGCCAGTCCAGGCCGCGCCGGTCCATCTCAGTGGCAGCCAACACCAGTGCCGCGGTGACGAGCAGGCTGCCGGCGAGCGACGCAACGCTGCCCTCCCACGTCTTGCCCGGGCTCAAAGCGGGAGCAAGCTTTTTGCGCCCGAAGTTGCGCCCGATATAAAGCGCCGCACTATCGCCCGACCACACCGCGAGAAAAAGAAAGGTCAGCATGGAGGCCCCGCCGGCCTGGTTCCAGATCGCCGGAATGGCCGTCATTGCGAGACCGCAATAAAGCAGCGCGAAGACCGAACTGCCGGTGTCCAGCAGGATTCGGCTGAGTCCTTCTGCCTTGGCTCGAAAGACACACACGCATAGGAGCGTGAAGCTGAGCGCGCTCAGCAGGGGTGCCTCGTACTCCGGCCGCTGCTCGTTGCACACAAACAACAGCGCAATTGCGACCATCACCGAGATTCGCGGAGTGCGTGCCCCGCTTGCATCCGCCAGGCCCAGAAACTCCCACGCGGCCAGCCCGGCGACCAGCCCGCTCGCCGCCGTCAAGGTCAGCAAGGATCCCTTGAACACCAGCAGCAGCACGCAAGGGATAAGCACAGCCGCTGTGAGGATTCTTCGCATCTCTCTGCATGAGAATACACTTGGAGCTGCCACGGGCATGCCCGCGCACGAGCCGCAGACGTCTAATTAAGGAAGCGATCCGCTTCTCCAGGGTGCGTAAAGCCTGCAGAAATGGCGGCACGCACGCCGGCCTGGCGCCGGTCCCTCGGCTTTCCATAAGGAGCACTTACCATGTTTGAACGGCCCGGAACATCTCGGAAATCTTCTCCCTTCACCCGCGCGGCACTCTGCGGCGCCGTGCTTACGTTGCCCATGCTTGCCGCTGTATCCCCTGCAGGCGCACAGGCAGCCGCGCCCGAGGCTGACGCCATCGTGACCGCCCTGCCAAAGAGCGGCGACGCGCCCCCCCTTTCCGTCCAGCAGATCCAGGTCAGCGTGGAAGGCAAAAAGACGCCGCCAACCTTGTGGAAGCAGGTCGGCACCAGCCCGGTTGAGCTCACATTCCTGATCGACGGCTCGGCGCGCGAGGCCCTTGGGCGCAATATGGATGAGATCGCGCAGTTCATAAGCACGCTGCCGGCCAACGTCACGGTCGGCCTTGCGTACATGAACAACGGTCAAGCGGGCTTTATCGCTCCGTTCTCGACCGATCACAAGGCTGTGGCCGGCCAGCTGCACCTGCCGGGTGGCAATCCGGGGAGCAATGCCAGTCCCTACTTCTGCCTTTCGGACCTGGCCAAGCGGTGGCCCTCGCAGCGTACCGATGTCAGGCGTGAGGTCGTCATGATCACCGATGGTGTCGATGAGTACAACCTGCGCTACGACCCGGAAGATCCTTATGTAACCGCCGCCATCCAGGACTCGCAGCGCGCCGGGCTGGTCATCTACTCGATCTACTTCCGCGACCAGGGACGGCTCAGCCGCTCTTTTTATGAGACCAATGCGGGGCAGAATTACTTGACCCAGGTGGCCGAAGAGACCGGCGGAAACCTCTACTACGAAGGGCTGTCGAACCCGGTCTCGCTTGTTCCGTTTTTCCAGGACATCGACCGGCGGATGCTCAACCAATATGAGCTCGGCTTCCCCGTTCGCCCTGAAAAGAAGCAGAGCTATGTGCAGCTCAAGGTCAAAAGCGAGGTGGGCGGGGTAAAGCTGGACGCGCCGAGCCACGTGGCCGTGGGCGGGACAGGCAAGTAAGGCAGCGCTTAGCTCTGGACGAACGCTTGGAAAAAACGATTGTGATCGACTCGGGCGAACGCGGGAGCAGCACTGCTGCCCCGCGCCGCCCATTCCCGGCTTAATGCACCTGGAACTCGGGCGAGCCTAGAATCATGGCCGCCAGTTTGTCGAGCGTCTCCGACGGATCGGACATGGGCAGCAGCTGCTCCGGCGCTGTGCCCGGCTTCTGCGATGGTCCAGTCGGCGGCGCAAGCTGCTGCCGGATGACCGCGTTTGTCTTCTCTGAAACAAGGCCCGGCACCAGCAAGCGCTCCATCAGCAGCAGCGCTTCGTCTTCTCCGCTGGGTGTGGGCTGGTCCTCGCGGCTACGGAGCGCAACCGGCCGCGCTGCTCCAACGGCTGGCGGCGGCTGCGAAGGACGGCTGAGCAGCCCGGCGGCCAGCAGGCGCGATGCGTCAAAGTGCATGCCGCCCAGCTTGCTGCCCGTAAGTTCGATTGCGAAGTTCAAGCGGTCAACCAGCGCAGACGAGTTCATCCAGTGGTCGGCGGTCGCCGGATAGCCGGTCGGCGGCAGGCAGCGGTAAAGCGGCTCGCCCATCGTTTTAAGTTCGTTGACCAGCGCGCCGGGGTTGGACGGGTCTGTGCCTGTCGCCCGCAGCGAGGAGGCCACGTACTCGAGCGGCATCTTGACCTTGGTGCGGTAGTTGCCGCGCGCGAAGAACTCAGGTGAGTGCACCATGGTGCGCAGCACGGTCTTGATGTCGCCGTCCGAGCTCAGGTACGCCGCTGCCATGCGATCGACCAGCGCGGGTGGCGGAGCATCTGCCACAAAGCGCTGCGCCAGCTTATAGCTGATAAAGTGCGCCGTCTGCGGCATGGCGGCAACCCGGCTCAGCGCGCGCACGCCTTCGTTCATCCCATCTTCCTTCACCTGCTGGCCGAACCAGGGCTTGGTCCCCGGCTCATGCCTGGCAGGATCAAAGGTGGCATTGCCGCCAGTCTGCGGTTTATCGATTGTCCAGCCTGTGAGGATCTTCGCAAGGTTGGTCACGTCGGCCTGGGTATAGCCGGCGTCTACACCCACGGTGTGCAGCTCCATCACTTCGCGTCCATAGTTCTCGTTGAGCCCGCGAGGCTGCTGATTTTTCGCGTTGGGGCGCGGCCTTCCCGCGGCCCGGGAGTCCGGTCCGATGCTGAGCCAGTTGTCCAGATAGATCAGCATCGCCGGGTGCTCGGCGGTGGCAAGCAGAAGATCGCGAAACTTGCCCAGCGCATGCGACCGGATGGCATCCCGCTCATAGCTGGGCGCGTAGTTGAGCATGTCGCCGCTCTTGGCCAGGTCGACATTGAAGTGGTTCCACCAGAAATCGGTCATGACCTCCTGCAGCTGGCGCTCGCTCAGCACGGCGCGTACTACCTTGGCCTGCTGCATCTCGTTTGCAATCACGCCGCTGCCGCCGTACCCGCCCGCCATCATCCCGAAGAGCTCGCGCTCGTGCGGGGTCAGGTCGTTCAAAAGCTGGCTCTTTTCCGGCTCCGCGATGCCGGAGGTAAGCACCATGCGCCCCTCCACCGGCAGCGCAAAGATGGCCTGCATGCGCTGGTTCTTCGCGTCGCCGAGAATCTGGTCGGCAAGCACGCGCGCCTGCTCCCTTTCCTGCTCTTTCTGCTGCTGCCTGCGGGCCGACTTTAGCGCCTCCAGCTGCGCAGGGGGGAGCGCGGCTGCTGTTCTTGCTTGCTCGGCAGGCACTTCCGAAAGCGACATACCGCGGGTAGCCTGCCCGCCTTGCGCGCCTGGGCTGGGCGCGGTTTTTGGAGCGATTCCGGGAGAGCTTCCGGGAGCGATTCCGGGGCCGGGGCCGGGACCTGTGCCGGGAATGCCGGGAAGGTTGTTTAGAAGCCCGCCCGCGGCATCAGCCTTGTCTTCTGCTTGCTTGCGCCGGTAGCGGGCCAACAGCACCTCGTACACGCCCGCAAGCTGCGGGTCAGACGGCATCGACGCTTTCCCCTCTGCGACGCGCCGGATCACCTGTCCGTCAGGATACTCAATCGACAGCTGCTGCGGGGGAAGCTGCAACGCAGGGTACTGGCCCAAACGCTTGCTCGCTACCGGGTCCGGGATCGCGCCTGGGTCGAGCTGCTGCTCAAACCAAGCTTCGCGGGCGGCGGCTACATCTGAGCGCT
>CAXTPL010000123.1:0-10752 GCA_964246065.1 uncultured Acidobacteriaceae bacterium
AAATCATTTACGAGAGAACTCCAGTTTCAAATGGGAGACATTATCGGGGGCAGGTTACATGAATCGCCTGCATGGGCTCGGAATTGAGTTGAATGTCCTGATCAACAATGCTGCTTTTGGTTTGAATGGCGACTTCCTCACGCATGACCTTGAAAGGTTGCGTGAGATGTTGAACCTTGACATCCTGACACTGACAGAGCTCACCCATGTTGTCGGTGAACGTATGATGCATCGTGGATCAGGTCACATTCTCCTTGTGGGCAGTTTGCGGCCTATCAACCGGATCCGCTCTTGGCAGCCTATGGAGCTGCAAAACACTTCGTGCTTGCACTCGGGGTCGCGCTGAATGTCGAGTTCGCTCCCAAAGTAGGTGTAACGGTAGTTTCGCCTGGGCTGATGGACACAGGCTTCAATGAAGTGTCTGGATTTCAACCAAAGCCGTCTCTGAAGGCGACCATCGTGAAGCCGGAAAGAGTGGCGGAGGCCGGTCTTAATGCGATGTTCGCCGGGAAGGCTAGCGTGATCGTTGGCAAGCTCAACCGGCTTACCGCTTTCTCCAATCGATTTACATCGCGGCACGTGCAAGCAAAGATCACGTATCGTATGTCGAAATGAAAAGAGCGATTGCTGCTCATGCTCATGCAATGGAAGACAAGGCTGCACGGCGGGCAGCAATCCTGCAAGCAGCCAGTGCTTTGTTCGCGGCAGGCGGAGGGAGCTTGCCCACAGCAGCCCAGATCGCTACGGCCACGCATCTTGCGAAAGGAACGGTGTACCTGTACTTCCACACAAAAGAGGAGATCTTTGCTGCGCTCCTGCTGGAAGGCTGGCAACGCGTGATGAAAGAAAGTCGCATAGTCTTTCAAACGACCAGAGGGAGTCGAGCCGTCAAAGTCGAGCGCTTTTTGGCGGCTTTGATAGCTCAGCTCGAACGAAATACCGAACTTCTTCGCCTCGATGCCCTGTCGTACGCGGTTATCGAAAGAACATGTTCGCCGACGCTCTGATCGCTCAGAAAAGTGAGTACGTGGTGCACGTCAACGAGACAGGAGCAGTGATCGATCGATCTTTGGATCTACCTTCCGGTAGGGGAGTGGAACTACTGATGCGCACCTACGCGCTGACCACCGGCCTGTGGCAGTCCTATCAGCATGCTGCTGAGACACGACGCGCGGTACCTGCTGTAGCGGAAGAGATGACTAAAAAACCTTTTCACCGTGAACTGTTGGAAGCACTTGCGGAATACTGGCGCGGCGCCCTTGCCACCAAGTCACCCAGTCGGGTGTATTGCAGTTTACGGAGCATGTTTAACGTTAGCTGTAAATGCCAAATCCAACGGTTCTATGGATTGTTCCAGCTCAGCAATCAATCCTAGCTGTAGTTGCCACCGAAGTCACTCTCTAGTCAATTTACTGGAAGCTGGTCCGTCGAGTTGAGCGAATCTGTGAATTGGGTGACACCATCAACAGCATCAGCACCATTTCTCAGGCTGGCCAGGTCTTTAAGATTTCCCCGGTGAACCTGAGCCCCACCTCGAGTAGCACGGCGGCGGCAGTCGAGACGTTCTCATTTCTAGAGGCTGTTATGAAGTCTATGCGAGTTATTTGAACATGTGGCGATCATGAGGCAGGCGAAGCTGACGTACTGAAATCCTTTGAGCGTGGTGTCGAGCCGTTGGTAGTCTCGTGCAAGGGGGGAAGCGGGCTGCCCAGGCAAAGCTTCTCTCTACCACCCAACGGCGCGGCAGCAGCACGAGGCCGCGTTTGGCCATGGGGTGATTGGCCACTTCGAGCCGCATGCCGTGGCTTTGGGCGGCTCTGCCGCGGCTTGCCCGGTGTAGCCCTGATGGACATACGCCATCTCCACCGTGCCTCCGGTTACCTGCTTGATGTCCTGAGCCAGCGTCTTGACCTGGGCACGATCGCCCTGATCCGCCGGGGTTACACGCAGCGCCAGCAGGTGGCCCAGCGTATCGACGGCGATATGAAACTTTGAGCCTTTGCGCCGTTTCGTGCCGTCGTAGCCTGCCCGCGCGCCGCTCTCGGGCCTCGATTGCAACGTGCGGCTATCGATGCATACCGCCGTCGGTCGGCCTTTGCGACCGGCAAACTCGCGCAGCAGAATGCGCGTATCTTCGACCAGCCGCTCAAAGCAACCTGCCCGCATCCAGCGCTGCATCTGCTGAAAAATCGCAGGCCACGAGGATAGTCGTGCGGCATGAACCGCCACTGGTTGCCCGTCCGGACAATGTAGTGAACACCGTTGAAAACAGCCCTCAGATCGTGCTCCCGATGGGCGCTGTCCTCGCGGCTCAGCAGCAAATACGGAAGCACAAACGCCCACTCCTCATCCGAAACGTCGCTCGGATAACCAACCCTCAACTTACTCGCCATCCATCCATACTGAATATGCCTGGCGACCAACGTAAGCACCTATCTTGGTGCAAACTTCATAGCAGCCTCTAAGTCCGCGTCTAGCGGCGTCTGCCACCCCCCAAGAAGCCCTGCGACCCTGCAGGGCTTTTTGCCGTCTGAAGCCCCCCGATACGCTGCGCAAGTGATATACAAAGCAATGCCGCCGCGCGCGGACTCGGGAAGCGCGCACCCGGCCGTGCGCCCGGCAAGGAGACAGCCGCATCTCCCACATTTCTTTCGAGCGCACCGACAGTTCTTCGCAACCTGCGCGCCGGCTCGGGCTCCTGCCCCTGGTCGCGGCTACCTACTTCATGGTTTCGGGGGGCGCCTACGGCATTGAGGACATCCTCGGGGGCGCCGGCTACCTCAAGGCACTGATCATCCTGCTGGTCGTGCCTTGCATCTGGACGCTGCCCACAACCTGGATGATCGGCGAGCTGGCCGCTGCAATCCCTGAGGATGGCGGCTTTTATGTCTGGGTCCGGCGCGCGCTGGGGCCGTTCTGGGGCTATCAGGAAGCGTGGCTGTCGCTGACGGCGAGCATCTTTGACATGGCCATCTACCCCACTCTCTTCACGCTGTACCTGGGTCGCCTGCAGCCGGCTTTGGTAGCAGGTGCCAGAGCCATCGGCTGGGAGCTTGCCCTGGTCGTCGGCTGCTGCCTGTGGAATCTGCTGGGCGCGCCTTCGATAGGGCGCGGCTCAGTGTGGCTTTGCGGTCTGCTGCTTTCGCCGTTCGCGGTACTCACGGGGGCCGGGCTGTGGCGTGGCTGGCACTTGCCTGCCCACGGCCTGGGACCGGCTGCGCACGCTGCCTGGTTCGCCTCGCCGCCGGGTGGCAGCTTGAGCCTGGCTGTGCTGGTGGCCATGTGGAACTACATGGGCTGGGACAATGCCTCCACCTTTGCGCGTGAGGTGGAGAATCCGGCGAAAACCTACCCGCGCGCGATGCTGGCAGCGGCCGCGCTGGTAGCGGCCACCTATGTTTTGCCGCTCGGTGCCATGGCGTATGCGGGCATGCCGCTGGAGCGGTTCAGCACCGGCGCTTGGGCCGATGCCGGCGGCGTGCTCGCCGGAGCCTGGCTTGCGGTTGCAATCGTGGCGGGCGGCATGCTGAGCGGGCTCGGCATGTTCAACGCGCTGACGCTCTCCTACACACGCCTGCCCATGGCGCTGGCTGAGGACGGGCTGCTGCCGCATTGGCTGGCCTGGCGCAACCGCCGCAATGCGCCCGCGCTGGCGGTGCTGGTGTGCGGCGTCTGCTGGGCGCTCGCGCTCGGCTTCAGCTATGAGCGGCTCATCTCCATCGACCTGATCCTGTACGGCTCGAGCCTGGTGCTCGAGTTTCTGGCGCTGCTGGTGCTGCGGGTGCGGGAGCCAGGGCTGGTCCGCCCGTTTCGCATGGGCAGCCTGCCCGTGGCGGCACTGTTGTCGACCCTGCCCGTCGCTCTTGTGGTGTATGCCGTCGTGGCTAGCCGCCATGAGCGGCTGGCGGGGCTACCTGCCCCGCTCTTTGGCGCGCTCACCGCCGTGGGCGGGGCGGTAAGCTACTACGCCTCATGGCGCTGGTGGTCGCGCGCGCGCCGGCTCGGCTGAGGGATCAAGCCGGCGGCAGCTTGCCCTTGCTGAAGTTGTCGACCGCATACTTGATGCGCTCGCGGGCAAAAGCAGCATCGTGCCACCCGTGCACCTCGACGCGCTTGCCTTCCAGGTCCTTGTAGATCGAAAAAAAGTGCGTGATCTCCCGCAGAATGTGCGAGTAGATCTGCTCGTAGTCCGTTACCTCGGCAAAGCGAGGATTGCCCACTCCCACGGCCAGGATCTTCTCGTCGAGCACACCTTGGTCCAGCATCTCCAGCACGCCGATAGGGCGCACCTGCGCGAGGCAGCCGCAAAAGGTCGGCTCATCGACCAGCACCAGTACGTCGAGCGGGTCGCCGTCGTCGCTCAACGTAGACGGGATAAAGCCATAATCGCCCGGGTAATGCACCGGCGAGTAAAGATTGCGGTCGAGCTTGAACACATGGAGCTGCTTGTCATACTCGTACTTGTTCACTCCGTCTGCGGGAATCTCAATGACGGCGTTGACGATCTCCGGGCTGTTCTCGCCGACCGGCAGTTCCAGGTAATTCACCATTGCTCGTTCCTGTCTTTGTCGTACCAAGGATGCGTACCCGGCCCCGCTTGCATGCAAGCGTTCTCGGCGCCGGTACTGCGTTTATAATCGGGCAGGATGAAGGCTCATGTCTACGTTGTCTCAAAACGCACCGTTCTTGATCCTCAGGGTCAGGCCATCCAGAATGCCCTGAAAAAGATGCAATATAAGGGCATCGCCGACGTGCGTCAGGGTAAGTACTTTGTGCTCACGCTGGACGACTCGCTGGACCCCGCTGCCGCCCATGCCGAGGTGACGCGCATTGCAACGGAGGTGCTCACCAACCCGGTGATGGAAGAGTTTACCTTTTCGATCGTCTAGTTCCATCCGGCTCCTTGCTGTAGCCCCCTAAATGCCAGACACGGGCACCGGACCTCTCTCGCCGCCCAAGCCGCTTCCTTCGATACACTCTCCACATGTGCGGAATCGTAGGGTGTGTCGGCTCGGACGACGTGGTATCGGTGATTCTTGAAGGGCTGCGGCGATTGGAGTACCGCGGCTATGATTCGGCCGGCATCGCGGTCGGCCATCAGGACGGAGCTCCGCTGGACCTGCGGCGCGCCTCAGGCAAACTTCGCAATCTTGAGCAGTGCATCCGCGAAAGCCCCCTCCATGGCAGCTATGGAATAGGCCACACCCGCTGGGCCACGCATGGCCGCCCTACAGAAGAGAACGCGCACCCTCACCGCGACTGCTCCGGACGCATTGTCGTCGTCCATAACGGCATCGTTGAAAATTATCTGGCGCTCAAGGCGGAGCTGATCTCCGCAGGGCACGTATTTGTCACAGAAACAGATACAGAAGTGATCGCGCACTTGATTGAAGAGGAGCAGAGGCGATCGGCTCGATCGCTGGCCGATGCGGTGCGCGCCGCGGTGGTGCGCTTGACGGGCGCCTATGCCGTAAGCGTGATTGCCGCCGATGAGCCCGACACGATCGTGGTTGCGCGCATGGGCCCGCCCGCGGTCATCGGCATAGGCGAGGCCCGCGCCGACGGCACGGCCGAATACTACGTCGCCTCCGATGTTCCGGGCATCCTGCATCACACGCGCAACTTCTACTTTCTCCAGGATGGCGACCTGGCTGTTTTGACGAGGGCCGGCGTGGCCCTGACGGACTTTGCCGGCGCGCCTGTAAAGCGCGAGATCACGCGCATCCTTTGGGATCCGATCCAGGCCGAAAAGGGCGGCTACAAGCATTTCATGCTCAAGGAGATCTTTGAGCAGCCGCGCTCGATCCGCGATACCACCCTAGGACGCGTATCGCTTGAGACAGGCCAGGTGTTTCTTTCGGAGATGCAGATTACCGAGGCCGAGTTCCGCGCGGCTACGCGGCTCAACATCGCTGCATGCGGCACCAGCTGGCATGCCGCCATCGTCGGCAAGTTTATGATCGAGCGCCTGGCGCGACTGCCGGTGGAAGTGGACTATGCGAGTGAGTTTCGCTACCGCGACCCTATCCCGAATGCTACGGCGCTTGGCCTGCTCATTACGCAGTCCGGCGAAACAGCAGATACCCTGGCTGCCCAGCGCGAGATGATCGCCAAGGGTTCCAAGACCATCGCCATCTGCAATGTGGTGGGCGCGGCGGTTGCGCGCGAGGCGCAGGGCATTATCTATACGCATGCCGGGCCGGAGATTGGCGTTGCCTCGACCAAGGCGTTTACCGCGCAGCTCACCGCGCTGTTTGTGCTTGCGCTGCACCTGGCACAAGTACGCGGCACCGTGACAGATACCGAAAGCAGAGCGCTGGTCGAAGAGCTTACCCTGTTGCCTGGGAAGGTAGAAGCGATCCTGCGCGCGTGCGACTCGCAGTGCGAGCAGCTGGCCAAGGTCTACTCCGGCGCGAGCGACTTTCTATTTCTGGGCCGCGGCATCCACTACCCGATTGCGCTCGAGGGCGCGCTCAAGCTGAAGGAGATCTCCTACATCCATGCCGAGGGGTACCCGGCAGGCGAGATGAAGCACGGCCCTAACGCGTTGATTGATGAGACCCTGCCGGTGGTGGCGCTGGCGACGCGAGACGTGCACGACCCCGGCTCGGCTATCCGGTATGAGAAGTCGCTCTCGAATATCCAGGAGGTCACGGCTCGGTCCGGCAAAGTGATCGCCGTAGCGACGGAGGGCGATGAGCAGATCGGCCAGTTAGTCGATCACGTACTGCACCTGCCTCCTGCACCGGAGCTGCTGCTGCCGGTGCTTGAAGTTGTGCCGCTGCAGCTGCTCGCGTACCACATTGCCGTGCGCCGCGGCTGCGATGTCGACCAGCCGCGCAACCTGGCGAAATCCGTCACTGTGGAGTAAGTGGCACTGGACCTTGCGACAAAGAAAAAGCGGAGGCCCTTTTTGGGGTTCCTCCGCTTTGCTAAGCAGCCTGCGATGCTCGCCTGGCTGTTAGTTCTTTCATCAACACGGCCGTTCTACAAATCACCGGAGAGACCTGCCCAGTGGCAAGTCGCTACGCCTCATTTCCAGGCGGCTCGCGCGCTTCTTCGCCCCACGCAAAAACGCTTCGTCCGCGGCTGGTGCTCCGGCCTCCAAGTCGGCATCCAAAGGCTTGCGGAGGAATGCCCCCATGCCGAAATACCGAACCACGACGTTTGCCGTCCTCACGGCGTTCACCCTGCTGGATGCCTCGTCGCGCCTTGGCGCGCAAACCGCACCAGCCTCGCAGCCCGTCCTGACCGGCCAGTCTGCCTTTACTGACTACTCCCAGGAGAAGCCCGGGGTACGCCGCAAGCTGACGATCGGCGATTTGCCCGCACCGTATGCGACCAAGGGCGTCGATGCGGGATCGGAGCACGTCGACCGCCCCAGCGATGCTTGGCCGCAGGCGCCGACGGGCTTCAAGGTGGAGCAGTATGCAACCGGGCTCGACCGCCCGCGGCTGATTCGCACCGCTCCAAACGGCGATCTGTTTGTCGCGATGAGCGAATCGAGCAAGATCATGGTCTTCCGCGGGGTCGATGGAGAGGGCAAGCCCAAGCAGGTTGAGACCTTTACCACAGACACGAATATGCCGTTCGGCATTGCCTTTTACCCGGCGGGACCCAACCCAAAATATGTCTATAT
Organism: uncultured Acidobacteriaceae bacterium; assembly: GCA_964246065.1. GTDB lineage: Bacteria > Acidobacteriota > Terriglobia > Terriglobales > Acidobacteriaceae > EB88. Next base: position 7,640 of record CAXTPL010000123.1, read on the forward strand.
AGGTAATACCGACTCGGTCGTTCGCTTTCCGTACAAGGCAGGCGATATGAAGGCCAGCGGGCCTGCGGAGAAGCTGGCTGACCTCCCCGGCGGCGGACGGCTGCGCGGGGGCGGTCACTGGACGCGCGACATCGCCTTTTCAAAGGACGGAAGTCGCATGTTTGTTTCTGTCGGCTCGCACTCCAATGTGGACGACGCCGATACGCATCCGGAGGAGTTCCACCGGGCTGATGTTCTGGAGTTCACGCCTGAAGGCAAGTTCGTCAAAGTGTATGCCTCCGGCATCCGCAACTGTGTGGGCGAGGCAGTCAATCCTGTCACCGGTCAGCTTTGGTGCTCGACGAACGAGCGAGACATGCTGGGCGACAACCTGGTTCCCGACTACATTACCCATGTGCAGGAAGGCGGGTTCTACGGCTGGCCCTGGTTTTACATGGGCGGCCCGCAGGGCGGCAAACAGGATCCCCGGCTGGAGGGCAAGCATCCCGAGTTGCAATCCAAGGTGATTACGCCCGATGTGCTGCTGCAGCCCCATTTTGCTTCACTCGAGATGACCTTCTACGAGGGCAAGCAGTTTCCGGCCGATTACAAGGGCGACATCTTTGCGGCGGAGCATGGATCGTGGAACAAGGCCAAACGCGCCGGATATGAGGTCATCGTGGCGCCGGTGAAAGACGGAAAAGCGACCGGCGAATACATGGACTTCCTCACCGGGTTTACCACGGCAGACGGCAAGGTGTGGGGACGCCCTGTCGGCGTGACCGTTGCCGAGGACGGGTCGCTCTTTGTCACCGACGACGGCTCCGGAAGCATCTGGCACGTCCGCTATATGGGTGCCGCTGCGGCTGGAGCGAGCAGCCAGGGCAACTAAACACACAGGCAGGGCTGCCGCCTAGCGTTGGCCGGCCGCCCTGCCTTGTGCTGAAAGCGGACATTTTTCCGAAACTCCTGTGCGTGACTGGCACAGGCCTGTGCTACTGTGCACCCATGCAGGAGTCCATGGTTGCCTCCCTGGAGGCGGAGACCACCGAGCGCTCGATGGAAGGCGTTGCTTCGCACGTGCCCGTCGAAACAGTCTCTGTCAGAGACCGGGTATACAGGCCCCAGCTGGATGCACTGCGATTTTTCGCCTTCAGCGCGGTGTACCTATACCACGTGCTGAACGCGTCGCCCTCGGCGACGCTGATGCGCTACTCCCTTGTTGCAAGCCTGCTGCCCTGGATACGCTTGGCGCTGGGCTTTGGATTGTGCCTCTTCTTTTTTTTGAGCGCCTACCTGATCACCTCGCTGCTGTTGCTGGAGCGGGCGCGCACGGGCCGGGTGCATCTTTGGGGCTTTTACCTGCGGCGCATGCTGCGCATCTGGCCTCTGTATCTTTGCTTTCTCGCCGCCGCTTTCATCCTCGGCGTGTGGTGGGCGCCGGCTCACTCTTCTACAGCGAGGCTCCTGGCGTTTCTGCTGATCAGCGGCAACTGGTACTGCGTCGCCTTTGGACCCGGCAGCTACTTTACCGCGCATCTTTGGAGTATCTCGGTTGAGGAGCAGTTCTATCTGCTCTGGCCTTCGCTGCTCGGCACCCTTGCGGCGCGTCGGCTTACCGTCCTTTGTTCGTCGCTCTGCGTGTTCTCGCTGGCCGCAGTGTTCCTGCTGGCGTGGCACGGCTCCAGTGCAGAGGCTATCTGGTTTAACAGCCTGCCGCAGGCGCTGTTTTTCGCCTCGGGCGGCTTGCTCGCCTGCCACCGCGACATCCTTGACAAGCGTGTTTCCGGAGCAAAAGCCGCGCTCGGCGTCGCGGGCGGTGCAGCCCTCTGGCTGCTGGCGGCGCGCTTTGCCCAGATCACCAACCATGCCCCCCGCGTGCACGCGCTGCCCACAACATGGGGCTACGCGACGGTGGCCGTAGGCTGCGGCCTCATCCTGTGGGGCGCCTTGCAGCTTCCTCCAGGCATGCTGCCGCGTCCCCTGGTCTACCTCGGGCGCATCTCCTACGGGCTGTACGTCTTCCACATGCCCGTCCTTCTCTTGATGGGCGCGTTGCGCATTCCCTTGCCGGGAGCGCTGCACTTTCCCGGCATGGCGATCGCAATCGGGTTTGCTCTCACCACCGCGCTGGCGATGCTCTCCTACGAGTGTCTGGAGAAGCCCTTTCTACGCTTAAAGAGCCGGTTTGAGGTGGTGCACACCCGGCCCGCGTAAAGCAGGGGGGGGCGGCTTGGCTCTTCATGCGGAGCCCGCTTCAGATCTGCATGATCTCGGCTTCCTTCTTTTTGGCCAGATCGTCCATCCGCTTGATCTCTTCATCCATCAGCTTTTGCACTTCTTCCAGGGCGCGCTTTTCTTCGTCGGCAGAGATCTTTTTCTCCTTCGCCGCTGCCTTGATCTGGTCGTTGCCATCCCGACGAATATTGCGCGCCGCGGTTTTATGCTCTTCCAGCACCTTGTGCAGCTGCTTGGCCACATCGCGCCGACGCTCTTCGGTCATCGGCGGCACGGGGACGCGTACCATCTTCCCGTCGTTCTGGGGGTTAAACCCGTATTCTGAGGTGCGCAGCGCCTTTTCGATCTCGTTCACAAGGCTCGCGTCCCAGGGCTGGATCACGATCGAGTTTGCGTCCGGCGTCGTAAGCTGGGCTACCGCCGACAGGGGCGAAGGGGTGCCGTAGTAGTCCACTCGCACCTGGTCCAGCATCTGCACTGAGGCCCGGCCAGTCCGCAGCGAACCCAGCGTGGCCTGAAAGTCGGCAACGGCCTTATCCAGGCGAGTCTTGATCTGCGGGTACACGTCTTTAAGCGCTGGAATCGCGGCCATTACTGAAACTGCCATGGAAGACTCTCTTTCCTTCTGCAAGGTACGCTTTGGGATGCGTTTGCAGAGTGATTTTACCGCGTTGTGCTTTGGCCCTGCCCACCTTGCCGCCGCAGGGTGTCATCGGCTGGGCTCGCCGGGTACAAGGCGTGCGGAGGCGAGCGCAACGACGCGATGGCTCTTCTGCGCCGGGGATTCGCAGCGTTGCGAGTGCGAAGCCGCTGCGGCGGAACCCTGCCGGGCGGAGTTCATGCAAGTCAGGGAGGGCAGGGCAGGGCAGGGCGGCGGGAAGGAGCCAATCCTCGAC
>CAXTPL010000124.1:0-2156 GCA_964246065.1 uncultured Acidobacteriaceae bacterium
CACGAGGAGTTCACCGATGGCTACGCCTGCCACCCCTACGCCCGACGGATCGAACGGCACGGCGAATGCCCTGCCGCCGGCCATGCTGACCGACCTGACCCAGACCGCCGCCCCGACCGCTGCTTCGCCGCAGCCGACCGCTGCGCCCGCCACCGCACCTGATCCGGCTTTTGAGCCGGCAGACAAACCTCTGCTGGCCGAGATCACCACCTTCCACCAGGATTGCCGGCGGCGCTATGCCTTTAACAATCGCTGGGATGTGGTGCTGACGGTGGTCGGCATCCTGCTCTCGGTCGCCGTGGTTGCGGCGGGCTTTTCGCGCATGCCCATGATCTCAGCCCTGCTGGGCGCGCTCGTCGGCGCCATCGTCACCGCGCAAAAGGCGTTTCCGTTTGGACAGCGCGCCGGGTTTTACCGGCTGCTGATCGGCAATGCGGAAAACCTGCTTACGCGCGCAACGCAGGGCATGTGGGGAAAAACGGATGCCGTAAATCCGCTGGCCTCGCGGCGGCTGGACTTTGCCCAGCAGCTGCCGCGCGGGGTCAGCGGCGCGGCCCCCGACCCGGCGCAGACCGGCCCTCTGCCCGCGTCGACCCAAAGTGCGCCGCAGTAGCGTTCCCTGGGGGACACGAGCAGCGGCGGCGGCGCTGCACACCAGCCGTACACTGTAGCGGCAATGAGGTTCAGCGAAGCCATCCTGCGGCCTGCCGCAATCTGCCTGCTTTCCATGTTGTTCCTTGGGGCTGCGGCTGCCACGCCCCAGGGCATCGGTCGTCAGTGTCGACCCGGTAAGCTGGGTGACGCAGAGCAGATTCCGTGGAGTGGCCGGAGTCAACGGCTGGCTTTTCTCGGTCACGGAACAGCGCCGATGTCATGCCCGTACATGCGCACTGCCGGCAGGCAGTCACGCCTTTAGCGTCGATGACAAGGCAGAATATGCCGCGCAAAGCGCTTGCCACCATGTCAGAAGGCATCGGCCGGGCCATCCCCACACGGAAGGTGGTGGAGCGGCCGGTTGCCCCCGTGGAGCGCTACGCGGCCCAGTAAAGCACTCAGGCACAGCCCCTGAAGGGCGGCGGCATATTTTTTCGCCCGGAGCGTGCTACTAATTGCGTAGTTGTTCGTCTATTTAGGTGTACGCGCCAAGCTGTACGCGCCCTCGACCGAGAGACCCATGCCACGCAAGCCAAGCAGCACGCTGACAGAAGCCGAACTCCGCATCATGCGGATCCTGTGGGCACGGGGCGAGTCCGCGGTCAGCGACATCGTTGCCGCGCTGCCGGCCGCTCGCCCGCTTGCCTACACCTCGGTGCTGACCACCGTGCGCATTCTTGAGCAGAAGGGCTACCTCAAGCACCGGCAGACAGGGCGCGCTTTTCTCTACAGCGCCAGGGTTGCCGAGCAGGATGCCAGCCAGTCAGAGGTGCAGCATATGCTCCATCGCTTCTTCGGCAACTCGCGCGAACGGCTGATGCTGGCGCTGCTTGGCGACGGAGAGATCGGCACGGACGAGCTGCAGCGGCTCAAGCAGGCCATTGCCGCAGCGGAAGCGTCGGCGGAAAGCGAGCAGGTCTAGCCGTGGCGATGCATCTGGCATCCGCGCTTGCCCGGGTCGCGTTTCTGGCTGTGTTTGCAGGCGCGTGGCAAGGCCTGGCGATGGTTGCCGCGGTGGCCGGTTGTCTCCGGCTGCTGCCGCGCATCTCCCCTTCTGCTCGCTTCGCCGTTTGGGGCATGACCTTCGCGCTGCTCTGCGGGCTGCCCTGGTTGCATGGGTACCTTGGCAGCGCGGAGCCGCCACGCACCGGGCTGCCGGCCTTGCAGCTGGCGCCAGGCTGGGCCTTTGCCATGGCGGCGCTTTGGGCGGCGTTGACAGCCTGGCGGGGAACGGAGCTTGCCTTGCAGGCGCAGCACCTGCGCAAGGTATGGCGCAGCGCCACGCCCATCGATTGCAGCCCAGAAAGCCGCCAACTGCTGGGACCGCGCGTTCTCCTCTGCGCTTCCCCCGATGTGGATGCGCCCTGCATCGTCGGCTTCGGCTCGCCGCGACTGCTGCTGCCGGACTGGATGCTCACCGATCTTTCCGCGGCCGAGCTTCAGCAGGTCATCCTGCATGAGTGCGCGCACCTGCGCCGGGGCGCTCACTGGCGCAACCTGCG
>CAXTPL010000124.1:2166-10737 GCA_964246065.1 uncultured Acidobacteriaceae bacterium
GGGCTCGAGCGTGAACTGGCCTGCGATGCCCGTGTGGTCGCAGCCACCGCAACGCCCATTGCTTACGCCCGCTGCCTCACGCACTTGGCCGAGCAGCGCATCGTTCGGCGGCGCCTCGCCCTGGCACTTTCAGCCTGGAGCCGCCAGTCCGAGCTCGCCCGCCGTGTGCACCTGCTTCTTGCTCCCTACCCTGGCTCGTCGCCTGGCGCGCGGGCTGCTGCCGGGCTGCTCATCCTTGCTCTCGGAGCAGGCTCGATCGAGCTTGCGCGCGTGCCCTCATTTGTCGCCTTTCAGAGTGTTGCGGCGCCAGTCGGGCTTGCGCAGGGCAGCGCCCCAGCGCCGACGATGGACTTTGCTGAGGCGCCCGGTTTGAGCAGCGCACATGCTCGGCCGGTGGTTTATCGCGTCCCTGCGCCAATGGCGCACCCACACCTGCTTCGGGAGGCTTGGCTTCAAAAGCCCTTCCAGGAGCATCGCCGGGCACGGTTGCAGCCGCACCGTCGCTTCCGTCTGATGCAGCCGATGCCGGCAAGCCCGGCGCGCACCTACCCGGCCGTTCGGCTCATAAGCCTTGGCAGCGTCGCGCCGTCCTCGGCCGCCTACACGGTCGACCTGATTTTCTCCACGCCCTATGCCACCGTCCCCTTTGCCGGGGGATGGCTTGTTGTCCAACTGTAAAACCAGCCTGCACCAGCAGCGAACGTACCAGGGAGTCGCATGTCTCATTCAACTAATTCTTTAGTATCAAAGCGGGTGTTCGCTCTGCCCGCGTGTCTCCTCGCCGGCGGCCTCGCCGCCTCAGCCCTCTTGATCAACCAGCGAACGGCGCACGCCGCGCAAGAGCCTGCCAGCCCCCCACACCTGGCGGTAGCTCCGGCGGTCAGCCTGCCGACGTCGCTTTCTGAGATAGCCCGGCAGGTCGGCCCGGCCGTGGTGAACATCAACACCGAAACCCTGCCTCACCCGGACGCACACCGCAAAGCACGGCCAGAGGCTCAGCAGGAGGACGAGGAAGGCGGCAGGGCACAAAGCCCGGACGGGATGCAGCAGTTCTTCCAGCAGTTTTTTGGCGGACGGCCCGGCGGCGGGGGACCGCCGGAGGGCCAGGCACAGGGCGAGCAGCGCGCGCTCGGTTCCGGCTTCATCGTCGATCCGGCGGGCTATATCGTCACCAACAACCATGTGATCGACAAGGCAGACCGTATTTTTGTCAAGCTGATTACCGACCCGGAGAATGATCCCGGGCATCCGGCAAAGGTGATCGGCGTCGACAAGGACACCGACCTGGCGGTGATCAAGATCGATGTGGACCATCGCCTGCCGACGGTGACGCTGGGCAACTCTGACGGCGCCCAGGTGGGCGACTCGGTGGAAGCGATCGGCTCTCCCTTTGATCTTTCGCAGACGGTGACGGCGGGCATTGTTTCGGCAAAGAACCGCATGATTGAAGGCGGTCCCGGGGGGCAGTTCAAGCACTACATCCAGACCGATGCAGCTATCAATCCCGGCAACTCCGGCGGCCCGCTGCTGAATATGAAAGGCCAGGTGGTAGGGGTAAACACGGCGATCTATACCGAGTCGAATGGATACATGGGGATCGGCTTTGCGCTGCCTTCGAACACAGTAGCCGAGGTGTACAACCAGCTTACCGGGCCCGGGCACAGGGTGGTGCGCGGCTCGATCGGCATCTCCTTCCAGCCGCAGGTAAGCAGTGCTGTCGCCCGCATGTATGGGGCCGATGCCGGGGTGCTGGTTGCCGGCGTCACGCCGGGCAAGGCCGCTGACCGGGCGGGGCTGAAGCGCGATGATGTGATCGTCTCGGTCGACGGCCAAGCGGTGGAGAACGGAGATGCGCTGGTGGCGGAGATTACGCCGCGCAAACCGGGCTCGACGGTCACGCTGGGCTACCTGAGGGACGGCAAGCGCTTTACGGCCGAGTGCCGGGTGGAGGACCGGAGCGAGCTGACGGAGGTGGCGAGCAAGGACGCCGATGAGGGTCCGGCGAGTGCGGCAGCCAACCCCGGCCGCGCCAAGCTGGGGCTGGATGTATCGGACCTGCCCGCGAACAGCGAGAAGGACGCGCAAGGGGTGGTGGTGCGATCGGTCAAGCCGGGATCCTTTGCCGGCGAACTCACGCCGCCGGTCGGCCCTGGCGTCGTGATCGAGGCGCTCAACCGCAAGCCGGTCCACAACAAAGCCGAGTTTGACGCGCTTGTTTCGCAGCTCAAGCCCGGCAGCGATGTGGTGCTGCAGGTGGTTTATCCCGACGCCGGCAGCGGGCAGAGCACGCTCACCGGCGGCACCCTGCAGTAGCAGCGGCAAGGGCGTTGGCGGCGGGATACCAACCACCCCGTCGCCGCACTCCTGCACCACGCCCAGCCAGACGTGCTCACGGTGCAGGGTGTTCGATCTGCAGCAATCCTTTTTCAACCAGAACGGGCGGCCTGCGCGAGTGGGTCGCCTGCTCGTAGGCGTAGGCCCATCCAAGCAGGTCGCCGTCGCGCCAGCGGCGGGTTGCAATCTCCAGGCCAAAGGGCAAGCCGTTCGGATAAAAGCCTCCGGGCACTACGACGGCCGGCACCCCCAGCATGTTTACCCATCCAGTGGCGCTGTGCGGCCCGGTGCTGAGTCCGCCGTCCTGCGGCATGGTTTCATCGGGCGGCGGCATCTGCGTCGCGGGGTAGATGTATCCATCCAGATGCTGCCGGTCGAGTGTGTCGTCATAAAGCGCGAGCGCTTCGCGGCGCGGCCTGAGCACATCCGCCTCGGCTTGCGGATTGCCCTCAAAGCTCACCTGCGCGGGTACCGGGCGCGGATCGACCGGGTCAGCCTTGGAGCCGCCGATGATGGTCGCAGGCAGGGGAGAGCCTACGGCCTTTTCGTACTCCTGCGGAGAGTGGTACTGCGCAGGACCATAGCCGGCGAGAAAGTGCTCTGTGCCCTCGCGAACGTAGGGGAAAGTGCCCACGCGGGAGACGACCTCCGCAAAGTGCTCCGGGAGGATCGCGTCGTCAAAGACGATGGTGGCGCCGGCGGCGCGCATGCCCTGGAGAGCCGCAAGGAAGGCCGCCCTGGTTTCAGCCCGCAAAGGCAGGCGCGCGGCATTGCGGTCCACTGCCACCTGGGCCTCGGTTTCAGCCGACGGGATGCCCTGGAAGGGAATGCCGGCACCGCTGAGGATAAAGGCCGGCACCGCGAAGCGTTTCCCTCGCAGCGCATCGCTGCGCAGGTATTGCGTGTAGGGGCCCGGCTGCGCCTTTGCCGAGGAGCCGATGGTCGCCGCATCTGCTCGGTCTTCGCCTGCCATGACGCCGAGGGCGATCGCCGCGTCAGTCACAGTGCGCGCGATCGGCCCTGTATTGTCGAGCAGCCAGTCAAGCGGCGCGATGCCCGCGATGCTGACCAGCCCGCGCGTAGGAAAAACACCGACAACCGCGCTGGTAGCGGCGGGCATGCGGATCGAGTTCCCCGTATCAGTTCCGTTGCCGAGCACGGCGAAGTTGGCCGTTATCGCGGTCACCGTGCCACCCGAGGAGCCGCCCGGGCTGTAGCGAACGTCGTAGGCATTGCCCGTCCGTCCGTAGGAGGTGCTGCGGTTGGTGTCGCTGGCCGCAAAATCCGGCATGTTGGTCTTGGCCAGGATCACAGCACCGGCGGCACGGAGCCTGGTCACGATGGTTGCGTCGCGCGGCGCTACCAACTCGTAGCCGGGGAGGACATAGCCGCGCCAGCCATCAGTGGTCACCAGCCCTTGCACGCTGGTATTTTCTTTGATGACGATGGGAACGCCCCAAAGCGGGCCCCGCGTGAGACCCGTTACGCCGGCCGCAGCTGCCGCATCTTCGGCGGAGGCCGTCGCCAGAGCTCCGCGCGCATCCACATGCTCCACCGCGCCATATACGCCGTTGTAGCGGTCGATCCGGGCCAGGTACCAGCGCACGACCTGCGTCACGGTGTAGCGGTGCTCGTGGTAGAAGCCTTGCAGTTGCGCTATGGTCACCTCGGGGAGGTCGGCGTCCAGGCTGCGTGCGTTTGTGCGGGCATTTGTTCGGGCGTCTGGGCGTGCGTTTGTTCGGGCGGCCGGGATGGCGGCTGGCTGGGCGCGCGGCGCGCTGCCCGCCTGCGAGGGCAGACCAGCCGGCACCTCGGCAACCAGCGCGGAACCGTGCCAACAAAGTGTTGCCAGCAATGCCAGCCTGCAGGCCATCATCGAGGGATTGCCTCCGCGGTTTCGTCTCAGCCAGGCAGCAACAGCTACGCCCGGCGAAACTTCGCAATCTTAGCAGACGAGCTCTCGCTGTCTTTCCGGTCTCTCTTTGTTTGAGCCCCGCCTCCTTCCGCTTCTTTCCGTCTTGCGGTGCCGCTGCCGGAGCGCGCTCGCAGGCGGGCGGGAGCTCCGCAAGGGTTCGAGGACGTGCGCGGTGAGTCAGCCTGCGGACGGCGGCAAGCGCCGGTGGACAAAGCGCAGGTGCGCGGGTCAGCTAAGAGTTGAAAGGAAGTGGTAAGGAAGGCTGGCGTCCCCGACGGGATTCGAACCCGTGTTACCGCCGTGAAAGGGCGGTGTCCTAGGCCACTGGACGACGGGGACGCAATAAGCCCTGTGCAGGGCCACTTCCCAATCTAGCAACGGCCCGGACGCGTGTCAAAGCAGGGGTGGGGCAGGAGTGGAATTGATGTGCGCACCACCACCATCGCGAAGTAAGTGAGTAGTACACCCCTGAACAGCTGCACGGGGCGTCGGTACTCTTGACGAAAGTAGAAACTTTGGCGTTGAATAAGCAGGTCTGAGAGCGAGGCGAAGCGAGTTACCGCTCCGGCAAACAGGCAGCAGGCGGGGCCGGCTGCGTGGCTTTTTTTCGGCAGTGCCAGCGCGCAGGTTGCATGGAGTCAGGAGAAGCACTCAATGGAATATTCCTCAAGCCGGAATGCCGCCGTGCCCAGTCCTGCGGCGGTTGAAGCGATCGATAAGCGCCGCCAGTGGGGCCTTAATTTCCTGGTGATCTCCGGGCAGTTCGGGTTCTTCGCAGTGCTTCTTACACTCTGGACCGGGCAAGACCTGACTTATTCCCCATCCATGATCCACCCCATGTTTTACTACGACGTATTGTGTTTCGCCCTCGCGGCTGTCTTCGGTCTGTATGGCAGCTATCTTCGTCGTGGCAAGCCTGAGTTCTAGCGCTGCTTTTTCTCTGGGGACTTTTGCCCGGTCCCGGTTACGCCCGAGCAACAATCCGCATCATATGGTAGTTGGCTTGCTGCAATCAGCCTCAGCCCTTGCGGCTGGGAGCTATCGCGCAATCCAATGCCGGGAGACTGTTCTCCCGACGATCCGGCGGGAGAGAGACTTATGGTAAACAATTGCGCCAATCCGCATTGCAACAAGCCGTTGCATTACCTCCGCGACGGCCGCATCTTCGTGTTCGATGTGCAGGGTGACGGCATCGAGGGCGATGGCAAGCGTTCTCGCCACATGGAACACTATTGGCTGTGCGGGGACTGTTCTCCAACACTGGTGCTCGAGCGTCATGTTACCGAAGGGATCAAGATCGTGCCTCGCGGCAAGGTGCGCGGTTCGCGGGAAGCAACGCTCCCGACCGTTCCAGCCCTCGCCTCCTGATCCCTGCTCTTAACCCACCCTCAACAGGCGCACCTGGGGCACAGGCTGCGCCTTTGCTGTTCTGCAATGCCCTGCCCGCTCGCCGACAGCCGACCCGGCCGGGCCCACAGCCCGCAGTCCGCAGTCCGCAGTCCGCAGTCCGTTGACACGAAATCGCGTGGCACCTGAGTGCTACACTCGCCGCATATGACCCAGCAAGATCGACGTTCGTTTTGGCCTTGGCTTTTGGCCGGCGCAGGGGTGTTCGCCCTTTTGCTGTGCGTGCTGGGCGGCATTGGGTATGCCATTGCCAGCGCCATGGGTGGCGCGCCGAACAGCAGCCCGTTCAGCGACGGAAACGGCAAGATCGGCGTGATCGATGTGACGGGGGTCATCCTGTCTCCGGATACGGTGATCGACCAGTTGCAGGCCTTTGCCGACGACAGCTCTATCCGGGCGATTGTGCTGCATGTAAATTCGCCGGGCGGCGGTGCGGCGGCCTCGCAGGAGATCTACGAAGAGGTGCGCGCGATCCGCAAAACCAAGCCGATCGTCACGTCAATCGAGAGTGTGGGCGCGAGCGGAGCCTACTACATAGCCGCCGGCAGCCAGAAGATCTATGCCAACGAGGCGTCGGTGGTGGGCTCGATCGGCGTGATCATGGAGTGGACCAACTATGGCGACCTGATGCGCTGGGCCAAGCTCAAGCCTGAGGTGTTGAAGTCGGGCGCCCTCAAGGACGCCGGCAGCCCTGACCGCGAGATGACACCGGAGGAGCGGGTGTACTTTCAGGGCCTGGTCAACAATATGTATGCGCAGTTTGTGCGGGATGTGGCCCAGGGGCGCGGCCTGCCCGAGGCAACCATCAAGCCTCTGGCTACAGGCCAGGTGTGGACAGGAGAGCAGGCGCTAGGGCTCCACCTGATCGATGAGCGCGGGGGCTTTCGCGATGCGCTGCTGGCAACGGCAAAGCAGGTGGGCATCCATGGCGAGCCGACCGTGGTCAAGCCTTCGGTGCATCACCGATCGGTCCTCGAAGCGCTGACCGGAGATGCGAGCGACCTGTTCCCAAACCCGGCCAAGCTGCTTGAGAAGCAGGAAGGCTTTTATTTTCTGTGGCGCTAGGCGGCTCCACCCGCATCTACTTGCATACAAGGCCAGTTTGTACCACTTGGGAGTAGAGCAAGCGATGACCAAAGCAAATCTTGTGGAAGAGGTTCTGCGGATCGGAGACCTGAGCCGGCGCGACGGCGAAGTCGTGGTCGACACGATCTTTGAGTCTGTAATCGGCGCGCTCAGGTCCGGGGATAAGATCGAAATACGCGGCTTCGGCAGCTTCCGCATCCGGCAGCGCAAGCCTCGCCTGGGACGCAATCCCAAGACCGGGGCAAAGGTGGAGGTACCGGCCAAACGTGTGCCCTACTTCAAGCCCAGCAAAGAGCTGCGCGACCTGGTGAACCCGCTGGACAGCGGACGCACAACCGTGGCGGACGGCGCAAACAACACCGCCGCTTGAGGCCTGGGCGGCCGGTGCGCAACGACTTACTGCGTTCGAATCCCGGCAATGGCCAGCATACGGCCGGTGTTCCCTTGCTCTTTCCGATGCGAAAAAAAGCGATCCACGTGGCAGGCCGTGCAGGTGCGCATGCTCCAAACGCCGGCTTCCGCCAGCCCGGCATGAAGCAACTGCCGCCGGTTCGCTTCCCATAGGTCGAGTTGCCAGCCGCCAGCGCGTGGACTGAACAGATCCCCGGCATACGGGAAGCGCCCTGCGAACTGGTCGCGAAGCTCGTCTCCGACCCCGTAGCAGCAGGGCCCGATCGACGGGCCGATCGCCGCCAGGAGCTCGCCCGGGCGGCTGCCAAACTCCTGCACCATGCGAGCGACGCCCTTCTCTGCGATGCCCTGGACCGTACCGCGCCATCCGGCATGAAAAGCGCCGACGGCTCGGCGGACCGGGTCGACGACAAGCACTGGGACACAGTCTGCCGTCAGGATGCCGAGGAGTACCCCGGCCCGGTCGCTCAGGAGCCCATCTCCTTCGCGCAGGGCGGGCGCGCCCGTCACCTCATCTTCGCGATAAAGGGTGGAAGAGTGCGTTTGGCGGAGGGTAAGCAAGCCGGCAGAGGGCATGCGGAGGCCGTCAAGCAGTCGTGCACGGTTTTCGCGTACGAGGCCTCCATCGTCTTCCGCGGTAAGACCAAGATTCAGTTCGCCTTGCGCAGCGTCGCGAGGTTGTTCTCCGTAGATGGTGCTTCGGCCGCCTGTTCGCGTGGTGAAGCCATGCACGAGCCAGGGAATCTGCAACCAGCCGGGCACGGCGACCAGATCCAGGCTCATGAGCGGGTTTTCGCCGCGTGCGCGCCTGCGGGCATGCTCAGCGGCGGCAGCTCCTCGGCTTGCGTTTCGCGCGCGGCCAGGTCTGCGAGCTGGCGGCGCCAGTCGAGTGTGTCGAGAAAACCGCGCCGCTCGCGCCAGCCCGGCTCGACAATCACATGCAAAGCGAGGAATACCCGGGTGCCCAGCAGCTGCTCAATCTGCTGGCGAGCGCCCGCGCCGATGGCCTTGAGCTTGGACCCGCCTTTGCCGATCAGGATGGCTTTCTGCCCTTCGCGCTCGCAGTAGATGGCCGCGGCGATCCGGGTGAGCGGCAGGCGGGTGAGCTTTTTGCCCTTCGGCACGGGTGGCGGCTCTTCAAACTGCTCAATCACCACCGCAGAAGCATACGGGACCTCTTCGCCGGTCTCTACCAGGATGCGCTCACGGATAAGCTCGGCGACCAGGAACCTCTCGGGTTGGTCGGTGAACTGGTCCTTGGGGAAGTAGCGCTCGCCCTCAGGCAGGTGCTTGACCAGGGCCTCAAGAAGTCGCTCGAGCCCATCGCCTTTGCGGGCAGAAAGCAGGATGACCTCGGCAAAGGGGTGCCGTGCGCTGAGCTGCGCGATCATGGGCAGCAGCGTTTCGCGGGGCACGAG
>CAXTPL010000125.1:0-10657 GCA_964246065.1 uncultured Acidobacteriaceae bacterium
CCGTTATCGTTATCACCGCGAGCCCAACCAGCACACCGCAGACCGGCTTTCGCCAGGTCTTTCGCATCAGGTGTCTCCCTTTACCGTTCCTGTTCCTGCACGTCTGCCAGGTTTTCCTGTATCTCGGCCTGCATCAATGCTTCTGGCGTCAGCTTATCGATATTGCGCAGACTTGGAAAGAATACCGTCCACAGCCCGGTGACGGCGAGCGCGCCCACGCCCCCGACCACCACTGCCCGCACTGCGCCCCACCACTGCGCGGTCACGCCGCTCTCAAACTCACCGAACTCGTTCGATGCGCCGATAAAGAGGGAGTTGACCGCGCTGACGCGCCCGCGCATCTCGGGCGGGGTAGCCAGCTGCAGGATAGACGAGCGGATGACGACCGAAACCATGTCAAAGGCGCCCAGCAGCAGCAGCGCGACGAGCGACAGGGCGAGCGAGCGCGACAGGCCAAAGACGATCGTCATGACGCCGTAGATGCCGTAGCCGATCAGCATGCGCAGGCCGGCGCGCCCGCGCAGCGGTTTCGCCGTAAGCCAGAGCGAAACAGCCAGCGCGCCGATGCCGGGCGCCGCCCGCAGCATGCCGAGGCCGCGCGGGCCCGCGTTGAGGATGCCATGCGCAAAGATGGGCAGCAGCGCGACGGCGCCGCCCAGCAGCACTGCAAACAGGTCGAGCGAGATGGACCCGAGCAGCACCTGCGTCTTCCACACGTAGCGCACCCCGGCCAGGATCACGTCTGCCGAGATCGCCTTATGCTCCATGCGGCCGGGCCGCACATGCAGCAGGCTGATGAGGGCGACGTACCAGATCAGCGTCGCCAGGGTAAAAAGGTAAACAATGCCGGCGCCTGCGAGCGAGCCCATAGGAGCGCCCCCGGCCCATGCATGCAGCGGCAGTGTGAACAAGATGCCGCCGATCGAGGGGCCGACCACGGTCGCGATCTGGAAGATGCTCGCGCCCCAGGTAACGGCGTTGACGAAATCCTCCTTGGGAACGAGCTGCGGGATGAGCGCGGAGCTAGCCGGACCTGAGAACGAGCGCCCGGTGCCGATGACAAAGAGCACCGCATAGATGGGCAGCACGCGCGTGATGCCTTGCGCGGCAAAGACCAGCAGGGCCACCGTGCAAAATGCCTGGAGCGTGTAGCAGACAAGCACTACCTGGCGACGGTCAAAACGGTCAGCGATATGGCCGGCAGGGAGCAGAAACAGCAGCCCAGGCAAAAACAGCGCCAGGCCGGTGTAGCCAAGGTCGATGGCGCGGTGGGTGATCTGGTACACCTGCCAGGCGACGGCGACAGCCTGTGCCTCGGCGCCGGTGACTACGGCAAGGCGTGCGGCCTGGTAGAGCCGGAAGTCGCGGGAGCGGAACGCCGCCGCGACGCTGGTTCGGGAGCCTGCAGGCATGGAGATAGGGTACAGGGTTGCTCCCCTTGCATGCACCCGTACGCCGGAGCGGGCCCATGCCGCGCGATCAGGATCTTAGGGATGAGAAGGGCTCTCTTGCCAAACGGCTTGGCCCAGGTACACACTGCCTTCGGCCAACCCCACTGTACAAACCAGGCGCTGAGTGGTCCTACCCGGTTCGAGCAACAGAAGGCATGAGCCTTATCTTCATGTAACAAGAAGGATCGAGTATGTTGCGCAAGCTTTTCTCCCCTCTCCTCGTTGTACTCACAACAATGCTCTTCGGCGTGTTTGCGCCAGCTGCTTCGGCGCAGGCCATTCAAACCAGCATCACCCTCGCCGCCAGTACACCCACTCCCATTTCCGGTGAGCCTGTCACAGTGACCGCCACCATAACCGTCTCAATCGGCTCGGTTTCGACTTTGAACGGCCTTAAAATCGAGTTCACTGACAGATCCAGCGGAAACCAGTTTGTACCCATCACGAATGGAACAGCTTCTGCCATCATCCACCCCGGGTGTGGCAGCTCGAATGGCTGTTCGGATGTTATTTTTGCAACCTTCCCGATGACCGGTGACTTCGGCCCTTCGCAAGCGATGATGACCATCGTGGCTGTTGAGCCCGGCAGCCTTGCGAGCGGCCAATATGCACTGTTGTTTCAGGGCAAAGGCCAGTTTGGCGGCGCGCCCAGCGGTCTTGCAGCGATCGGCAGCATGACGGTACAAGGGGTGAGCAGCGGAGGGACCGTGACCGGCGTTGAAGATGTAAACACCGGCATAGGTGCATATCAGAAAGTCCCGTTCACAGGTTCCTTTACCCCCGATACGCGAAACCTTGGCGTCGATGACATGGTCCTGCAATCGTCTTTGGGCACGCAGCACCTTAAAGTATTTCTCTCCTACACACAGAGCCCAGCGCAGTTTTCAGCGGCGCCCGGCGCCACCTTTGTTGAAGTAGATGATGGACCCCTAGCCGGCAACGGAGAAATGACACTGCAAACGCCCTCGGCGTTCGCCGGCGCCCAAACCGCAGGCGGCTATGTCCTCGACCTCGCTGGTGAAACTGCATGCAGCGCCTGCAGCAGCTTCGGGCATGATGCGGGAGCGGTCTTTTTAAGCGGGCAACTCTTTCTCGAGTACGCGCCACAGGCGGGTGGCGGCGTGCTCGCAACCGAGACCATCGGGGGTCAGGTGCTTCCAACGACGACCACCAACGCGTCCTTTGTCGAGCCCGATGCGACCGGGCGTACGCTCTTCACGCTGTCACCCGCGGGTTCAGCCACAGGTGACCAGCCAACGCACTTCGTCGGTTATGCCATTGACGCATCGCACTTCTATCTCATGTCGCTCGACCCACATGACAAGGCCATTTTGCTAAGCGGGAGAGCAAAACAGCAGTAGCGGGTTCGCCCTGCGGAGACGCCAGTTCAGGCCGCCGCATCCTACTCGAGATCCGATGAGCCTCCCCACCTTTTAGAGTCGCCCAGGGCCGCGGACGCCCGCATCCAATCAGCATGCCTGAGGACCCATCCCGCGAGCCCACGCCCGCCTCCACACGGCATGTGGAAGAGAACATCGAGAGCGTGGCAAACCTCGAGCGCTCGTTTGAAGAAGCGAAGACCTTGCCCGACCGTATCGGCGACGCGGTCGGCTCGTTTGCCGGCAGCCTGCTTTTTGTCAGCCTCCACGGCGCCTGGTTTGCCGCCTGGCTGCTGATCAACATGGGCTACCTGCCCGGGGTCAGGGCCTTTGATCCGTACCCGTTCGCGTTCCTGTCGACGATCGTCTCGGTGGAGGCCGTCCTGCTGAGCAGCTTTGTGCTTATGAAGCAAAACCAGGCCCAGCGCCGCAGCGATCATCGCGACCACCTGAACCTCCAGATCGGCCTGCTCTCAGAAAAAGAGATCACCAAGACGCTGCAGCTGCTGAGTGAGGTCGCCCGCAAGCTCAAGGTCGATGAAGAGCATCTGGACGAGGAACTCCAGGAGATGGCCGAGCATACCTCGGTGGACATGCTTGCGGAGCGCATCCAGTCGGAGCTGCCGCTCGAGTAAACGCGGCGGCTACCGCGCTCCGTCGCCGCAATGCACGATCTGCCCCTGGCTGATCGTGTAGAGAACTCGCCCGCGCATGGGCCAGCCGTCGAAGGGCGTGTTTTTCGATCGCGCTTTGGAGTCGGCAGCGCAAAACGGCCACTCCACCTCCGGGTCAAAGATGACCAGGTCGGCCCAGCTGCCTACTTCGAGCGAACCGCGCCCGGCCAGCCCCAGCACCCGTGCGGGAGCCGATGTAAGCAGGGCCAGCACGCGCGAGAGCGGCAGACCGTGCTCGGCGTGCAGGATGCGCAGCGCCAGGCCGAGCGCAGTTTCAAGCCCGGTGATACCGTTCGGTGCGCGCTCGAACTCCTGCTCTTTCTCGTG
Organism: uncultured Acidobacteriaceae bacterium; assembly: GCA_964246065.1. Lineage (GTDB taxonomy): Bacteria > Acidobacteriota > Terriglobia > Terriglobales > Acidobacteriaceae > EB88. The sequence goes on from CAXTPL010000125.1 coordinate 3,832, forward strand.
CGCGGCGTGCGGAGCGTGGTCGGTGGCCAGGCAATCTACCGTTCCGTCGAGCAGCCCTTCAATCATGGCCTGCCGGTCAGCCTCCGCGCGCAGCGGGGGGTTCATTTTGGCCAGCGTGTTGTAGCCTGCCACCCCTTCTTCGTTCAGGGCGAAGTGGTGCGGCATCACCTCGCAGGTAACGCGCAGTCCTTGTGCCCGTGCGGCGCGTACTGCGTCGAGAGCCTTGCGGGTGGAAAGGTGCGCAACGTGCAGGTGGGCGTGCACGCCTTCCTTGTCGCGCAGCTCGCGCAGCAGGTCTATGTCGCGCTCGACGAGCCCGGACTCGGCCTCGACCGGCATACCGCGCAGCCCGAGGCGGAAGGCCAGTGCGCCGTCGTTTATGGAGCAGCCGCCGGTCAGCCGCGTGTCCTCCGCGTGTTGGATCACAGGCAGGCCGCAGCGCGCGGCCTCGCGCAGGGCATCGCGCATGATTGCGTCGCCCCCTGGACCGATCCCGATGGGTTTGCCGTCGTCGGTCACGGCCGCCGCGCCGGCCGCCTTGAGCGCTGCGTAGTCGGTCAGTCGTTCTCCCTCGGAACCGACAGTCGCGGCGGCGATAGGAATCACGCGGATGGCCGCGTTCCGCTCGGGCGCCTGCATCCAGCGGGTCCACTCCGGTGTGTCGTTGACGGGAACGGTGTTTGGCATGGCGCAGACGGTGGTGAATCCACCGGCCGCAGCCGCAGCCGTGCCGCTCGCAATGGTCTCTTTCCAGGTCTGCCCCGGCTCCCGCAGGTGCACGTGGATGTCGATCAGGCCGGGCGCGACGGTGAGCCCGTCGACGTCCAAAGCCTGGGCGTGCAACTCGGCGGCAGGCTTGTCCAGCGTGCCCGGGCTGCCCACGGCCGCCACATGGCCGCCCGCCAGCAAGAGGTCTTGTGGCGCGTCGAAGGCGGCGCCGGGGTCGACCAGTCGGCCGCCACGAATCAGCAGGGCTTTTTCAATCATGTGCGGGGTGCTTTCCGTCGGCTGGCCGGCCGGCGCGGAGCGCGCGCGTCAACAGCGCCATGCGGACCGAGACGCCATGGCGCACCTGTTCTTCGATGACCGACTGCGTGCCGTCGGCGACTTCGCCGGCAATCTCGAGGCCGCGGATCATGGGTCCGGGATGCATGACGACCAGCCCCGGATACCGCGCGATGCGCTCGGCTGATGCCTGGTAGTGGAGCTTGTATTCTTCAAGGTCGAGAAGGAGGCCGGCGAGGCGCTCGGCCTGGATGCGCAGCATCATGACGACCTGCGATTGCGCGAGTGCACGGTCAAAGTCGCGCTCAATGGTGACGCCTGGGCCAATGCCTGAGGCGACCGGAGGCAGAAGCTGCTCAGGCCCGCAAAGCAGTACGCGCGCGCCCAGCCGGGGCAGCAGCAGCGCATTTGAGCGTGCTACCCGGCTATGCAGGATGTCGCCGCAGATGGTGACGGTCACGCCCGCAAGTGAGCCCTCATGCGCGGCGTCGGCTGCGGAGGGCCCCTGCAGCCGGGCAAGCATGGTCCGGAGGTCGAGCAGCGCCTGAGAAGGATGCTCATGCATGCCGTCGCCCGCGTTGAGTATCGGCAGTCCTGTGCTGTGCGCCAGCAGATACGGGGAGCCGGAAGCATTGTGGCGCAGGATGATCGCCTCGGCACCGAGTGCGCGGAGTGTCAGACCCGTGTCCTTGAGCGACTCGCCTTTCTCGATGCTGGAAGACTTCGAAGAGATGAGCGACGTATCCGCGCCGAGCGCTTTCGCGGCCAGCTCGAACGAGGTGCGGGTGCGGGTGCTGGACTCATAAAACAGCAGCGCTATCCGGCGTTTGAATAAGCGCTGTGCGCGAGCCGCGACTGGCTCGCTCTCCAGCACAGAAGCCAGCGCGAAGACCTCGCGCACATCGGCAATCGAGAGGTCTGCTACGGATAGAAGCGATCCGGGAGCGAGGCTCGGTATGGCGATCAAGCCAGACCCCCTGCGCGGAAGGCGGCCATGTCGTGGCATGCGTAACGCCCCTTCGGGGCAAAAGAGAAGGAGGTCCCCGGTAGTTCAGGGGAGTTGCTTTGTCTTTGGGGCGCCGCAAGCAGAAGACTCCCCACGAAGTGGGGGGGGTCCGCGGAAAGGGTTTTATGAGGAACGCTTGACCGCTGCACGCTTAGGAAACCTTTTCGACGATGATCACCTGCTCGTCGTTGTCGATCTCGCGCAGCTTGACCTCGATGATCTCGCGCCGAGTGGTCGGGACTGTGCGACCGATGAAGCTTGCCTCGATGGGCAGCTCGCGGTGGCCGCGATCGATGAGCACACACAGTTGCACGCGGTTGGGCCGGCCATGATCGAAGAGCGCATCGAGCGCGGCGCGGGTAGTGCGGCCGGTGTAGAGCACGTCGTCGACCAGGATGATGTTGCGGCCCGTGATATCGAAGCCCACGGCCTCTCGCCGGACAACCGGGCGGGTGTCGTGGGTGGTCAGGTCGTCGCGGTAGAACTCGATGTCGAGAGAGCCGGTATCGACAGGCTGCTTTTCGATGTTCTCAATAAGCGCAGCCAGGCGCTGGGCAAGCGGCACGCCGCGGCGCTTGATGCCGACCAGCCCGAGGTTTTCACTGCCGCTGTTTTTCTCGACAATCTGGTGAGCGAGCCGGACAAGCGTGCGCTCGATCTCCGAGGCCGAAAGGATGCGGCCCTTTTCTTTGAGCGTAGGGAGGTTGGCGGTCATCGATGCGAGGTCTCTTTCATGCGCACAGGATAGTGTATGCGAGCGCGCTTACTTGTTCCATGCCGGACGGCGACCATACCAGCGGGCGCCGAGCGCGCCGCCGAGCGCAGAGAAGCCGAGCATGGAGCCGGCGGATAACACAGCGGAAGCGAGCACCAGGCCGGCCTGCCCGTCCGGCGAAAGCCAGAAATGGAAGAACCATGGAATCTGGCGGGCAGCGTCCGGGTTGCCGGCGAGCACGCGGTCGATCCCGGCTTGCATGGCGGTGTGGAGCCGCGCATCCACCTCCGCGCCGCGGTGCAGTCCGTAGCGGGTAATAAGCAGGTTGGCAGCATCGGCCAGCGTGGCAATGGCCGCGGCAAAGACGCCAAAGACGCAGCCGATCCGGCTGCCGAGCGCCGCGCTGAGCTCCGTAGAGGTGCGGCGGCGGTACAAGGCGACCGTCCAAACTCCGCCCGCGATCACCCACAGGGTGCTGAAGGAAAGTAGCGAGCTGAGCAGACCCACGGGGACTGAAAGGAGCGCAGCCGAGCCGATCGCCGGCCGCCAGGCGACCTGGCTTCCGTCGGGTGGGTAGCCGCCGGCGGTCTGCGTTTCGTCCTCGGCAGGCGGGGCTCCTGTTTCTACCGTAAACTGCGGCGAGCCGCACTCCGGGCAGAACCTGGATTGCGGCGGCAGGGCGGCATGGCAGCGTGCGCAGGAAAGATCCATTGATCTGCCAACAGTCTTACACAACCGCCCGCGCCGGCTCTTCAACGCGCCAGGAGGCGCATGCCAGTCTGGGTATCGACCCGGCGGTTTACTCTGCCTTGTCGCCCTGCACCAACCCCCTGGGCAGGAGCAGCTCCATCATGCCGAAGCGGGTCGCGCCCTTGCCGGATGAAGAAAAGCCGACGATGTGCTGGTGCCTCTTCGAGCCCGCGCGCAGATCGTGATTGTCGAAGTCGTCGTAGAAGTGATTGGCCTTGCCGTGTGCCTCCTTGTCGTCGCAGCCCAGGCCATCCTGCGTGGTGACGGGCTTGCCGACGGCGACCGCACCGCGACACTCGACCACGGCTCCGTAGCGGCCAAGCGCCTGCCGGTAAAAGGCGAGGACCTTCGATTCAGGGTCGCCGGTCTGGAACTCGGCCCCCCGTACGCTCAGCTGCCAGTCCCCAAAGCCGAGATGGATGTCGACCGATCCGCCATTGTCCTTGTCCACGACGGCTGTCGCACCCGGGTAGGGCGGCAGGCCGACATCCTGGGGAGTGGTCGCGTTCTGATGGACGTCCACCCCGCCGAAGGGGGTGTGGATCGAGACGTTGTTGTTGTCTTCGCCGCCCTTGTCCTTGTCTACCTTGACGGAGCAGCCGGCAAGCAGGCAGGGAAGCAGGAGCGCTGCTGCCTGGACTCGGACCAGGGCCCTCTTTGAAGTTTGCATGGAGCACGCCCCTTTTCATGAATCGGTTGCACGTGAACCTGACAGTGGCAATACGCAGGCTCGGGTGCCGGGGTTCCGTTATGGGCAATTGCCCCCGCGTGTTTACTTACAGCCGATTTGCACTAGAGAGATGGGTCGGGATGACCGATAGACGAAGCAGCCGATATGCCGCCCAAACAGCCAGCCATTCGAAAGCGTCTCCATGCCGCATGTTTGCGCGTAAAAGCCGGGCCGGCAGCCTTTCTGCTTGCCTTGGCACTCGGTGCGCAGCTTGCGCATGCCTTGCTGATCCTCGCCCTGAAGCCGCATGCGGCCCTGGCGTCCAATCTTTTGCAAACGGCGATCCCGGCGATCTCGGTCGGTCTTTGCCTGTTCCGTGCCAGGCGATCGAATACCTGGCCTGAGAAGCAGCTTTGGATCCTGGCCGCCATTTCCTTTGCGACCTGGGACGCCGGGCAGGTGGTTTACCTTTACAACCTGGTCCAGCATGGCACTGGAAACGCCGGCACGGCCGATCTTCTCTGGCTGGTCTTTGCATTTCCTCTCTTGGTAGCGACGGCCAAGCCGGGACGCTCGTTGTTTCTGGACCCCGTGGCGTGGCTGGATACAGCCCAGTCAGCGGTCCTGTTTGCGGTTCTTTGCGTCCTGGTTTCACCCCATCGCGCGATCTTGCGCGCGCCGGTCTCCTACAACGTGGAAGATGTCGCGATTCTGCTTTCTGTGCTCCTTCGGTTTACCGGGGCGCGCGACGATGAGCAGCGCATGTTCTATCGCAAGATGGTGGGCTTCGCGGCGGCATACGCGTTTTGCTCCTGGCTGGGGTATTGGGAAGAAGCACATGGGCTGCCGGTAGGGACCTACGCAGACCTTTTATGGTCGGCACCGTTCACGGTAGCCTCTCTGCTGGCTTTGTCGTTCCACGCACCGGCAGAACGGCCGCGTGTGGCTGCGGGCTGGCGCGTCTCCGTCCCCGAGCATCTGCACGGAGCCACGGCGCTGGGCATGGCGGTGATGTCGATGGCAGGGGCAGCGATGATCGCGCGCTATGGCGTAGGCGCGGGCCTGCCGCTCATGGCGGCCGCCTTTCTGCTGTTTGCTGCGCGGACCAGCACACGCGAGTGGCAGTTGCAGACGACCCATGCGAGGCTGCAGAAGTCGGTGCTGCACGATCCCCTCACGTCGCTGCCGAATACCGCGCACCTGCGCAAGGAACTTACTGCGCGGCTGCAGCGCTCCAACCACCCGGACGCGCTTGCCGTTGGCGTTTTGTTTCTTGATTTGGATCGATTCAAGACGATCAACGATGCGCTCGGCCATATCTTTGGCGACCTGCTGCTGGTCGAGGTCGGCGCACGCTTGCGGGCAGCGGTCGGCGAGGACGGCTTTGTCGCCAGGCATGGCGGCGATGAGTTCGTCCTGCTCCTCGGCCTCGGCTCGGAGGAGGAGGGCATGGCTTTTGCCGAAGCGCTGATGGAAACCCTGCGCCAGCCCATGACACTTGAGGGACGCGTACTCCACATCACAACAAGCCTGGGCCTGGCTGTCAGCCAGCCCGGCTGTACGGCGGATGCGCTGCTGCAGGACGCGGGCTGCGCCATGTACAAGGCAAAGACCGCCGGGAGAAACCGCGGCCTTTCCTTTGCGCCGAAGATGGTCTCGACCGCGCGCCACAAGCTCGACCTGGAGGCAGACCTGCGCAAGGCTCTTGTGAGTGGGGAGATCGAGGTGCACTACCAGCCCATCTACGCCTTAAAGGGTATGGAGTTGCGCGGTTTTGAAGCTCTGGCACGTTGGCGTCATCCGGAGCGCGGCCTCGTACCGCCGGGCGAATTTATCCCCATCGCTGAAGACACAGGCCTGATCCTCGAACTCGGCCGCCAGGTGATGCAGCGGGCGTGCCACCAGTGCCAGGCATGGAACAAGCGCTTCGGCGTTCGGCTCCGCGTGGCTGTAAACGTATCGGTGCATCAGTTCGCAGATGCAGGTTTGATGGACTCCATTGTGGAAGCGCTGGAAAGCTCAGGGCTGGAGCCCTCGCTGTTGCGCATCGAGATCACCGAGTCCGTACTCGTCAACAGCTTCCGCCAGGTAGAGGACGTGCTGATGCGCGCCAGAAAGCTGGGCATCGGCATCTGCCTGGACGACTTCGGCACCGGGTACTCGTCGTTGAGCTACCTGCTGCGTATCCCTTTCGACGTGGTCAAGATCGATCGCAGCTTTATCCGTTTTCTGGATCGGGACCGGCGCCGGGCGGAGATGGTCCGCATGATCATGGCGCTCGGCGCCACGCTCAAAAAGCGGATCGTCGCAGAAGGCGTCGAAACCGAAGGCGAACTGGCGCAGCTGCGTGAGATGGGCTGCGAAATGGTGCAGGGCTTTCTGCTGTCCAAGCCCCTGGTCACTTCCGCGGTGGAAACGCTGCTGCTGAGCGGCATTGCCGTGGAGCGACGATTCTCTACTTCGTCCGCGCAGGCGTCGGTCTGGCGCACGCCCGGCCTGGACACGAGCGAGCTACGCGGCTGGGACCGCCCGCTACTTGAAGCGGCGCAGCAGCCGGCCTTGCCGGGGTAAGCTACGGGGGCGCGGCGTTTGCGGAACTTCTCCTTCAAGCGCTGCCGCTCGTAACGGCCCATGCCTGTTCCGGCCCATGCCTGTTCCGGCCCCCATGCCTGTTCCGGCC
>CAXTPL010000126.1:0-10136 GCA_964246065.1 uncultured Acidobacteriaceae bacterium
GGTACCGCACCCGGTCTCCCTTCACCTCATACCGGGTCACCACCTGGTAAGTCCCGTCCTTGAGCACCAGCCGCTGCCCTGCTGCCTGCGCCCACACTGCCGCCCCTACCAACCAGACACCCAACCAAGCCCACCAGCGCATAGCCGCTCTCCCCTGCCAGTAACAGTAAGGATAAAACCACCTGCGCGGCTGCATCCGGGATTGCCTCTGGGGCTAGCCTCCGGAGCTGCCTCTCGGGATGGCCGCCGGGGCGGCCTCTCGGGCTGATGGTCACGTGGTTGGGAGGGCGTCGCCCCGAAAGGGGTTTGGAGCGAAAGGCCTTGCGACCGGCGCGGGCTTTGGACCGGCGCGGGCTGCAGACTCCCCACGAACTGGGCGCCCTCCCGCGTAAGGGCGGTTTGCTCTTGCTATCATCAAACAAGACGATGCTTCGCATCCTGCAGCGCTTTTGCCGTCGCCATGGTCGCCTTGCCGGCGCCTTGTGCCTCCTGCTGCTCGTCTTCAGTACCACGCTCCAGGTTGCCCACGCCCATCCTTCGCATGAAAGCCACGCGGACTGCTCCTTCTGCGCCACCGCGCACGCAGCCGTCCAGGTCACCATACTCCCTACCGGCTTCGTCGCCCCGGTCAGGCGCGCCGAGCGGCCCGCACATCCGGCGTTCCGCTCTGCCCCACGTCTGATTCTCGCTCACCCGCTTTGGAACCGCCCTCCACCCTCCCAGCCGAACGCCTGAAGCCAGTTTTCTCCCCCACTTCACGCTCGTCGGCCCTTTTCGGAGGTTTCACCCATGCACTTCCCACGGCAAGGAGCACGCTTCGTGCTCGCCGGCAGCTTTTGCATCTTGGCTCACGCCAACCCCGCTCTCCTGGCCCAGGCCACCGTCAACTCCGGCTCAGTCTCCGGGACCGTTACCGATGCTGCCGGCGCCCTGCTCCCAGGAGCCACCGTCACCCTGTCCAACCCGGTCTCCGGCTTTACCCGCACTGCAACCACCGGCCCAGACGGCCGCTACACCTTCTCCAACATCCCTTTCAATCATTACCACCTGGTCATGGCCGCCACCGGCTTTGCTCCCGCGGACCACGATGTCGACCTTCGCACCGCCATCCCCGTCGCCGCCGACCAGCAACTAGCCGTATCTGCCGGCGCCCAAACGGTTGAGGTACACGCCGACGACCTTGTGGAAGCGCAGCCCGAGGTCCACACCGACCTGGACGCCGACATGATCGCCCGCATTCCCACCGGCAGCTCTTCGTCCGGGCTTTCGTCGCTCATCACCCTGTCCACCCCAGGCGTCGCTGCCGACTCCAACGGGCTCTTTCACCCGCAGGGCGAGCACGGCGACACCTCCTACTCCATCGACGGTCAGCCTATCTCCGACCAGCAATCCCGCAACTTCTCTAACCAGCTTTCTACCTCGTCGGTTCAATCGATGGAGGTCATCACCGGCGTTGCTCCGGCTGAATACGGTGACAAGGCCTCCATGGTCGTGCGTACCACCACGCGCTCCGGCCTGAACTCCGGAGGCATCCATGGCTCCGCGTCCGGCGGCTACGGATCGTTCGGAGCGTCCACTGCCGACGGTACCCTCACCTACGGGACCGGCAAGTACGGCACGTTTTCAGCCTTTGATCTGCTCAACTCTGGCCGCTTTCTCGATACGCCCGAGCTTCGCCCGCTGCACGACTACGGGAATGTAGAAAACCTTTTCGAGCGTCTCGACGCACAAACGACGCCGAATGACAGCGCCCACGTCAACATCAACGTGTCTCGCTCCTGGGCCCAGAACCCCAACCAGTACGACCAGCAGGCCCGTTATGGTATCGGCGGCACAGGCGCCGGTGGGGGACAAGACCAGCGGCAGGAGATCAAGTCCTTTGACTTCGCCCCTACCTACACGCATCTTTTCGGGCCGAACACCCTGCTCTCGATCAACACCTGGCTCCGGCAGGACCAGGTCCACTACTACCCTTCGCGCAATCCCTTTGCGGACACCCCGGCGACCCTCGCAGACACGCGCCGCCTCACCAACACCGGCATCAAGGTCGACCTGTCCCACTCTGTTTCGATCCACACCCTCAAGGCTGGCGCCGTCTTTCAGCACACGCCCTTGTCTGAGGCGTTTGCCATCGGCATTACCTCGCCCACCTACAACGCGCCCTGCCTTGATGCCAACGGCGCTCCGTTGCCTACCGCACCTGCTCCCTGTAGCGGGGCGGGCGAGCAGCCCAACCCTGCCTACGTGCCTGGCGAGGCCTCCTTTGACCTGACCCGCGGAGGCACCCAGGCCCACTTCGGCGGCACCACCGACATCAAGGAAGAAGCCCTGTACCTCGAAGACTCGGTGGTCTGGCATGCGTGGAATGCCTCGCTCGGGGTTCGCGCCGACAACTACAACGGCATCTCATCCCGCTCCATGGTGGAGCCGCGCGCGGGGCTCGGCTACCGCATCGCCAGGACCAACACTGCGCTGCGCGGATCGTACGGGAAGTTCTTTCTTACCCCCTACAACGAGAATCTGATTACCTCGAGCGCAACCGGGGTCGGCGGTCTGGCCTCCTCGATCGGCGCCTCCGGCCAGCACGCGCTTGTTCCAGCCAAGCGCAACCACTTTTCGGCCGGCTTTGAGCAAGGAGCCGGCAAGTACCTGGCCATCCAGGCCGATTATTTCTGGAAGTTTACCGATCGGGATTTTGACTTCGACACCCTGCTCAATACTCCGCTCGCCTTTCCGATCCAATGGCGCAAGTCCAAGATCGACGGCTACTCTGCCCGTATCTCGCTCACCAACGTGCGCGGCATCACCGCCTACTCCGTGCTTGGCCACACGCGCGCCCGCTTCTTTGGGCCGGAGGTCGGCGGCATCCTCTTCAACGACATCGCCACGACCACCTCCACTGCTCCCTTCCGGATCGATCACGATCAGGCCTTTGAACAAACCACGCACCTCCAGTTTCAGCCCCATGCCGAGGGCGGCTGGTATTCGTTTAACTGGAGCTATGAGTCCGGCGAGGTCGCAGGCTCGGCGCCGTTTGCAACCGATACCACAACCCCGGTCTCCCTTACCTATCTGACCCCCGACCAGCAGGCGCAGATCGACTTGACCTGCGGCGGGCAGCGCGCCACCCTTGCCGCGCCGCTGACCAGGTGGGCCCCGAGCCGGCTCTCCTCCCCGCGCTTGAAGATCCCGGCGCCGGGTACAGAAAACCCGGACCGCAACCCGCCCCGCGTTGCCCCTCGCAACCTCTTCGACATGGCCGTAGGCTGGGACAACATCTTCCACCGGGACCGCCTGAAAACCAACGCCAGCCTGACGGCGACCAACATCACCAACAAGGCTGCGTTGTATAACTTTCTTTCTACCTTTTCAGGAACCCACTTCGTCTCGCCCCGCGCTCTGTCGGGGCAGCTTACGCTCACCTTTTAGAGGCGAAACCGCCTACGCGGCTGGCGGTCACTTCGTGACTTTTGGATCGCCGCTGCGTGGCATTGGTAGAAGTCTGCGCGGCAGTCTTGATCGTTGGCGGCTAAGGCTTTCTTACATACATCCGGAACCCGAGCGGCCCGTTCTCCATGCGGGGAAACTTCCGCTGGTCCACGATGGAATAGGCCTGGAGCAGGTGGGCGAAGGCCGGCCAGCGTTTGAGTTTGTCATAGTTCCCCGGACCCCCTGTAAATAGCCACGGAGACACGATGATCACGCGCGGGGGGTTCCTTTGGAGCTCGTCGAGAAACTGCCTCTGGGCCTCTTCGACCGCGAGAGGAACACGACCGGGGGAGGCCAGTGGAGGGAACAGGAACTCGTCGTAGAGCGTGCCTGTGGCCTGGGTCAAGTGCATCCTGTACAGGAAGTCGAGGCAGCCGGAGATAGTGTCGATGCATTGCACGCGACCGTCGAGGCTTGCGATACCCGCGGGCCCGGCCACGGCGAGCAGGTCCTGTTTCATGGGTGCGAAGTAGAGCTCATCCCACCGGGCGTGGGTCACGACTCGCAGGCACCCTGGCGCGCAGCTGAACACACCGTAAAGGATGCCGGCGGTGCCGAGCACGCGCAGCACAACGCGTCTCTGCCGGAGCGCCGCTGTGCACTCAATCGCTATCCAAAGGAGCAGGAAAGGCATGTAGAGGTAACGCTGATAGGGATAGCCTTTTTGCTGGGCCCAGAAGCACACCACGCCCAGCAGGAAGCAGGCGAACAGGAGACGCACGACGCGGTCGCGCCAGGATCTTCGAACGACTGCGATACTCAGCGCCGGGAGCGCCAGCTTGAAGAGAGAAGGCTGCGTAGCGCTCAAGAGCCCGCGCCAGGGCGGACTGGAGATAGAAGCGTGGAAGGGCAGCATGACGCGGCAGGTGGAGACGAAGCCCGCGAGTGCGTGGTGCTCCAGGAGAAAGGCAAGCGCCCCTGCGATCGGGATAAAGAACCCGCCGACTAGAAAGAGCGCAGCAGAAGCGGCAGCGCTCTTGACTTTCAGCTCCAAAGCGAGCCACACCAGGAGCAGGACAAGGAAGGCAGCCCCAAAGGGCTTGATGGTAGTGGCCGCGCCGAGTCCTAACCCTGCAAGGCCGAAGAGGAAGCCTGCCTTTTGCCGGAATCGCGACCGAGGGAGCAGCGGACCCTGCTCAACGCGGCGCATGGCAGCAAGCAGAGCGGCGCAGGAGGCCAGCAGCAGAACAGCAATGGCGTAATCCCGCTGCCCTACCTGGCCGATACCATCGCGACCGTGATACAGCATCAGAAGAGCGCCGGCAAAGATGCCGGCAAACCAATTGACGCGCCGCGCCACGACTACCATGGCGGCGATGGCTGCCACCGACAGCGCGAGGTCATACAAGCGCCAGGAAAGGTCGGCGGCGAGCCAGTGTCCTGCGCCGGTGTATCGAAGGGCGAGCCAGTCTGGGAGGTAGGCGCCTGGAAAATTGATGTCGTGCACGCTTACGTACGGCGTCAGCCCGTGCTCCTGCAGCAGCACCACATAGTGGATCAGCACCGCGTCGTTCACCACCGGCCAACGCCACGACAGGGCCACAAACGCCACCACCGCTGCCGCCAGCAGCACTGCCCCACCTCGCTGCAGCCACCGCACGCATGTCAGCCATGCCGCGGATGCCACCGGCCCGCTCGCCGAGCCGCGTGCTGCCGATGCCACGCCAGCGATCGGAGGAGTCGGGGTCTCGATCTCAGCTACAGGTTGCATACCACACCCCTTGCAGCATACCGCTTTGCCTTGCTTCGCAACACGCGATCTACACCCCTTCTCCTGTTTCGGGGAGGCTTTGCTGCCGTCGCGCCCCTGGAAGATGCAGGCGCAGCGCCGGCTTTCAGCCTTTCCCGCCTTGCATGACGGAGGTAATCGCCACTGGCGGGACCTTCTTGTCGCGCCTCGCAGGCTGTGTCCAAATGGCATAGGAAACCCATGAGCGGACTGCGGCGCACAGCTTCGAGGGCCGGTTTGGACCCACGCGAACAACGCGCGAAGGCGTTCGCTGCAAGGCGACAGGCAGCCAGGATGGAGCCGCGCGAGCTCCGCAGTCGACCTCTCTGCCCTTCAACGGCGATGGAAACACACCCATGTCGGTCCTTCTGACGCTGGGGCTCATCCTGAGCCTGATTTTTTGCGGTCTCACCATCGATGTCGGTCTGCTCGAGCTTGAAAAGACGCAGATGCAGACCGCCGCCGATGCTGCCGCGATAGCGGGCGAGATGTATTTTGAGCGCACCCCTTATGTAAACGGTACGGTCGGCAATGAGGCCGCCAATGCGGCCGCGCAATATGGCTTTGTCAACGGCTCCAACCAGACCACGGTCAATGCGGTCGTGTCCCTTGCTGCCGCTGCCGTAGGGGGCGATTACAACGGCCACCACGACACGGTGCAGGTAACCATCACCAGGCAAGTCCCCACGGTCTTTCTAGGCCTGGTGAACATAGGCACGATCCCTGTAAGCGCTACCGCAACCGCTTCGCCGCCGCCTTGCCAATATTTTCTCGGCACCCAGGCCCTGGCCGCCTATACCGTCACGCTCAGAAACACCGCCGCGACCGCACAGTGGTATTCCAAGTGCTCCGCTTATATCGGCGGCGGCATGTCCGAGCAGGCGGGCTCCTGGTGGCAGGCGTTTCAAACCTACTTCACCGGGCCATCGAGCGCTTCTGTCCTGCTCGGGCGCACCAAGCAAGGTACCACGTTCAATAGCAATCCGATCAACGACCCGCTCGCGGGGATCGCGCTGCCTTCCCCTTCGAGTTGCCTGGCAACCAACTACAGCCAGGGAAACTTCTCTTCCAGGACCTCTTTCACACTTACCCCGGGGATGACCTTGCTGAACGCCAACGTCACCTTCAATCCTGGGCTTTATGTTGTGCGCGGCGGCGTCCAGTGGCAGGCAATCAACGCAACGGGCAGCGGTGTGACCTTCTTTTTCACGAACGTCGCGGGAACCGGCAAGTACGGCTCTGTTTCCCTGTCCCGGTATAACACGCTGAACTTGACCGCTGCCTCGGGTGTTGCGTTCGGCACGGCCGGGTCAGATGGCGCGATTGCGGGCATCCTGCTCATCGCCGACCGCAACTGGATCAATACGTCTCCGCAGGATGTTTCCATCAGCCTGAGCAACGGCTCCTTCGCCTATAACGGTGTCTGGTATCTGCCCTCCACCGGCTTGAGCCTGCAAGACGGCTCGTCCTCCTGCGTAGGCTACTGCGGCATCGTGGCTGACAATCTTTTTGTAGGGAACTTTACCCAGAACCTTTACGGAACGGACTACACGCTCTACCCGGGCAGCAATCCCTTGCGGACCAAGTCGGTGCTTGTCCAATGAGATGGCAGCGTGATGAGGCCGGGTCGGCCCTTGTAGAACTCGCGCTTTTTCTTCCCCTCTACGTCCCGGTTTTGATCGGCATTGCTGATTACGCCTTCCTCATCGTCCAGGAGATCAACCTGCAGGAGGCAGCGGCGGCCGGGGCTGCGTACGGCACCATCCCGGGCAACTACACAAATCTTGCCGGGATGCAGAATGCCGCCAACGCCTCGGCGCCCATGCTGGGGAGCTCCATGTCGGTGACAGCGGTCAACACGTATGGCTGCTCCTCAGGCGGGCCGCCGGTGGGAGCCACGGCTACCTGCCCCGGCGGCGGCGGTCCGCTGATGTTTGTCCAGGTGACGACCAACTACACCGGCAGCGCCGTTCTTAAGTTCGCCGGCTTCCCCAGCACGCTCGCCATGCAGGGCTTTGCCTCCTTTGAGGTGCCGCCCGCACCATGACAGCCTGGAAGCAGCTTCGCGGCGAAGATCAAGGATCGCAACTGGTGGAAACGGCCTTGATGATGGTCGTGCTGCTGATGCTGCTCTTCGGCATCTTTTCCTTTGCGATCGTGCTCTTCGGCTGGTGCAACATCACCTATGCTTCGCGCGCCGCAGCCCGCTACGCGAGCCTCCACAGCACGCTTAGCCTCAATCCGGCCGACGATGCTTCTGTTTCGGCCGTGGTTGCGCCCTTCCTCATCGCCGTCGAGCCCTCCGGGGCCACGACCCAGGTCACGTACTCGCCGGCTAACACGATCGGCTCGACGGTAGCGGTGACCGTGACGGCCACCTACTCCATGCCTGTTCCCTTTACGTCTCTCACGGCCCTGACCGTGTCAAGCACGGCGCAGCGCACCATTACGCGCTGAGAGAGGCCGCAAGAGTACCCGGGCAGCCAGACTACTTTCGAAGTAGGACCCAGGACGCTCAACCCCGACCGTCGGCTCTGAACTCTTGAACCTCCAGGCCCGGGGTGCCATGCGATACTTGGAAGTGCCCACCGCCTCCATCCAGCACACCCAATCCATCCAGAGAGAAGCACCCATGTCAGCAAAGTACATCTTTGTGACGGGCGGCGTCGTATCCTCGCTCGGCAAGGGTCTTGCCGCAGCCTCGATCGGTTGCCTGCTTGAGTCGCGCGGCATGCGCGTCAACCTGATGAAGTTCGACCCCTACCTCAACGTCGACCCCGGCACGATGAGCCCGTTCCAGCATGGCGAGGTGTTTGTAACCGACGATGGCGCCGAGACCGACCTTGACCTCGGCCACTATGAGCGCTTTACTCACGCTCATCTGACCCGCGACAACAACCTGACCACCGGTCGTATTTATGAGCAGATTATTACCAAGGAGCGGCGCGGCGACTACCTGGGCAAGACCGTCCAGGTCATCCCGCACGTCACCAACGAGATCAAGAACGCGATGCGCAAGGTTTCCGCGTCCGCAACCACCGGCACCCCGGTCGATGTGACCATTGTCGAGATCGGCGGCACGGTCGGCGACATCGAAAGCCAGCCCTTCCTCGAGGCGATCCGCCAGATGCGGCAGGAACTGGGCCGCGAAAACACGGTTTTTGTTCACGTGACCCTTGTGCCCTGGATCTCGGCCGCGCAGGAGCTCAAAACCAAGCCCACCCAGCACTCGGTCAAGGAGATGCTCTCGATCGGCATCCAGCCCGATATTCTGCTTTGCCGCTCGGACCGTGCGCTTTCGCACGAGATCAAGAGCAAGATCGCCCTGTTTTGCAACCTGGAGGAAAAGGCCGTCATCACCGCACGCGACGTGGACTCGATTTATGAAGTCCCGCTTGCCTTTTCGCAGGAGGGCGTCGACGCGCTGATTTTGAAGTATCTGCACCTGGACGCAAAGCCGTCCGACATGTCGAAGTGGCAGGACCTGCTGACCCGCGCCTACCATCCGCGCGATGAAGTCCACGTCGGCATCGTCGGCAAGTATGTGGAGTACGAAGACAGTTATAAGTCGCTCAAAGAGGCACTGACCCACGGGGCCTTGAAGATCGGGCTCAAGTTACGCGTGACCTGGATTGAAGCCGAAGGCCTGGAGGCGTCTCACGCTGAAGGCGCCGTAACCACCTCCCATGAAGGGGGCGGCGGCCGCGCTGGCAGTTTCATCCTCCCGGGGTTGGTCCCGCCTTCCGCCGTGTCTCAACTCCAGGATTTCGACGGCATCCTCGTCCCCGGCGGCTTCGGCAAGCGCGGCATCGAAGGCATGCTCCACGCCATCCGCTACGCCCGCGAGCAGCGCATCCCCTACTTCGGCATCTGCCTCGGCATGCAAACGGCCTGCATTGAATACGCTCGCAATGTGTGCGGTCTCCATCATGCCAACTCGAGCGAATTCGACCCGGCCACGCCCCATCGCATCATCTACAAGTTACGCGAGCTCACCGGGGTCGAAGAGATGGGCGGGACCATGCGGTTAGGCGCATGGGACTGCATCATGGCTCCGGACTCGGTTGCTGCACAGTCCTACGGCACGACTGAGATCTCAGAGCGTCACCGTCACCGTTACGAGTTCAATCGAGAGTACGAGGCCCTGCTGACCGGGGCCGGCCTCAGAATCACGGGTACCACCCCGGACCAGACCTACGTAGAAATCGTAGAGATCCCTACCCACCCTTTTTTCGTGGCGTGCCAGTTTCACCCCGAGTTCAAGAGCAAACCGCTTGAGCCGCACCCGCTGTTCGCGGCTTTTATCGAGGCCAGCTACGCCCATCGCGTCCGCGAGCAGGAAAGAGCCAAGATAGATGAGCAGGTCGCGCCGCTTTAGGCGAACGGGATAACCACCTAAGTAGGGGAGTTATCCCGCTCGATTAGCTCAACACCGGAACACGCAGTCATTCTGAGCAAAACGGGGCTTCTGCTCGCCCGCCCAGCCGCCAGAGTAAGAGCGGAGACCGCGTACTTCGTGGGCGTGTGTACCGCTTCGCTCCCGCAGCGACCGTGCCGCCAACGGGCGATCACCGCCGCGGATCATCCACTTGACGAGTAGCAGGAAGCGCGCATACTTGTCCGGTTATGCGCATTCAACGTATCCTTGCCGCTCTCCTGCTGGCATTGGCGCCCTTCTTCGCCCAAGCGCAGGCCCAGCAGATCGACACCATCGAATTAGCCCCCGCGACCAGGGCGCGCCCTATCGTTACCAGATAACTACCAGCAAACCGGCAAACTTCACTCAGATACCTCCTCAAGACTGGCTGACGGTGACCCAAGACGGCTTACTGAAAGGTACACCCCCGGCTGACGCGCAAGACGCAACCACGATCACTCTCTGCGCTTATCAAAGTTCCTACGATCCGAATCACAAATG
>CAXTPL010000127.1:0-9705 GCA_964246065.1 uncultured Acidobacteriaceae bacterium
GAGGTTAACGCAGCTGCCTCTGTTTTAACAAGTATCTCTGGGACAGCACACTAGATGCGCGGTTCTAAACAGTGAGCGCCAGCGTTTGGAGGACTTCTCTCACTAGGCCAACGGTCGCTTGTGGCAAAGTGGCTTTCGTAAATTCAAGTGGTTGCTTCTGCCTGACCTTTGCATGCACAGTTCTGTGCCAGAAGAGCGCTCCTCTGCGACAGGTGAGGATTCAGTGACGCCCTTTGGGCGCGACAGTACCCTTTTGACGATAGTCCCGGGGCGCCCTTCCCGGCGTTGGAGCCTCCGACGAGACAAGGCCGACTTGGAAAACCTGCAGCCTGGCCCTGCTACGCACCTCCTTGGCCTGAAATAAAAATAAACCTCAGAAGTAGTTACCGTCGCCGTTGTAGGCGATTTTTAGGGTGTGAGATCCGGCCGTCAGGGCGACGTGACGAAAGAAGCGTGTCCGCTTGCTTTCGCGCGGCAAGGTGGACGGGGCAAGCTGGATCCTTGGTGATCCTGAGCTGAAAGAAATAGAGCCGAAGATAGCCTTGGCCGCGCAGGCTGCGCTATATGCCCCGGGCAAGCCGACGCTTTTCCCCGGCGGCTCGGATGCAAAGCAGGTGCGCCGCGCAGTGGTTTCCTGCTCCACACTGTTACATAGCTGCATGCTCGTGCTCATGCTGCCCAGGGATGCCCTGGGAGCAGCCAACTCCGTACGGACACCCAAGGGCAGCGAGCAAGCCGCTAGCTCCAAGTGACCGGAGACGCACCTGGCTAGGCATCATGCGCAATACCGTGCGGGGCCGCAGGTGTATGCTCGACTGGCGTCGGGCACCGGGTGCTGGCGGAGAAAGTATGCCTCGTCCAGAGGAGAAAGGCGATGCCGCGGCCGCGGGGCTGTTCCAGTCTAGCTTGGCGCTTCCCAGTAGGCGTTGTGCGCATCGTGCCATCGATGTCCGGTCCCTCCTGCCATCCAAGTCCAAGCCAGCGCAGGTCTTCGAGCATCGCCGCGGCAAAGCTTGGGCGCGCTCGCTGCGGGTCCACATCCTCGTCGCGCAAGACGAGCACACCCGAAGCAGCTCGCGCCCGCGCCACAGCGGCGGCAAATGTCCGCGCGTGCCCAAGGTGCAGAAAGCCTGTAGGCGAGCGCGCCAGGCGACCGCGGTATAAAGAACTTACTTGCATCACGCCGCACCCTGCCAAACGTTGAGGAATATCCACTTGACCGGAGCTATTCGATGTGTAAATGTTGGGCACAACATATATAGCAGGCGTGGAAAATTTTGTCGGATATCGCGAGCACTCCCTTGTAGCGTATACGTTCAACCCTTCTGACCTGCAACGGAGCATACATCCATGCGAAGCGTCATGCCTTGTCTTCGATTATCCGCCCTGGCTGTCTCCACCCTCTTACCCGTTATCGCCCCCCCTACTCGCGCAGGTGCCGGGCTTGGCTAAGCCCTCGCTTATCCCTCCCAGCCATCAACTAAAAGCGCAGCAAAACCAGATTGTGCAAAGCATGACGGCTGCGCAGGTGCAGCAGTACCTTACAACGGTCCAGCCCACGCTCGCCAAGCTTAGGAACCTCGCTGCGACGTACTCCTCATCGACGAAACTTCCCCCATGGCAGGATCTGCTCAACGGAACGGCAAAGATCACATCCGGGCAGAACAGTTCTGTGGTGTCCTCCACTTTTAATTTCGTGACGCCGAACGGCACCGGAGCGGTAATCTCTCCGTCGCAAAGCGCGACCACCGGTCAGCCAATGCAGAAGATTGGCTGCGGTATCTGCGGCCAGCCTCCAGGTTTCCGTCAGACTGACGCGGATCAGGATGGCCTTCCAGACTGGCTGGAGAGCACGGTGGCAGATAGCTTCACGCCGTATTACGAAAGCTCCGCAGGCGAGCGGGATCAGTTCGCCACCTTTGGCAATTACGTACCGATGACCGTCACATCGCTTGTCGGGACCCAGCCGCCCTTCAGCTACTATCACGTGGCGCCCCTGGGCTTGATGACCAGACAAACCGGCGAACAAATCTTTGCTCTGCGCATCGACTACATGACGCTTTGGAATGCCGATGGTGGCTTGGTGGGCGGTGGCGGAGCCTGCTACTACTCCTATGTTGGGTTGGACGCGGTCATTCAGCAACTGAGCGGCCATGAGCTGGACGCGGAGCGTTCCGTGATGCTGGTGGGTGCGCCGCCGGTGAATGGAGGTCTTAACCCTGACCCGACTGCCTACAAGCTATACATCCTATACACGGCAGCACATGAAGGTACTTTCTTCGACCAAAGCAACTATGGCTATTTCTCTCAGGGAGTTGCGGAAGGGAATCACGTGGAGCTTGCCCTGTCCCTTTCCAAGCACAGCACTTATAACTTTAATCCTGACTTCTATCCGATCACTCCGCAGGCATACATTGACGCTTATAACTTGAGCTTTTCCACTCTTTATGCCAACGGGGACATAACCTACGCAGACTATCTCCTTTCCATCTCCTTAGGGGACGGAGTCTTCTACGGGTGTCTTGTTGAGCGGTTTACCGGCCAACCCGGCGCGTCCGCCAACGTGCGTGTGAACGTAGGAGAACCTGCGCATCCGATTAATGGCAGTGCATTTATAGACGATGACTCCGCGCGGGCATTCTATCTTCGCGATAAGTTGACTAATCCTGTATTTTAATCGCACTTCATAGGAATTGGCGCCCGCATGGAATACTCAGGGCGCCAAGGCTTAAGTGTCTCAGGAGACTTAGTGATGCGAGTTTTGGCCGCCTGCTTAATTGTTGCAACTATTGCTCCCAGAACGGCTTCGAGCGCTGAGATTTCGCCTCGGATTCTGCTCAGAGACGGGAAGCCTAGCTTTGTACAAGCCTCCTCTCCTGCAAAGTCGACGCATGCTGAGGCTCTCCATGATGAAAAGGGGTGCTCCGCTTGCTCTAAAGATACAAAGGGGCCAGCCGCCTCAAGCGCCTTTCCAGCCGCTGCTGACAGTGACGAAGCTACTGATTCAAATGCCGGAGCGCAACCGGGAGCGCCTGCTTCTCAGAGTACCCCACCACACCACAGCCACCGGCTTCGCAACATCCTCATCATCGTCGCTGGCGTGACAGTGATGTACGTTATCCTTGGCTCGCTCGCCAAGTGAGATATGCGCAAGCTCGAGTTAAGTGCGTTTCGCCGAATCTGTTTGATCTGTTGTGTTATTGGAGATGCGTAATGATCAAGTTCACCGCAGCATACCTGCTCTTGCCTGTCTACCTAAATAGTTTTGCTTCGAGCGGGGAGGCTAGCCCGCAGAGGCGGCCCGACCTGCGATTTTCTACAGTGTCATCGCTCGATACGGTCGCCACACGCCGAGTGGTGGAAACTACCCTATTCTCAAAGCTGCGTTCGCAGTCGGCCGACGGTTCCGCTGCTAAGAATGCGCCTGCTCCGTGCCCAAAGGCATCTCCGCCGAACACTACTCAAAGCGCGAAGCACCGCAATCATCACGTACGGAACTTTCTCATCTTTGCCGCTGGCCTTGTCACCTTTTCACTCATCTTGGGCGCTTCCGCAAAATAGCCGTCGGAGCGGATAGCCAGATGCCGCATCGTCGCTTTACTTAGAGGTTCGCTATTGAAAACGTACTGTCATCTCCTGTTTTATTGCTCGATTCTTTGCGTGCTCCTGGCAGCGGGGTGCGGCGGCAAGACAGCCTCTACCGGGGCGCCAACGCAGCCCGTGAAACCAGCTTGCGCAGGAACGCTGCTCACCGGTACCATGCAGGACTCGCTGACCGGGCTTCCGGTGGCGCAGGGTTGGGCGGTGTTGGAGACGGTGAGCCAATCGCCTGCGCTGCTGATCTATAACTTCTTGCCGGTGCAGACTGCGTCGAGCGATGCTAAGGGTGGCTTCAGCCTATGTTCACCGGGCCCGGTGGCGCAGCCTGCGGCGCTGGTTCTGCTGGCGTTGGATGCCACGGGGAAGGCGTACCCGGCGTCTGTCTCAAACGTCACAGGTTCGGCGAGCCTTGGCACTTTCAACATGGGCGGATGTTTCCTGATCTGCCTCGTTCCGGAGCAGCAGCAAACCTCAGAGCCGGCAGTGATTACCGGCACCATCACCAGCGAGCCTGTGGCGGCGACCGGTTCCGTCGCGGCGTTCTACACGCTCACCGGCCTCGACGGCTCAAAGAACCTGTGGAACCTGGCCATGCCCAGCCTGGTCCCAACGCAAACAGAAAGTTTTACCACCGCCGCGGGGACGTGCCCCGGGAACGCTCCCTTTTGCGCGAGCTACACAATGACCGTGCCCACGCAGAAGCCGCTCCAGCCCACCGCGACCGGATCAACCCAGCAGGCCGGGCCGCCAGGTTACACCATGTTTGCCGTGCCGGCCGCCGTAGCGGGATGCAGGCCGCCCTTTCAGCTCACGCTTTTCGAGCAGGATGGCAAGACACCCCTGACCGCGACGCCGGAAGCGTACCTGGTCGCGGGGACGCTCGGGTTTGGTGCCTGCTTGTAATCGTCGAATCTTGAAGAAGAAGACCGCCTGCGCGGCTCGCGGTCACTTGGTGACGGGTATACCGCCACGGCGGCCGCCAGTAAGTGGCGCTTCTTGGAAGACGGCGCGGGCGCCTCTGGAAGACGGCGCGGGCGCCTCTGGAAGACGGCGCGGGCGCCTCTGGAAGACGGCGCGAACGCTTCTGGAAGACGGCGCGAACGCCTCTGGAAGACGGCGCGAGCGCCTCAGGCGGTGTCCCCACGCGGGGCAAGGCTCCCAGCGCCTGCCGGCACCTTGTTGCGCAACTGTTCTAAAACGGAAACAGCCTCGCCGGAGTGGCTGGTTATGGGCTGCGTGCCGAACGAGCGCCGGTATAATCCCTGCAAAGCCGAAGCCATCGAAGCACCGCCCCACCCGCGCAGGGGATCGGCACGCACAAAGGAGACTCTCGGGAGCTCGCGCCTGAAAGCTATGGAAGTTCTTCGACGAACAAAGGGCAGTCTACCTCCACCGCTGCTTTGGGGATTGCTGGCGATCCAGGCAGCCATGCTCTGCGTGGGCGCTGCGTTCCACGCCTACTGGGCCGACGAGGCGCAGGCATGGTTGCTGGCGCGGGACAGCCGCTCCCTCCCCTCTTTGCTCTCTAACATGCGCTACGAAGGGCATCCTCCGGTGTGGCATCTGCTCATCATGCCTTTTGCGCATGCTTCGTGGAACCCCCAGTGGATGAAGCTCCCTCATCTCCTGTGCGCGATCGGAACGGCGTTTCTCCTGTTCTCGGCCCGCGGCCTGCCGGTCGCCGTTCGCATCCTTGCGCCTTTCTCCTATTTCTTTCTCTTTGAGTATGGGGAGGTGGTGCGTAACTATGCGCCTGGCATCTTGCTTCTTCTGCTGGCCACCAGGCTCCTGGCGGAGCATACACGCAGCTGGCCTTGGCTCACGCCGCTGCTGCTGGCCCTTGCCGCGCTGACCTCCTTGCCGGCAGCCGTGACTGCGACGAGCCTGTTCGGCGTCTACGTGTGGCGCATGCTCGCTTGCCCTCCCGGGCATCGCGAGGGTGCGCGCTTTTCCCTGGCTGCGGTCACGCCGGCTTCTACCGCTGCGTCTTTGTGTTTTGTTTTTGCGGTTGCAGGCTGCCTCCTGCTTGTGCGTCCGCCCGCAGATACGGGCGTGTTTCTTCGCCACCACGCCGCGCTGACTCTCGCTGATAAGTGTCTTCTCGCCGGCATCATTATCGCCAAGGCATACCTCCCGCTCCTTCTTCTGGTTCCAGGCTTTTGGAACCACACGCTTTGGGACGTGCTCAACGCCCGCGACGGTGCGTTGGTGGGGTACGTACTCTTTCCGGCCATCCTTCTGCTTTGCCTGCGCGGATGGCTGCCGCGAGCTTTTCTCGCATGTACAGCGGCCGTGCTTGTTCTTCAACTCGTTCTGGCGGAACTCGCTTATATGCGCCACGTGGGCTGGCTGTTTGTTGCCCTGCTGATCGCCATGTGGATCGACGGCGGCCTGCCCACGACCCAAAACCAAACAGGAACTGCCGCCGACCGAGCGAAAGGGCCGTTCCGAGCGGCCCGATCGGTGCTCCCGGGTTCGGTGCTGCTGGGTTCGGTGCTCGCGACATCTTTCTTCGCAGGCATCTATGCCTTTTCGATGGGCTTGACGCACCCCTTTTCTTCGGCTCCGCAGGTCGAGGCACTTCTGCGTTCCAGGCACCTGGATCGGGCCACGCTGGTCTTTGAACCTGATTACATCGGCAGCGCCATCCTGTCCGATCTCCAGGTCGCTTCACAGTACGATCTGGAGAGGCAGCGCCGCGCGTCCTTCATTTTTTGGACCCGCGCGGACTTTCTCAACCAGCACTTACCGACACAGGCCGAGTGGAACAGCATCCGATCGCAAACCGGATCAGCGGTGCTGGTTACAGACAAGCCTGTTCCGCCGGACCGCATCCAGGCACTCCGTTTGCAAACCCTGGGGGCGTTTTCAGGTTCGATCTGCGGCGACCATTTCTACGTCTACGCGCCTCTGTCGGCCGCTTCCGGAGTCTGACACAGCGATCAGAACAGGTCGGGAATGTTTGTGAAGGCGATGCGCGTGGGCGCGGCCGCTTTGGCGAGCAGCATGCTCGCGGGGGCAAGCATGCTTGTGCCGTATTTCTGGTTCACCGCGTCCATGGTGCTGGCCAGGCGGGTACGTTTCTTTTCTGTTTCCAGCTCTCCAAACAGCGACAGCGTATGCAGGTGATCCGGCACCAGTTCGCCTAACCAGATGCCTACGTAGAACGGGATGCCTGGGGGCGCAGGCTGAGCGGACGCCGGACGATCGGCGCGTCCGCGCGCCTCCGAAGCTTCGGTCGACGAAGGAAGACTCGGCCCGGCTGCTGCACCTGGACGCCGCGCCCAAAGTTTCTGCAGCACTTCCACCAGCGTCTGATTGTCCTGGCACTCGATGACGGCGCAGCCCTGCGCCCAGACGCTCTGCGGAATGCCGGACAGGTGGCGCTTGGTCGCGGTCGCCTTCGGCACCACGTATTTGATCGTGATCGTCACGTGCGTGGTCCACAAACGCGCGGCGCGCAGACGCATAGCAGCCTTGTGCAGCAGCTTATGCAGCACCGCGTAGGCGCCCTGCTCGCTGCGCAGCTCGGGCGGCAGGACGTGACTTTGCGAGATCGACTTCTGGTGCTCGAGCGTGGGATCGTTGAAGTCCTCGCCCCGCAGCCAATGCCACAGCTTTTCGCCGCCCGTGCTGCCCCACACTTCATGGATCCGCTCACGGTCCAGCGCAAGCAGCTGCGGCATGGTCCGGATGCCTGCTGTGAGCAGCCGCTGCTCCATGCGTGCGCCGACGCCCGGCAGGTCGCGCAGGGTGAGCCCGGACAAAGCTGCGTGGAGGATGTCCGGTGTGAGCGCGACCAGGCCGTCGGGCTTTTCCATGTCAGAGGCGATCTTGGCCAGGTAGCGGTTCGGCGCCAAGCCGATCGAGCAGCGAAGGGTAGACCCGGCGTGCTCGCGGACCGCCTGCTTGACACGCGCGGCAAGGGCAAGCGCGGCCATCAACGGCTGTTCGCGGCCCATGAGCGAGCAGGCCATCTCATCGATCGAAAGCACAGCCGTAACCGGGATGCAGCGTTCGACCGCCTCGATGATGCGGTGATGGTAGGCGACGTATTCCTCGTGCCGCGCCTCCACCAGCACCAGCTCGGGACACATCCGCTTGGCTTCGCCGACCTGAACGCCGGTTTTGACGCCGAAGGCCTTGGCCTCGTAGCTGGCGGCGATGCACGCGGTGGTGTCGGCGAGCACGGGCACCACTGCAATCGGGCGTCCGCGCAGCTCCGGCCGCTCCTGCTGCTCGACGGAAGCGAAGTAGGAGTTGAGATCGAGAAAGAGCCAGCGAAGACGTGGCTCAGCTTGGGCGGGAGACGCCATACTTCATCTTCGCTCTTCTTTCGCCTTTATGCCAGCCTGCGATTCGACGGGTGCACGCCGCCGGCAACGGCCCGTCTTGCGGGAGTTTGCCTGTCAGCTGCGGCCTGGAACCTCGTACGGGCGCGTTCGGCGCTTCTTCGCGGTGTTTGTTCCATTTTGGAGCAGCAGCGCACCGTCAGGCGTTGGAAAATCATTTTGCCGTATTCACCTGCCACCCCGAAGTGTGATGATGGTGAAGTTCGAGAGCGATGCGGAAAACCTCTCGAAAGATTCTGCATTCCATACATTTGTAGAAGGTTGAATAACCTGGGAGCGCCACCATGTGGTTTCTACATGTTCACGATCTGCTCAGCCATCTCTCACACTTGAGCCCGTATCTCCCCGCGATTGCAATCACGGTAGGAGCCGCGCTGCTGGTGGGGAGTGCGGCTAGCTGCATGTGCTCGCCTTGTGAAGAGAAGGACGATCTGTTTCATCGGGAAGTATCGTAAGCGCTGCCCTTGGTACCCGTGCACCGCACACCGGTGCACGTGGGTAAGGGTGGCCGCAAACTGCGGAGCCATGAAGCCGCGGGGCCGCTCGGCCCTCACTCACAATTGTTGGGAATGGTACGCCAAAGTGGCGCGCACCACGGGTACCTCGCAGCGAAGCATAGGAATCGTCTAAGCTTTCGGCTGAGGTAACCAACATGGCAAACAAAAGTCACGCGCGCGTTTCATTTCCGAACAGCGACCGCTCACAGCCTGCTCGCTCCTCGCTGACCGGGCCGATCGCGCCGCAGCAGATCCTTACCGTTTCCATCATTACCCGCCGCAAAAAGCCCTTGAAGCTTGCCGACCTGGGCGGCCGGATCCTCACCCATGAAGAGTTTGCCGCCGAGTATGCAGGCGACCCGGCAGACTTTGAGGCGCTGCGGCAGATGGCGCACGATCATGGCCTGGCTGTCGACGAGGGGGCATCGAGCCTGTCTCGCCGAACGCTGGTGGTGCGCGGCACCGCTGCCGCGATGGAAGAGGCCTTTGGGGTGACGCTGCAGACCTATCAGCAGCTCGACCTCAACTGCCACTTCCACGCTTATGAGGGAACTATTCACCTGTCGGAGAGCCATGCGCCGCTGGTAGAAGCGGTGCTGGGGCTCGACACGCGGCCCATTGCAACGCCTCACTTTCGCCGCCTCGCCGCGCAGCCCGCAGCTGTCGCGACCGCCTTCAATCCCCCGCAGGTAGCCGCCTTGTACGACTTCCCGCAGGGGCTCACGGGTGCTGGGCAGACTGTCGGCATCATCGAGCTCGGCGGGGGATATACGGCGAGCGACATCACGACGTATTTCGGCGGGCTGGGCCTCACGCCGCCTACCGTGGTCGCGGTCTCGGTCGACGGCGGCACCAACGCGCCGGGCGACCCGAACGGGGCCGATGGTGAAGTAGCGTTGGACATCCAGGTAGCCGGCGGCGTCGCGCCCGGCGCAAAGATTGCCGTGTATTTTGCTCCCAACACCGACCAGGGCTTTATCGATGCGATCACAACGGCGGTGCACGATACGGCCAATCGGCCATCGGTGATTTCAATCAGCTGGGGTGGGCCGGAAGCCAGCTGGTCAGCGACCTCGCGGACGGCCCTCGATGCGGCGTGCCAGTCGGCCGGCGCGCTGGGTATCACGATCACGGTGGCGTCAGGAGACAGCGGTTCGTCCGATGGCGGATCGGGCGACAATGTCGATTTTCCGGCGTCGAGCCCGCATGTGCTGGCATGCGGGGGCACGCAGCTTGAGGGCTCAGGCTCGGCGATC
>CAXTPL010000127.1:9715-10103 GCA_964246065.1 uncultured Acidobacteriaceae bacterium
AAGTGCGGGTGTGCCGGCGAACTCAACCGGCGGCACAGGCCGGGGCGTACCGGATGTAGCGGGCGATGCTGCGCCCTCGACAGGCTACAACGTATTGATCGATGGGCAGGCAGGCGTGGTCGGGGGCACGAGCGCTGTCGCGCCGCTCTGGGCCGGGCTGCTGGCGCTGGTGAACCAGGCGCGGGCGGCTGCGGGCCAGGCTGGAGCGGGCTTTATCAATCCCACGCTCTACGGTGATCCGTCTGCCTTTCACGACATTACCAGCGGCAACAACGGGACCTACCAGGCAGGACCGGGCTGGGATGCGTGCACGGGCCTGGGCTCGCCGGATGGAGCCCTGGTGGCGACGGCCCTGGGCGGCAGTGCTGGGGTGAGCACGGGCTCGGGC
>CAXTPL010000128.1:0-1158 GCA_964246065.1 uncultured Acidobacteriaceae bacterium
ACCCTGGACCGCGCATGACCTTGTCACCTCAGGCGCTGCGGCCCTGCTCGACCAGATCGACTATGCGCAGGCCACCGTTCGTGACGGCCAGTGCGTGATCGCCGACCCTGAGGCTGACCTCAACCACACCTACCCCGCAGAGATGAGTGTGGACGGCCATGCCGACCTGCCTGCGGCGGCCTTTCGGGGCGGCCTCCACCAGCTCCAGCTGCTTCGCTCCAGGTACCCGCGCATCCGCACGGTGATCTCGCTTGAAGGAAAGGCGCAGAACTTTGCGCAAGCCGCTCAGCCGTCGATGCGCGAAGCCTTTGTTCGCTCCTGCGTGAGCATGTTTGTGCAAGGGCACCTCGCGCCGGGGATAGAAGCGCCAAGGCTCTTCGACGGGATCGACGTGGACTGGGAGTTTCCGCAAACGCCGGAGGACGGGTCCAACTACATGGCGCTCCTGGCTGAGTTTCGCAGCCAGCTCTCCGCCGCACAGGCGGCTTCCGGCTCGGCCGCACCCCTGCTGCTTACCGTCTCAGCCGGTCCGGGCACCCGGCGCTACCCGGGCGTCGACTGGGCAAAGCTGGCACCCCTTGTCGATGAGGTAGGGCTGATGAACTACGACTATAGCGGTCCATGGCAGCAGCAAACCGGCATGCTTGCACCTTTGTTTACCATGGAAGGCGCGCCGCCGAACCAGGGTACCGTTGCCGGTACGGTCCAGGAGTATGTCGCGGCCGGCGTTCCCGCCGCCAAACTCCTGCTGGGCGTCCCGTTTTATGGCTATCACTGGCAGGGGGTCAACGGCACGGGCCACGGCCTCTTTCAAACCGGGCAATCGGTTCGGGAAGACACCCCTTACCATGCCATAGCCGCACTGGTGCCCAAGTCCACCCTGTACCGCGACACGCACGCCCAAACGCCCTGGTTATACGACGGCACCACGTTCTGGACCTTTGACGACCCGGCCTCCGCGCGCGAAAAAGCGGCCTATGCCGCCGCGCAGGGGTTGCGAGGCGTCATGGTGTGGGAGTTGAGCGGCGACACAGCAGACGGCCAGCTCCTCCACGCCATCGCGGCTGGGCTGGTTCGGCAAGCGTCCGCGACTGCATCCCGCTGAGGCATGCAAGGGCGGCACATCACGCCATCGCGATCAGCTGTTGCCGGTTCCGA
>CAXTPL010000128.1:1168-4526 GCA_964246065.1 uncultured Acidobacteriaceae bacterium
GTTGAGCGCGATGATCACGCCGGCGGTCGCCCAGCCCAGGCGACCCACCCAAACCTTGTTGACAAAGGCGCCCATCACGCCGCGCCGGCCGGTCAGCAGCAGCAGAGGAATCAGCGCGAACGGCAGCGCAAAGCTCAGCACCACCTGCGATAGCAGCAGGATGCGCAGCGGGTCGAGCCCCGCGCCGATCACCACCAATGCCGGGATCAGCGTAAGCAGGCGCCGCAAAAAGACGCTAAAGCGAATCTCAAGAAACCCCTCCAGCACCACCTGCCCAGCCATGGTGCCGACCGTGGCCGACGACAGGCCGGAGCATAGCAGGGCCACCGCGAAGATGGTCGCCGAGGCCTGCCCCAGGAGCGGCCCCAGCGTCTGGTGCGCATCCTCAATCGAGAGCCCGTGGGGCCAGCTGCGCCCGGCAAACGCTGCCGCCGCCACAATCACCATGGCCGAGTTCACCAGCCATGCTCCGTTCATCGCCACCAGCACGTCGATCTTTTCGTAAAACAGCATCTGCTGGCGCGACACTTCTACTTCATGCGCCGGAGCGCCCGCCAGTTGTTGGCGCAGCCGCGGCTGCACCAGCGCGGAGTGCAGGTAAACCACGTGCGGCATCACGGTGGCGCCCAGCATGCTGACCGCGATATAGATGCTGCCTCGATCGACCATCGGCACCAGCGTGTGGAAGGCTGCGCTCGGCCAGTCGGGATGGATAAAGCCGAGCTCCAGCGCGTAGCAGGCGCCGATCACGCAGACAAAGCCCACAATCGCGATCTCAAACCGCCGAAAGCCCCGAGACTCCAGCGCAAGCAGCGCGAAGACCATCAGCGTGACAAGAAGGGAGGCCAGCAGCAGGATGCCCGTCTTGCTCATGCCGTGCGCCGCCAGGGTGTGGCCGAACAGCAGGTATACGCCCAGCGCCGCACCCAGGAACTCGGCAAGGTCCGTGGCCAGCGCGGCTATCTCCGCGGCCACCCAGAGGAGGATCGTCACCGGCCGGGAAAAATGCTCGCGACAGTTCTGCGGCAGGGTGCGGCCGGTAGCGATCCCGAGCTTGGCCGAAAGATACTGGATCAGCACGGCCATTGCATTTGACCAGAGAAGGACCCACAGCAGCCGATACCCGAAGCGCGCGCCGCCATCGAAGTTGGTTGCAAAGTTGCCGGGGTCAATATAGGCGATCGATGCGACGAAAGCAGGCCCGAAGTGAGCCAGGACCTCTGCCGCACGAGCCATACGAGACCGGGCCGGCTCGGGAGTTGCGCCGGCTTGGAGGGTAGGCATCTGCATGGCGACTGCTGCCCCCTTCGCGTCGCCCCCGGAATGCTCAGGGAACACCCTGTAAGCCCCTTTTGCGCCGGGCACTGCTCCGGGCGCCAGGCTAAGCCCGGCTGTGAGGACGTGGGGTACGGCGGAGACGGTGGAATGGCAGCCCTACCAGTATAGGCGCCATGCCGGGCACGGCCCCGTCTGGTTTGCTCGTATGACGGCTCAGCGAAGGCCCGGGGCCATGATCCCGGCCATCACACGACCCGGCTTCAAGCATGGACGGCCCGCAGGCAATTTAGCGCAGCACCGGCGCAGAATTGCTCCGGCCGCCGGCTCGGGACCGGCACGGGCGCCCGAAAGCGGGCTCTACTTGTCGCTGATATGGAAGTTGTGCGTCACATGCAGCTTGGTGTCAAACGAGTTCACCAGGCGTACCTTGCTCTTTTTACCCTTGTACTCCGCCCAAACGTTGTAGTCGGTGTCGGCCGGCAACTGGCTAAAGTTGTAGCCGCCGTCCGCCGTGGCAATCAGCGTTTTGATCACGTTTGTCTTCTCGTCCTGCAGATACACGATGGCTCCGGCCAGCGGGGTGGTGCCCGAACCGAGCACCTTTCCCTCCACAGACTTGACCAGCGTCTGCGCGCCGATGCCGAGAGGAACCAGCAGGCAGCCCAGCAGCAGGACCACCACCGCCGCCCATCTGCCCCGCATGGAGCCCCGCGCACCGCCTCGCAAGGCCGCCTGCCGTTTTTCCTCAAACATGCGCTACTCCTCTTCGTCCTCGCTCATCGCGGGCTCGTCTTCGTCAATCTCTTCGTCGGCCCGTGCCAGTTCCAATGGGTCAGTTGCTACGATCTCATACTCGGTTCCGCACTCGTCACAGGTGACCGAATCGCCTTCTTCCACGTCATCGGCGTCGATGTCGAGGGCGTTGTCACATTCCGGGCAAAGCATAAAGCCTCCAATCAATAAGGGGTGCTGGTTAAGATAAACTCGTGCCACGCCAGCCAAGATGCACCGGGAATCACAGGTGCAAGTCTGGAAGGCACCGCCGCTCCTGCGTCAAGGAAACATACTGAGAAGAACGTATCAAGAACGCGCCGCTGCGGCTGTCGCTCCCGATCTTCCAAGGCGGCATCGCTTCAGTTTTTGGCCTGTCGCTCTGCTCACCCTGCCGGACCGTATCGCTTTCCTGGAGATGCCTCATCATGCTGCTCGTCCCCCGTACGCTCCTTCAGCCGCACGTGCGGCTTCGTCGCTCGCTTGCCGTCAGCCTGATCGCCGCCGCTGCCTGGACAGCAGCGCCGCCCATCCATGCCTGCTCTGACGGCCAAAGCTCTTTTCTGGATGCCAGTATGCCTGGGAACGATGCCCGCAACAGCGTTACCACGGGCACTGCGCCAGGCGGAGCCTCCGGCAGCACGCCTCCGGACGCTGCAGCGCCCGCCGATCCACGCATCGCGGCCGCCCTCGCCACGATCGACCCCGCACGCATCCACGCGACCATTGCTTCCCTGGTCGCCTTTGGCACGCGCAACACGCTTTCCAGCATGAGCAAGGACCTGCCGCCGGGGCAAGGCATCAACGCGGCGGCGGACTGGATCGAAGGGCAGTTCAAAGAGATCAGCGCCGGCTGCGGCAACTGCCTCGCCGTCAAGCGCGACACCTTTGTCGAGCCGCAGCAGGGCCGCATCCCGCAGCCGACGCAGCTGGTCAATATCTATGCTGTGCTGCGCGGCACCGACCCTGCGCAAAGCAACCGCATGTACCTGGTCACCGGCCACTACGACTCGCGCGCCACCGATGTGCTCGATCCTCACCTCGCATCCCCCGGAGCCAATGACGATGCCTCCGGCGTCGCCGTTTCGCTGGAGTCGGCCCGCGCTCTGTCCAGGCTCAAGTTCCCAGCGACGCTGGTTTTTGTCGCCGTTGCGGGGGAAGAGCAGGGCCTGGACGGCAGCCGCCACCTGGCGCAGCTGGCCAGGAGGGAGGGCTGGCAGCTGGAAGGCGTGCTCAACAACGACATCGTAGGCGGCAACACCACGCCCGGGGCGCCCGCCGTTGGACCCGAAGCGCAGAACAAATCCAC
>CAXTPL010000128.1:4536-9996 GCA_964246065.1 uncultured Acidobacteriaceae bacterium
AATCCACCGTGCGGGTCTTTTCTGAAGGTTTGCCGCCGACCGCTACCCCCGAGCAGCTCCGGCAGATCGAGCAGCTTGGCTATGAAAGCGACTCGCCCTCGCGCGAGCTTGCCCGGGCCATTGCCGGGGCGGACCGCAGCTACTTTCATGCCGGGAGCAGCGGCGCGCCGGCGGCCTTTTATCCCACGCTTATCTTTCGAGCTGACCGCTTTCTCCGCGGAGGGGATCACAGCTCCTTCAACAAAGAAGGCTTTGCGGCTGTTCGCCTGACGGAGTGGCGCGAAGACTTCAACCACCAGCACCAGACACTGCGCACAGAAGGTGGCATCGAGTATGGCGACTACCTCAAGTTTGTCGACACAGCCTACGTGGCCAACGTAGCCCGCCTGAACGCGGCCACCCTCGCCACCCTGGCCTCTGCCCCGCCGCCGCCGGCTGCGGTAAAGGTGCTGACGCGCAATCTGGACAACAACACCATGCTGAGCTGGGAACCCGGAGCCGGCACGCCCGCGGGTACGGGGTACCGCATCGTTTGGCGCTCCACGGCTGAGGGCGACTGGACCGGCGCCGAGCCCGTCCCGCCAGGGGCCACGTCCATCACGCTCCCGATCTCTAAAGACAATGTCATCTTTGGGGTCCAGGCTGTGGATGCGTCCGGGCACAGGAGCCTCGCGGTACCACCCTTGCCGGCTCGGTAGCAGGCAGCGCCTGGCGCGCTGCTCCCGGCAAGTCAGGCTCTCTGGTGTGCTGCGGTGGTCTCCGCCATTCGGCTCGAGCACACGAGAGGACTCCCGAATTGGGTATTGATGAAAGGGGGGCATCACCGCGGGCGAGCGTCCGGGTCCGCAACCTGCGACAATACTCGCGACGCCTATGCCACGCTCCGCCGGAATGCTGACCTTCCCTGACTTCAGGGGCTTTACCAAGACGCTGGTTGCCTGGAACCTTGGTGCCTATTTTTTGCTGCTGGTCCTTGGTGCCGTGGCGCCATCGACCGCCGCCATGCTGGTCGGCATCACCGCACTTTCGCCCGGGCTGGTGCTGCACGGCTGGGTATGGCAGCTGGCCACCTACAGCTTTGTCCATTCCGGCATCCTCGGCACCGCGCTGGAGCTGCTTTCACTCTGGTTCCTGGGCAGCTTTCTTGAGGCCAACCACGGACCCCGCTGGGTCGCCGAGCTTTACTTTGTTTCGGTGATCGGGGCGGGCATCACCGCCGTTCTGCTTACGCTGGCGACCACGCACCCGTATGAGGCAGGCGCGTCGCTCCCGGGCTTCGGGTTTACCGGCGCCTTCGGCGGCATCTTCGGCTTGCTGATCGTCTTCGCCGTGCTTTACGGCGATCTCCAGTTCACACTCTTTCCGCTGCCCATTGCCATCAAGGCCAAGTACCTGGTCGCGGTGTACATGCTGATGGCGATAGCGCAGCTGTTTGGCGCCAATCGGGCTTATGCGCTCGCGCAGCTCGGCGGCGCGCTGGCAGGCTACTTGTATGTGCGGTTTGCTCCGCGCCGGGGCGGCCTGGCCGGGAGCTTGAACGAGCGTATCGACACCGCGCGCAACGACTATGCGCGCTGGAAGCGCCGGCAGGCCGCAAAGAAGTTCGAGGTATACATGCGCAAACAGAATCGCGATGTCCACTTCGACGCGGACGGCAAATACGTCGCGCCTGAAGACAGCCCTGGGGCCAAGCCTCGCGATCCTAAGGACCGGCGCTTCATGAACTGAGCGCCGCCAACCGGCAGGCAGAGCCGCTTTCGCCTCCGACGCGCACCGTGTAGCCTATCCTGTAGCGAGTGCACGCTCCCGGCCCAGGGTGGCCGCCGCCGTTTGCCGCTTTCAGGAGATTCCAGTTGACGTCTGTTTTCCCGCTTCTGCGCACGCGCCTCGGCTCTTGTGCCCTGTTTCTTGCCTCCCTGCTCTCAGCCGCTCCGCTCCACGCGCAGGTGACCGCGACCGCACCGGCGGTGACCAACGCCGATACTCCGCAGCGCTTTGATCTTTACGGCGGCGCTGCCTACTCGCACTTCAACCCCGGCTATGCACACCAGTCCCGCGCCACCAACCTGCTCGGCTGGGACGGCACCGCCACGGCCTGGTTCTCGCGAGCCTACGGCGCTGAGGCGACCGCGCGCGGAGTGTACGGCAGCTTCATCATCCCCGTAAACAGCTTTGGGGTCAGTGGCAACTCGAACATGTCAGAGCATATCTTTTTGTTCGGCCCCAGCTTTCGCATGCTGCGGACAGAGAAGTACACGGCCGGCATGCATGTGTTGATCGGCGGAGCCTACGGGAGCTTCGACCAGGGATATGCGGGCAGTGGAGTGCAGCCGTTCAATACCGGCATTTACAACAATCAACTTGCCTTTGCAGCGGCGGTGGGGGGTTGGGGCGACTACAACCTCACGGCCATCAGCCCCAAGCTTGCACTTCGCTTTGTCGCCGACTACCAGCCGACACGTTACGGCGGCACCATTCAAAATGAGTTTGTAGGCACGGTAGGCATTGTCTACAAACTGGGGCTGCGCGGCGGCAAGTAGCGCGTTGCCTCTTGCCCAGGCTGCCGCACCCCGCCTGCACATGCGGGCAAGGTGCGGGACCTGACCCTGGGCCGGCGAAGGTCATGCCGGGGTGCTGCCGGGGTTCTTGCTTGGGGTGCTTGACTGGGCCCGCTAAACTGCCTTGCGCTGGAAGGTCGTCTTTTTCGTCTTGGCAAAGGAGTCTTTGGCCTTCCACGCGGCCGTGGAGGTGCCGCTCTGCGGCTTTGCGCCCGTCTTCATCTGGGCTGCCTTTTCCCGTGCGGACTCCAGTTTTTGCGCCGCCCGGCTTAAGCCGCCGATCTTGATCTTGCTTGCTGCCGGTTTTTCTTCGCTCATCTCGACTTTTTCTCCTTTGATCCTTTTCGGGTGTCGGCCGCTACCGCCGGCACGTTCAAGCCAGCCGCTCTCGAGGCCCGGAGCCGATGGGAGCCGCCGCCCTGCGTCCGGTAGCCCGGCGCCCCCGCCTCAGCAGTTTACGTCTTCAAGACAGTCTTGATATGCAGTTCTCGCAGCTGTTGCTCGCTCACAGGTGTCGGCGCGTCCACCATCAGGTCAATAGCCTTTGCCGTTTTAGGAAAGGCAATTACCTCACGCAAGCTGTTTGCCCCCGCCAGGATCATTACGATCCTGTCCAGGCCTAGCGCAATGCCGCCATGGGGTGGAGTGCCGTACTGCAGCGCCTCCAGAAAGAACCCGAACCGTTCCCGCGCTTCCTCATCCGACATGCCGAGAGCTCGAAAGATCTCCTGCTGCACATCCTGGCGATGGATCCGGATCGAACCTGAGCCCAGCTCCAGGCCGTTCATGGCCAGATCATAATAGCGGGCCCGTACCGATGCAGGGTCGGAGGTAAGCCGCTCCATATCTTCTTCGTGCGGCGAGGTAAAGGGGTGATGCGAGGGCATCCAGCGCCCTGTTTCCTCGTCATGCTCGAACATGGGAAAATCCGTCACCCAGATGGGCCGGAAGGCAGCCGCGCCGTCTGCGCCCGCGGGGCGAAAAGCGGCTGTTTCCGGATCGCGGCGCTCCAGCGAAGACACAGCCGCGTCCGTGCCTTGAAACGCGCCGTGCCGGTCGGCATACTTGCGTGCCAGTTCCACCCGAAAGTTGCCGGCGGCCGAGAAGACCTGCAGTTCCCGCTCGGAAAGCCGCCCCGGCGCTTTGTGCGCGGACAGCCGGGCGGCCGACGCATGCGCGTCGCCAACCACGATGATGAGCAGATCGTCCGGCTGAGACTGGCTCAAGGCGCGCACTTGGCGGACGGCCTCCGGAAATGACTTTTCAAGCCGCTTCAGGTCATCGATGTACTTGACCGCGCCCTTGCGCGTATCGAAGAGCGGCTTGTTGTCATCGCGCTCCTTGCGCGAAAGCTCCCCCACGTGAGGAATGCGCAGGGCAACCACCGGCAGCTCCGGATGGATCGCAAGGGCCGCGAGCGCCTCGGAGGAAAACGCTTCTCGCACGTTGCTCAGGCCGGGCAGCCGCAGGTCCGGCTTGTCGATCCCGTAGGAGCGCATCGCCTCGTCCCAGGTAATCTGCGGAAACGGAGTGGGCAGCGCGATCCCCACAGCGGCGAATGCCGCGGCCAGAAAGCCTTCCACTGTGCGAAAGATGGTCTCCTGCTGCGGGAAGCTGATCTCCAGGTCGATCTGGGTGAACTCCGGCTGCCGGTCGGCGCGCAGGTCTTCATCGCGGAAGCATCGTGCGATCTGGAAGTAGCGGTCGAAGCCGGAGATCATCAGGATCTGCTTGAACAGCTGCGGCGATTGCGGAAGCGCGTAAAACTCGCCCGTATGCACGCGGCTGGGAACCAGGTAGTCGCGCGCTCCTTCAGGAGTGGAGCGCGTCATAAAAGGCGTTTCTATCTCAAAAAAGCCTTCACCGGAAAGGTACTGCCGTACGGCAAGCGCGACCTGGTGCCGGACCTCGAAGTTGCGCTGCATCTCGTGTCGGCGCAGGTCAATGTAGCGATACTTGAGCCGGACCGCTTCATGCGCGATGCCGTCTTCGGCGGGCCAAAACGCGGCATGCTTGGCGTCGTTCACCACGCGGAGCTCGGTCGCAACGACCTCGACCTCGCCGGTAGCCATCTTCGGGTTGGCGAGTCCGGCGCCGCGCAGGCGAACGGTGCCGATGGCCGCCACGACGTACTCCGGCCGCACATGCTCGGCCTTGGCATGGCCCGCGGGGCAAAGGTCTTTGTCGAGCACGATCTGCGTGATGCCGTAGCGGTCCCGCAGGTCAAGGAAGATGAGGTTGCCATGATCGCGGCGGCGGTTTACCCAGCCGAGGAGAGTGACCGGCTTTCCTGCGTCCGCGATTGCGTCAGAGGAGCGGAGTGCGCCGCAGGTGTGCGTACGTTGGAGAGTTTGGAGATAGTCCAGCAAGATCTTGAGCCCTTCACGTGGAGCGAGTGTATTGGCTCGAGTGTACTGAATCGCAGTAGCGGGTGCTTGGCCTGTAAGGTCAGGCGGCGCTATCTCGCTTGCTACGCAGGGCCGCCATCTCCATTTCAAGAACCCGGACGCGCTCCGCTGTGTCGAGCTGGCGGCGCAAGTCTGCGAATCCTTCGTGCAAGGCGGAGTCGAGACGCTCTAGGCGTGTATCAAGCCGATCAAGACGTTTGTTTACCTGATCGAGCGATGCCGCATTCGATTCGATTCGAACCTTGACCTCGCGGAGCGTCGGAGAGACAGCATCCTCGAGTGCAGTGCGCAAATCGCTGATGACTGACATGATTGATCCTCCTGCTGATATTTTGCCGCAAAGCTTCGTTCCGTGACAGGTGTTTCGGGCTTCCGTAAGTCACATCAAGCAAAAACATCCAAGTTGTTCTAAACCTGATTCACAAAGTGAGTATCGAACGCGAGCACGTAGTCAAAGTCGCCAGGCTTTTCGCTGTCAGGGCATCTATTGCCGC
>CAXTPL010000129.1:0-7863 GCA_964246065.1 uncultured Acidobacteriaceae bacterium
GTCATAGGAAAACCAGGGCTGACCGTGACGGGAAAAGACACGGTACTCGATGCCGGAGTCAGGATGAAAAAAGCTGCCGGGGGAGAGTTGGGCGCCGGCGACCGCGCCGGACCGGCCCGCGGCACCGGCTTGGCCGGCACCGGCTTGGCCGGCATCGGCTTGGCCGGCATCGGCTTGATTGGCAGCGGCTTGACCGGCATCGGCTTGACCGGCGGCGCCCGCTTGGGCGGCGGCGCCGGCAAGGCTTGCGGCACCGCTGCCCCGGGCCATCGATGTGCCGGCGTAACTTACCGAGATGGCCGCATGGCACTGTGCGCAAACAGCGTCGGGGTTGGCAGTGGAGGAAGCAGCGGAGTTTTCCGCGGCGTGTACTCGCCGAGGCTCCGGGGAGCGCGCAGGACGGCCCGCATGTGCCGCGAGCAGCGCTCCAAGGAGCGCCCCCAAGCACAGCCTGCCGTACAGCGGATTACCTGGGCGTGGCAAGCTTGGGCTCGCTCCGGGCCTGCAGCTGTTCGGCGGCCTGCTGCTCGCGAGCGGCTTCAGCGGTGCGGCCCATGGTGCGGTAGGCCTGACCGAGCAGGCTGTGGGTCATAAAGTTCGAAGGATCCATGCCTTTTGCGTGCTCAAGATAGTTTGCCGCGCCGACCGCGTCGCCCTCTTTGAGCAGCACTTTGCCAAGCAGGATGTAAGGCCCGGTCGCCTGCGGCTCAAGCAGAACCGCGCGCTGCAGCGCGGCCTGCGCCTCGGGGTACTCGGCCTGCCGGCTGTAGGCGTCGCCCAGCCGGTCGTAAACGCTGCCTTCGAGCGGATTCCGCTGCTGCTCCTGGCGGAACTGGCTGATCGCCTCGTCCAGGTGATTGCCGGCCAGGGCGATCTCCCCGAGGAGCGCGTGCGCAAGCGGAAGGGTGGGATCGAGGGCGAGCGCTTTTTCGGCGGAGTCGTGTGCGATGGGGAGGTACTCCCGCCGGAGAAGCATGCGGGCGGCGAGCAGGTACGCATTGGCCGAGTCGGGCTGAAAGCCGTACTGGGCCGCGAATGCGTGACGAGCATCATCATAGCGGCGTGTGTCAAGGTAGCAAAGGGCGAGCACATAGCTCGGATCGGCCTTGGTTTGCGCAGGGGGTTTGGCCTGCCCGGCGGCCTGCCCGGCGGCCGGCGTTGTGTCTGGGGCGGCAGGCGCGGCGGCGTTGACGGCCCCGGCTACACCGGTTCCGCTGGTGCCGCCTGAGACGACCGTGCCCGTCTCCAGCAGGGGTATCGCATCCGCCGGGCGCCCCATCCGGAACAGGGTCAGCCCAAGCATCTGGCGTGCTTCTTCATCCTGGGGGTCAGCGGCGACCGCGCTGGCGAGTGCCGCTGACGCTTCGGGAAGCCGGTCAAGGTCGTAGAAAGCGAGCCCCTCTAGGGTAAAAACGCCGGGCTGGGCCGGCACCGCGGATGCAAGCGCATGGAGCTGCACGAGCGCATCCTGCTCTCGGCCTGTTTGGATCAGGCGCCGGAGTGCGGCCAGGCTGGGACGATCCGGCGAACCGGCAGCCGCCGCGGGTGCGGTTTGCGCCGGCGCAGGCGGAGCAGCGGAGCTACCGGCCGCACCGAGCAAGACCGGGGCCAGGACCAGCAAAGCGAAGGAGGAGCGCGTAGGCAAAACCATCATCCAGGAAAGATCAAGGTAGCAGAGAAAAGGAGGAAGGCCGTTGGGCCTTCCTCCCGGGTGAACGTCGAGCGTGGCTGCTTAAAACTGCAGGCGGCCGGAGAACTGCAGTTGCCGCGGGTTGGTGGTGCCGCCCGGGCCAGGGCCATTGGTGATGGAACCACCCTGCTCGATATTGCCATTGGGCGTGTTGAAGTTGATGTGGTTGAACCCATTGTAGGCATCCACGCGCAGCTGCGCGAAGAGGTTTTCACGGATGGGGAAGTTCTTCTGCAGTGCCAAGTCGCCCGTAAAGTAGTTCGGGCCAAAGGCGCTGTTGCGTCCGGTGTTGCCGATCTGATCCAGGCCGGGCGCGGTAAAGGTGGTGCCGAGCGCAACCTTGTCATAGAACGACAAGCCATGCCCGGGGTAGCCCGTGACGTGCTTCTTGAGCGATTTCGGATCGCCGTTGACATAGCAGGGCGCGTCGCTCGGGATGACCGAGTTGCACTCGCCGTAGGAGAGCGTGAAGGGCAGACCACTCGCGTAGGTGATCACCGGGCTGAACTGCCAGCCGCCGATGAACTGGTTGACGATGCCCGGCACGCTGCTGCCGATCAGGTGGTTGCGGCCGAAGGGCAGCTCGAAGAGCCCGTAAACGATGACCTGCTGCTCACGAATCTCCGAGTTGCGGCCCTTGACCACACTCTTGTTCCAGGTGGCAAAGCTCGAGTTCCAGTCATACGCGCGCTGCCATGCGTAGTTGGCGTTGAACTGGTAGCCGTGGGTGAAGGTTTTCGCGACAGATACCTGCAGGGCGTTGTAGTGGGTGTCCTGGTCGTCGCCATAGTAGCCGATCGAGTTGGACCAGCCGCAGGCGCCGGCTGGGAGACCGGCCAGCGGGTTGCCGCCGCCGACCGCGGTTGCATACAGTGCCGCCTGCTGCGCGTACACAGGATCAGAGCAGGCTGCAAGATTGCCGCCGTAGTAGCGCTGGAGCAGGGTGGTGTTGGAGGTGCCGCCGCCCGCGTTGACCAGGGTGTTGACCTTGGCGCCGCCGGCAAAGCCGCTCGGGGTGCAGTTCGGTCCGGCAATCAGGCAGTTGCCGCCATTGGGATCATAGTGGAGGCTTTGCCCGTTGAGGCTGTACTGGGCCGGCAGGGTGATCGCAGGCTCGTTCGGGTTGGTGTTGTTGCCATCGCCGGCGCTCAGGGTGTGCGTGCCCTTATTGCCTACGTAGGCCAGCGTAAAGGAGAGCGTGGGCGTAACCGCCTGCTGAAGGCTGAAGTTCCACGCGTCAATGGTAGGCAGCCGCATGGTGATAGGCCGCACCTTGGGAGAAACCTCATACCCGGGAGCGGGCAGCAGGCCATTGCTCGGCACCGCGTTGAAGTAGGGAGCCGCCGGGCCATTCGCCAGGCTGAACACGTCGCCTGTCTGGCCGGTGGTGGTAGAAAGCTGCTGGTTGACGAGCACCGGCAGATCCTGTGTGGCGACATGGCCGAAGAGCGAGCCGAAGACGCCCAGATCGAAGGAGCGTCCATACCCGGCGCGGATAACCAGCTTATCGTTCGCCTGGTAGGCGACGCCGATGCGCGGGTTCCAAGGATTGGCCGAGCGCTGGAAGCCCATGTTGGTGCCCAGGTTGCCGTAGCCCGCGACCTGGAAGTAGCCGGTGCTGAGATTGGCGACCGAACCCTGACCTTTGCCGTTTACCGTCTCAGGGAAGTAGAACTCATACCGCGCGCCCAGGTTCAGGGTCAGCTTCTGGGTAGCGCGCCAGGTGTCCTGCAGGTAGAAGAAGTCGCGCTTCTGGAACTCCTTGGCATTTGTGGAGGTGCTGGCATAGCGGTTGTACGCGGTCACATCGCCGAGGGCGAAGGTAGCAAAGCCGAGCCCGCCAGGCTGCGCCAGGGAAGGATTGGAGGTTGGGCCGGTGCCGAACTGGTTGACGCCGGTACGGTCGTTGTCGCTCGGCACACGCAGGTTACGCGCGTAACGAAGGTCGGCGCCGAACTTGACGGCGTGATTGCCAAGTGTCTTGGTCCAGTTGTTGACGATCTCGAACTGATCCTCATCCTGCTTCAAAGGGCAGTTGCAATGGTCCACGTTCAGGCCGGCGCCGTACTGCGGCCCCTGGCCCTGGCCGTCCCCGGCCGTCAGGATGTTGCCGGTAGAGCCGACTTCCGCCAGCTCGAAGGAAGGAGCGCCACCCGTCAAACCGCCGACGTTCTCACCCGGAATGCCCAGGCTGCTGGCAAAGGCGACGTTCTGGTCATACTTGCTGTCGTTGATGTGGTAGCGGTAGTAGCCCAGGCGGATATCGGTGAGCAAGGTAGCATTGATAGCAATGTCGACGCCGGCCGCCGCGCTCTGGTTGGCTCCGGTTGAGTTGCCGCCATAGTTGCCTAATCCAAAGCCGTTACCGCCCGCGGGCCCAAAGAGCGTGCCGCCGGAGAGCGTGTCGGTGAAGCGGCTGTAGCGACCGAAAGCGTGGACGCTCTGGCTTGCCTGGTAATCCACACGGATGTCGTACTGATCGCTGTTGAACAGCCCGGCTCCGTTTGCGGAGAAGTTGTTGCGCAGGCCGGGGTAGGTCGTGTCCGACGTGTTGTTAGGAGCATACGGCTGCAGCACGGTGAGCAGGGCCTTGGCCTGGGCCGAGACCAGCGCCGTCGGAATGACATTACCGGGATACGGAGTGCCATTCGGCTGATAGATAACGCGCGTATTGGTCCCCGCCGCTACGCCCGCGTCCAGGGCGGAGTTGGCGTACTGCGAAAAGTCGCAGCCCGCGATTCCGCTGGGTCCAACCTGCTGACCAAGGCAGGTGGCCGTGACCAGCGCCGAAGGAACGGTCTGCAAGGCCGAAGTACCGACCTTTTGCCGCACACCCTGATAATCGACGAAGAAAAACGCCTTGTCCTTCAGAATAGGGCCGCCGAGCGACCCGCCGAATTGGTTCTTCAAAGCGTTTGGCACGCCTTGCGCCGGGCTTTGCGTAAACGGGTCACGCGCCAGGTTCGCCGCGCTCTCGCGATAATCGAAAGCCGAACCGTGGAAGCTGTTCGATCCGGACTTGGTCTGTGCGGTTACGACTGACGAAACAGCCTTGCCGAACTCCGCGTCGAAGTTTTGCGTGGTGATCTTGGATTCCGACAGCGAATCGATGTTGGGATTGATGACGATAATGCCGAGGATCGGATCCTGGTTATCGACTCCGTCCAGTTGGAAGGCGACGCCGCCGAAGGCCTGGCCGTCTACGTCGATCTGCTGCGAGCCTTGCGGGTTTTCATCCGCGGCATGGGACCAGCCCAACTGCTGCGCGCCTGGGAGCAGGAGTTGCAGGCTGGTAAAGTTGCGGCCTGCAATGGGGAGATCCTCAATCTGGCGCGACTGAAAGGTGGTCGACACATCAGCGCGGTCGGTCTTCAGCAGCGGAATCGCATCCGCGCTTACCTCCACCGTTTCCCCCGTGCCGCCTACGGTCAGCGCGGCTTCGATCTTGGCCGCGGAGTCGGCGTTGACGGGGATGCCCTTGGCCTCGTACCCGTTGAAGTTGGGCGCAGTGACCTTGATGTCATACGTGTCCGGGATAAGGTGCTCGGCGGTAAATTCGCCGCTGGCATTGGACGTCAGCGTGACCGAGGTGCCCTTCCCTTCATCGGTGACGGTGATGGTCGCGTTCGGGATCACCGCTCCCGTCGCGTCTGTCACTGTTCCAAAGATGGAACCGTAGACTGCCTGGCCGAAAGCCGCGCCTGCCGAACCCATCAGGCAGACGGCAGCCAGCAAGGGCAGCCTTATTGTTTTTGAAAACCTCATAGCGTAACGCCTCCTCAAGAAGAACCCGTGCAGTTATTCCATGCAGCTTCGGCTTGCTCTCATCCGTACCGGCCGTTTGCCCTCTCCTTGCGAGAGAAAGGGTCGATGGCCGGCGACTTGGCATACCCCTGAAGCTGCCACCTACTACCGAACCGAACGGTAGCTGACCGGAAACGTGTGTGTCAACGCCCAAACTGCGTTTTTGTATGGCAGCGTGCAACAAACTTGTAAAGTTTTTCTCTTCCAGCCTGTTTGGCATGCCGAATTAGAGCCGGTGCTCGGCGCAGCGAACCTGCGGGCACGGGGAAGGCGCGTCTGCAGCGGAGCCAGACACGCAGGGCTGGGTGTAGAGGCAAGGCGTTCTGTGGTCTGACCACGGGGCGTTGATTCCAGAAGAGAATGCGTTTTCTCGTACCAGGCCAGGCGAGCGGGTATTACAGGTGGTACTACCAGGAGAGCTGCCTGGGTTTGCGCCCTGCTATAGTTCATCTGGTTTGGCCCGTGGTTTGGCCTGGGAGG
The DNA here is from genome assembly GCA_964246065.1 of uncultured Acidobacteriaceae bacterium. Classification (GTDB taxonomy): domain Bacteria; phylum Acidobacteriota; class Terriglobia; order Terriglobales; family Acidobacteriaceae; genus EB88. Next base: position 5,975 of record CAXTPL010000129.1, read on the forward strand.
CTCGTCGTGCCGCAACGTACCGTGCTGCAACGTATCACTCCGTCTTTTTCTTTGGAGGCTCCTGCCCGCCTGCTGGCGCTCGCCCTGGCCGCCTCAAGCCTTGCGGGCGTGTGTGCGCCGCAGCTGCTTGCGCAGGCCGGCGAGCCCGCATCCGCAGGGTCACCCTGGTGGAAGCACGCGGTTCTCTACGAGATCTACCCTCGCAGCTTCCAGGACTCGAATGGGGACGGGATCGGCGACCTGAACGGCATCACAGGCCGGCTGGGCTACCTGCATACCCTTGGCGTGGATGCGATCTGGCTTTCGCCCATGTTCCCCTCGCCGCAGGTGGACTTTGGGTATGACATCTCGGACTACGAGAACGTGGACCCGCAATACGGCACGCTCGCCGACATGGACCGGTTGATCGCGCAGGCAAGAAAGCAGAACATCCGCATCATCCTCGACATGGTGATGAACCATACCTCGGACAAGCACAAGTGGTTTGAAGAGTCGGCAAGCTCGCGCACCAATGCGAAAGCCGACTGGTATGTGTGGAACTCCGGCGTGCGGGCCGACTCGCCGGGTGTGAGTGATTACCAGAAGAAATATGAGCATGACGGCATGGTGCCGCCCAACAACTGGGTGAGCACCTTTGGCGGCTCGGCCTGGGAGTGGGTGCCGGCGCGCAAGCAGTTCTACTATCACTTTTTCTACAAGCAGCAGCCAGACCTCAACTGGCGCAACCCGGCGGTCGAGGCGGCGATGTTTGCGACCATCCGCTTCTGGCTCGATCGCGGCGTAGCCGGGTTCCGCTTCGACGCAGTACCTACGTTGTTTGAAGACCCGCAGCTGCGGAATGAAGAAGCGCTCGGCGGCACCAATGCACAGGGCGATCCTAAGTTGAAAGAGGACTACCAGGACAACCTGCCGGAGGTGCATGACGTGATGCGGCGGCTGCGCGCGATGACGGACAAGTATCCCGGCGACCGCGTGCTGATAGGCGAGACGTACCTGCCGAATGTGCAGGCGCTGCTCGCCTGGTACGGCGGCGACAAGCACGATGAGCTGCAGCTGCCCATGGATATGCGGGTCGGGTTTACCAATCATTTTGATGCCAACCTGCTGCGCCAGGAGATTGACCAGGCGGAGACGCAGCTAGGCGCCAACCAGCCGCTGTTTGTCTTTGACAACCACGATAACCAGCGAAGCTGGGATCGTTATGGCGACGGGGTGCACAACGAGCAGATCGCCAAGGTGATCGCCACGCTGCTGTTGACCTCGCGCGCGACCGCGCTGATGTACTACGGCGAAGAGATCGGGATGTACACCGCTACGCCCACGCGCAAGGAAGACGTGAAGGATCCGATCGGCATTACGGGCTGGCCGAAGGAAAAAGGCCGCGACGGTGAGCGGACGCCGATGCAGTGGGACGCAGGAAAGGATGCCGGCTTCAGCACAGCCGCGACAACGTGGCTGCCGATCGAGTCGAACTACAAAACGGTCAACGTCACGGTGGAATCCAAGCAGCCGGACTCCTTGCTGGAGTGGCACGAAAAGCTGATTGCCATGCGCCGCACCAACGCTGCGCTGCGCGACGGAAAAGAAACGATGCTGAACCCGAGCGACCCGGCGGTGATCTCCTATGTGCGTGCCGGCTCTGAAGGCGGACCGGCAGTCGTGGTTGCCGTCAATTGCACGGGTGAGCCGCACACGGTTTCGCTCGATGCGAGCGCGGCGGGGGTGAAGGGTACGAGCGTGAAGACGCTGCTGACCGATGCTCCCTCGTTGGGAAACGCGTCAGGGCTGAGCATAACACTGCCGCCGTTTGCATCGTGGGTCGGCACGCTGGAGTAGTGGGTTCCCCTTCAAGCTTTCTGTACGCCAGGGGGGGGGACTCAGAGGAGGCT
>CAXTPL010000129.1:7873-8712 GCA_964246065.1 uncultured Acidobacteriaceae bacterium
ACCGCCCGGGGCGCCGGGCCCGCCCGGCCTGCCGGGGCGGGGGGCGCCCCCTGCCGCGTACTACGTCCCCCCCCCCCCCCCCCTCTCCACCTTGACAAAGTGGGTGTAGCGCTCGTTTGCTTGACCCTGATCCGACCATCTCAGGAGAGCCCAGACCTATGGTTTTGAAGCAAATTTGCAGCACCCTCGCGCTCAGTGCCGCGCTTTCCGTTTTCGCCGCGTCCGTTGCGCCGGCACAGATGAACGCAGCCCCGGCAGCAACAGCACCAGCCGGCGCGCCGGGTGTGTTGTCCAAGGAAGCTACGTCTCCGCTCGTACCGCCGGCTGTGTTTTTCGCAGGCCAGGTCGCGTCGACACAGGGGCGCAACTCGGGTGCGGTGCGGCTGCCGGGCGATCACTACATCGTGGCAACGCTGGTCGATACGAGCGGCTACTCGAGCAGCATTCAGCAGAAGTACCAGGCTTACCTGATCGCAGAAACAACGCTGACGGTGAATGGACATACTCTGCCTGCGGGTGCCTATGGGTGCGGCTTTATCGCGGATGATCAGTTCATCGTGATGGACATTGGCGGAGGCACCCTCTTCACCGTCAAGTCGACGCGGGATGCCGAGATGCGCCGCCCGACCCCGCTGCAGATCGTCGCCGCGCCGGATGGCGGCGGATACAGGTTGTATGCCGGGCGCTCGTTTGTCACTCTGCGCCAAAAGTAGGCGTTCCGCTGCAGCGGCAACCGCTTGGCTGAGCCGGGCCGCCGGCAACCGCTCGGGCGAGCCGGGCCGCCGGCAACCGCTCGGCTGAGTCGGCCGCCGGCAGCGGGTCGGCGACGATGGCACCGG
>CAXTPL010000129.1:8722-9890 GCA_964246065.1 uncultured Acidobacteriaceae bacterium
ACCGGATGCTTCACCGCCTACAGCAAGGAAGCGCAGCCGCCTGCCGCCGGCACAAAGCCGGGGCCGTTCTGCTCCTGAGCGCTGCACTCGCTTCCCCCCTCGGCGCCCGGCAGCAGCCCGCCGCTGGGGAAAGCGAGGCGACGCTCGACGCGTTGTATCGCTCCGGGTACGAGGCCTACAGCCGGGGAGATCTCGCTGCCGCGCATGCACGCTTCAAAAGGCTGGTGGGGCTCGCGCCCCGCGTGGCCCTGGCGCACACGGCATACGGCGAGGTTCTGCTGGCAGAGGGTGCGCCCAGGGAGGCGCTTGCGCAGCTCACGCTGGCCGAACAGCTCGATCCGCAGGCCGGCGCAACCCACCTGGCGCTGGCACACGCCTTTCTAGCGCTCGGCGATGCAGCGCATGCGGCCACAGCTTTTGCGCAGGCGCAGGCTGCAGGAGTCGCGCTTTCCGCTGAGGAGACCTGCGACGATGCCGGGGCGCTGGCCGCTGCCGGGCACCCTGAAGAGGCTCTCGCCGCGCTCGAAGGCGCTTTGCGCCCGGGCCCGGTCATCGCGGCAAAAACCGCGGCAAAGACGGCGGAAAGAACAGGTGGAGAAACTGCGCTGCTTGAGGACGCGCTGGGCGCCTTGCTGGCGCATGCGGGGAGGCTCGTCGAAGCCGAGCAGCACCTCACCGCGGCGGTTGCCGCCGATCCTGACCTCGCAAGCGCACAGGCCCACCTGGGAGAGGCGCGGCTCGCTCAGGGCCAGCCCGCCGAAGCCGCCCTGCCGGCGCTGCAGCGCGCAGCCGCGCTTGAGCCGCGCAACTCCGGCTATGCCATGGAACTCGGGCGTGCGCTGACGGCTGCCGGCCAGCCCGCACAAGCTGTGGAGGTGCTGCGGCGCGCGGTCGATTTAGCCGGCAAGACTGCGGCGGAGAGTGGCTCGACGGGTAAGGCCCCGGTCGCGGCGCCCGGCGTTCGTAACTCCGTAGCGAGCGCGCCGCACGGTGCAAGCATGGGTAACCGGGCCGAGCTCGAACAAGCGCAGTATGCGCTTGCTCTCGCGCTTCAAGCCTCGGGGCAAGCCGGCGCAGCTCTGCCTTTACTGGCTGCCTACGTAGCGGCGCACCCTGCCGAGACCGCGGCCCTGACGAACTATGCGCTTGCGCTGGTGCAGACTGGCGA
>CAXTPL010000130.1:0-9845 GCA_964246065.1 uncultured Acidobacteriaceae bacterium
GGCGCCGCAGGGGGCGCCGGAGCGCTGTACCGCGGGATCGATGGAGCCTCGTAGCGTTCGGTCGAAGGGGGCGCCGCCAGCCGCATGCCACTGTTGTAGCCGGGCTGCAGAGGACCCCGTGCGCCGGCACTCCCTTGGGACGTTCGCAGGCGGCCGCCCACGTAGCCCAGGGAACCGGAGGCCAGGGCATAGCTCGGCCTGGCCTCCGGCGGCACCGGCTGCAGGGTTTCCCCTGCAATCACCATGGGCCGGGCAATCGGCCGGGGCGCACCGACCTCGCGGAAATGGACCGGGGCTCCCCGGCGGACGCGCACGACCGGGTTGACCGGGGGAGTATGCACAAAGCCGCGGGCCGGAACCGGCTGCAGCGGCAGCCGATACCCATTCAGTCCCCGCGCTTCGCTGTAGGGGAACCATGCGCCGCCGCCGTCATAGCCCCACCCGCAGCTGGAAGGCATCCACATCCATCCATAGCTTCCCTGGTAGTTCCACATGCCGCAGTGATAGGGCAGCCAGCCCCACGGATAGGCCGACGCCCACGTGTACCCTGCCGTGGTCGAATAGCTCCACGCGCCCGATCCATACGGGTCAAAGCTCTGGTCGACGCCGTCCGGAGCCCAGGCCATGCCCTCGCCCGGCACGTTGTACCATCTGCCATAGTAGTCAAGGTCGTTCCAGCCCGGGCCGTTTGGCTCGCCTGAAGAGTTTTGCCCGCTGGCAATCTGCGCCAGAACGCCGTCGCGATCCGTATTCCACGCGTCCCAGGTATCGGGCGCCACCGACTGCGCCACGTCATAGTTGCTTGCCGAGTCGGGGTCGATGGTTGTCGACTGGTTGGCAGCCAGATCGTAGGAAACATCGCCTTCCGCATCCGCAAGGTGCGCGGCGCCGCTGAGCACCGCCAGCTCATACGGTTCCGCATCGAGGCTTACACGCAGCAGGGTCGCCTGGCCGCCGGCTGCTGCCGGGTCGGCGCTGGCCCTCAGCTTGCCTACCTCAATCTGGTAGCCGGCCTGGCTCTTTGCCGGTATCTCGTAGTAGCTCAGCCCGGCCGCTGCCCGAAGGCTGACGCGGACCACGCCCGTTTGCGCATCCCGGTGCACTGAGACAAGAGTGAGCGCGCTGTTAGGGGTCGCACGCGCAACCGCTCCGTCTGGAAACTGGAGCTCGATGCGCCCGTCGCTGCCGGTCTTCACCTGCATGCCAGGCAGCAGGGTCATATTCAGGCGCGCTTGTTCGGCAATCTTGCCGCCCGCATCGATCAGCTGCGCAGCGCCTTCCACGTTGCTCACGCGGACGGCATCGAGCGCGTCGGCGGGGGGTGCCGGGGGCATGCTGCTGGTGCCGCTGCCGCTGCCTGTGCCGCTTACGGGGCCGGTCCCCGTCCTGCCCACAGCGTCAGTGGGCATGCTGCCGGAGGCGCCGACCGTGCTCTGCGCTGCCGCGCCCGAGCCGTCCTGCCCGGCCGGGAACTCCGAGGTGTCCTGCGCAGCGCCAGGCATGCCGTATAGCAAAGCAACGGCCAGTGCCGCGGTCGAAACTTGAGAAAAGGCGAACCTGCGCATCCTGTAACCCCCCTCGTTCCGAGGCCGCTCCACCGTTGAGAGAAACCCGAAAGACGCCTCAGTGTTTCGCGTCGTGCCTTTCGCTCCGTTCCGCTCTCCACTCCGTCTCGCTCTTCACTTTAGGACGTGACCCGCGCGACAGGCAAACCCCCGCTTCACGTCCCGCAAAGCCCAAACCGCCGCTCAAAGCTACCGGACGGCCGCGGCGTTTTCTACTCCCACTCCGGCGCCTGCCAGCAGGGCGGCCGCGCGTAGCTGGGCGCGGCGCATCACGGCCGGGTCCCCGGCAATCTCCTGCAGCTCGGGGGCAATGTTCTCGAGCTCCATAGCGGTTCCGTTTTTTACCGCTTCTTCCAGCGTTTGCAGATCCGCGTCCAGTCCCAGCCGGTCGTGCAGGTAGTCCAAGTGGAGGCGACGCCCCTGCTCGAGCGTCAAGGAGATGGCAAGAAAGCTGCTTGCCATCTTCATCAGCCTGGCGTCGGACGACCAGTTGTAGGTGCAGCTGCCGGAGCCGTCCGGACCGCTGTAGCTTACCGTTTTTTGTCCCGTGAAGGCGGTTTTGTCATGTGGATGCTGGCAGTTGAAGTTGAGAAACGCGTGGCTGCGAGCTACCGCGAAAAACTCGTCGCGAAGAGGCGCCCGGACTTCGATCTGCCGGTCAAAAGCGCTTGCGCCTTCGCCCATGCCGCCCTCGGAGTGGTAGCTGCCTGCACCCGTGGCGTCGAACTGCAGGTGCCAGGCCGAAGGGGTAAGCCCGGGATTGCTGAAGCCGAAGCTCATGCTTGGCCGGCTGGAGGCCGGCAAGCTTTGCGCAAAGCCCGGGAGGAGGAAGCAAAGCAGCAACGCGGCCAGGCTGGGAAGCCGGCTCACGCATGCACCCCAGCCTGCCGCGGATCAAGCAGGCCGGCTGCCTGGTTGCGTGCCGTTTGCGCGTGGTGCAGGTGGCAGATGGCGATCGCCAGCGCATCGGCCGCGTCGGCCGGCTGCGGAGGCTCGGGGAGGTCGAGCAGGCGGGCGACCATGTACTGTACCTGCTCCTTGTTGGCCAGGCCAAAGCCGACAACGCTGGACTTGATCTTGAGGGGCGCGTATTCCACCACCGGGAGGCCCTGCATCGCGGCAGCCAGGAGGGCTACGCCGCGCACGTGTCCGAGCTTCAACGCGGATTGCGCATTGACCGAGTAAAAGACTTCTTCAACCGCCACGCAGTCGGGCGCATGGAGCGCGATCAGCCCTCCGAGCTCGGCATACACCAGCGCCAGGCGCGCCGCGAGCGGCTGTTTCTTCGGCAGGCGAATGCCGCCATAGGCAACCGGCACCAGCCGCGCCTCGCGACCGCCCTCCTCGAGCGTAACCACGCCGTAGCCGGTGCACTCGGTGCCGCAATCGATGCCGAAGACACGCATACGAGTGAGTGTAGCCTAGCCGCGGCTTGACCCAACAACCCGCGGCTTCGGCGATCTCCGTGAGCCCCGTTTTGGAACGGCTTTGCCCGAGGCGCTTCTGCGTTCTTTCTGGGAGGAGCTTCTTGGGGGAAGCTTTGCTGGCTCGCGGGGTGAGCTCGCGCAAGGGGCTTTTTAGCTGAGCTCGCGAATGGCGGACACAAGAAAAATAACCCGGTCGACCGAAGCCCGCGACCGAAGCCCGCGACCGAAGCCCGCAACCGAAGCCCGCAGCCCGGCCGGGAGCGTCTGCATCCCGTGCAGCACACGCGGGCGACCGGGCTGCGTCCTCCGACCCTCCTAGTTCGCCGACACAAGCTTTGCAAGCACGTCGGCCAGCTTATCGAGCAACTGATAGGTGCCCTCGACCTGCCCGCTCTTGGTAGCGTTTTCCATGCTTTCATTGCCGGTAAAGGTGAGCTTGGTCTTTCCGTCGCCAAGGTCTTCAAACGTGACTACGTCGTACAGGCCCTCGATGGCTTCGTGTTCAATTCCGTAGTGCTTGGGCTCGACCTTGTTGCCTTCCGAATCAGAAAAGAACATCGAGGAGACGATCTTCTCGGGCGGAACAATTTCATGGAACTCCCCGCCGGTCCAGAACTCCTGCCCGTCCGGGGTCCGCATGCAGTAAAGGAACTTGCCGCCGACACGAAAATCCACCTTGCAATGAGGCGAGGTAAAGCCTTTCGGTCCCCACCATTGCATGATCAGGTCCGGCTCCGTCCACGCCTTCCAAACCAGCTCGCGTGGAGCATCAAGTACGCGTACTACTACCATCCGCTCTACTTCATTCACCATGTTGCCTCCCATCGTTCTCCTCCTCGGTCGCTTTCAACTGCTGCACCACCTTGTCGAGCTTGTCCAAACGCTCTTCCCAGAGTTGGCGATAGTTGAGCGCCCAGTCGCTGACGGTCTTGATCGCCTCCGGACGGAGCGTGCACACACTCTCGCGCCCCTGCTTGGTCTTGGCTACAAGCCGCGCGCGGACCAGGCAGGCAATGTGCTTTGAAATCATCTGCTGCGAAAGTGCAAACGGGTCGGTCAAGCCCCGCACCGAGGCAGGCCCTTGCGTGAGTCGAGCAAGGATCGCGCGCCGGGTTGGGTCAGCCAGAGCCGCAAAGGTTTCATCGAGTTGATGCACAACTGAACGGTAGTGCGTGTGATCGCTCGTGTCAAGATGCAAATTTGCCTGGGTTTCGTCTTTGTTCCGAGGGTTTTTGCCAGCCGCAGGAGGATGCATGCGCTGCCGGTTCCCTGCCCGGTGCAGCGGCGGGGCCGCGCATGAGCTGCGGTGGGCGCGCGGGCGACGCACTGCCCGTGCGACCAGGCCCGCCGATGCCAGGCAGCCGCGTAGCGGTGATTCCCGAACAAGAGGCCAACGCGACGCAGGCCTGTCGAAGACTCGCCGAATCAAGGAGACTCTACCAAAGCCCCGGAGCGCCGCCGGAGCGCGGGATGTTTAGCCGAGCCAGTCTGGCAAGGACCTAGCGCGAGATGCCCTCAAGCGGCGAGCTGGCCGTGGCATACAGCTTGCGCGGCATGCGCCCGGCGAGAAAGGCCTGGCGGCCGGCGAGCACAGCGTGCTGCATGGCTTCGGCCATCAAGACGGGCTTGGTGGCTCCGGCGATGCCGCTGTTGAGCAGTACCGCGTCTGCACCAAACTCCATGGCAAGCGCAGCGTCGGAGGCGGTGCCGAGACCGGCGTCAACGATCAAGGGGACCTCGGTGATGAGCTCGCGCAGGATGCGCAGGTTGTCGCGGTTGGAGATGCCGAGACCTGAGCCGATGGGCGCGCCGAGCGGCATCACGGCTGCCGCCCCGGCATCGATCAGCCGCTTAGCAAACACGATGTCATCGGTCGTGTAGGGGAGCACGGTAAAGCCTTCCCTGACGAGCACGCGCGTAGCTTCTAGCGTGGCCTGGACATCGGGGTAGAGCGTAGCCTGGTCGCCGATGACCTCAATCTTGACCCAGTCGGAAAGGCCGACCTCGCGACCGAGACGCGCCGCGCGAATGGCTTCCTCAGCCGTGTAGCAGCCTGCGGTGTTGGGGAGCAGGAAGTAGCGCTGCGGGTCGATGTAGTCCAGCAGCGACTCGCGCGACCGATCGAGGTTGACCCTGCGTACGGCGACGGTGACCATCTCCGCGCCGGAAGCTTCGATGGCCGCCTGGGTCTCGGGGCCGTCCTTGTACTTGCCGGTACCGACGATGAGGCGTGACTGGAAGGCTTTGCCTGCGATGACGAGCGGTTCCATGGCTTCATTATCGCCGATTCGGGACCTGGGAGGTATCAGCAGGGCCGCAGGGCAGGGCCGATGCGCCGAGCCGATGCGCCGAGCCGATGCGCCGAGCCGATGCGCCGAGCCGAGTCAAAGAACGGGGTTCGCCGAGCCGGGTCGTAGATCGAAGTCAGATCCCTCGAAGCAGAAAACCGGCTCGGGCATCGTTCCGAGTGCTCGGGCGTGTGCCCTCTGCCATAACCTTGCCGGTAGCCGCGAACGCAGGCGGCTTGCCGAAGCTGCCGCAAAAGCGAAAGGCTCGCGCGACCCTTGCGGGGCCACGCGAGCCTTGTCTGCCGGTGCACTGTTGAGTTTGACCTGAGGCATCCTTGGAGCGCGGCCAAGAGTGCGTACCCAATCCCGCAACTCCTGGTCGTGTAGATGGGCCTCGGCGTGGAAGTTCAAAACGCCAGGTCTAGAGCCCGAAGGAGCCCTAAGCCTCAGTCACCTCACGTGTAGCGTTGATGCACAAAGAACATTCAGAACTTTTCAATAGGATCGCCCTCCTTTCCCGTGTAGCCACAGCATAAGACCGGTGGCGGCGCCCGGTCAAGATGACTCGAGAGAAAACAGGTTCCTTGGTTTTCATACGCTGATCAAGCGGCTGCCCGCCTGGGTGTTCCCTGTCGAGGAGCATGCCGCGCACGCGGGGAGAACCGCGCCGCGCCCGGTCAACGAGCCGCGCCGCACCCGGTCAACGAACCGAGCCGCGCGCCGGCCAACGAACCGCGCCGCGCTGGCGATGCGTGATTCACTCTGGCTGCGCGGGACTGAAGCTCAGCTCCAGCCCGTCCACTGTGGTTCGTACCTCTACGCCTTCGAGCGAGTCGACTACCCAGTCTGCATGCGGCAGCTGGTCCCTGCGGTGCGAAAACAAGGTCGTCAATACCTTGCACCCGGCAGCATGCCCGGCCTCTGCGCCAGCGGGCGCATCTTCAACCACCAGGCAATCCTCGGGAGCTAGCCCCAGCAGCGCCGCACCACGCTGGTAAGGCTCGGGGTGAGGCTTGCCGTGCTCGACCATGTCGGCCGTGATCAAGTGCGCCGGCACCGGCAGCCCTGCGACCTCCAGCCGCAGCCGCGCCAGCCGCTGCGTTGCTGAGGTCACAATAGTCCAGCGCCCGGCCGGCAGCTTGCCCAGCAGCACTCTTACCCCGGCCAGCACTTCGATATCGTCTCTGTCCGCACACTCGATATCTTCAATCACATCCAGTTCGGCGTCCGCGTCCAGGTCCGGCCTCAGCAGGCGGATCGTCTCGATGGCCCGCTTGCCATGCGCTGTCTTGATTGCGGTAGCCCCATCGACCCCGCGCAGCTCGCCATACTTCGTCCAGCTCCGCTCAACCGAACCAAGCGAGCTGACCAGCACCCCGTCCATATCAAAGAGAATGCCTTTGACTTCTATCGTGACCAAGAAAACTCCTTTGTGAAGACTTCATTCCAGCCACGGAGACAGACCACAGAAACAGCTCTCATCCTGAGCGAAGCGAAGGGCCTGCGGTTCGCCTTGTTTCTCCTGCTGCAAGGGACGGCAGAGTTGCACACCGATAGCCCGCCAACCCTCTCCCTAGGCAAGCCCCGCGAAAAACTCCTTCATCCGCCGTGCACCCTCATCCACGGCATCTTGCGAGACCGCGTAGGAAAGCCGAATATGCTCCTCTGTCCCAAATGCCTCGCCGGGCACGGCAACCACGCGCGCTTCCGTCATCAGCCGCTTTGACAAGGCCAGCGGCGTCTCGCAGCCAGGCTTACCGAGGTACGCTGACACGTTTGGGTAGACATAGAACGCACCCTCAGGCCTGGTGCACGTGATCCCTGGAATCTCGGCAAGCCGCGCCAGGATTCGGTCCCGCAGCCGGATGTAGTCGGCCCGCATCTCGGCGACACAGTCCTGCGAGCTCGCAAGCGCCACGGCCGAGGCCTTTTGCACAAAGGTAGCCGCGTTCGAGGTCGACTGCGACTGCAGCTTGCTCAGTGCCGCGATGATCGGCTTGGGCCCCAGTGCAAACCCGGCCCGCCAGCCCGTCATGGCATACGTCTTCGACAAAGATCCAAGCACGATCACATGCTCCCTGGCCTCGGCAACTGAAGCGCCCGAGACGATCTGGCCCGCATACTGCAGGTACACGTAGCACTCGTCGATCAGCAGGTAAATGCCGCGCTCATGCGCCATGCGCACGATGCGGAAAAGGTCCTCCTTGTCGATAACCGACCCGGAAGGATTGGAAGGCGTGTTGAGAAAGATGGCCTTGGTCTTCGGCGTGATGGCCGCCTCGATCGCCTCCGCGGTGACGCGGAAGTTCTCCGCCTCGCTCGTCTCGAGAAAGACAGGTACCCCACCCGCGTACTGGATAATGTCCTTGTAGGAGACCCAGAACGGCACCGGCACAATGACCTCGTCGCCATGGTCGACCAGCACCTGGATAGCGTTAAAGATGGCCAGCTTGCCGCCGGTGGTAAACACGGCCTCATCGGGCGCATAGTCGGTGCCAAAGTCCGCCGCATGCCGCTCGACGATGGCCTTGCGCACCTCCGGGATGCCGGGCACGGCGGTGTAGCGGGTCCAGTTGCCTTCAATCGCCGCGATGGCCGCGTCCTTGATATGGCGCGGCGTAGCAAAATGCGGCTCGCCTGCCCCAAAGTCCACCAGGTCGATGCCCTGGGCCTTGAGCCGTGCGGCCTCGGCCGTTACGGCCATGGTCGCCGATACTTCAATACGGTTGATCCGGTCCGAGAAAAGCTTGCGGGCAGTGGTCAGTGGAGAAGCAAGTGCGCTCATGTGGCTATTTTTTCAGAGATTGCTTTGCTTGGGGCGAGAAACCTCCGAGGGATGAAAGAAAGAGATTGCAGCCGAGGCTTCCGGCGGTGACAAACAGGACGCAGGCACACCTCCTTTTTCGAGGGTTGAGCAGGCAAGGCAGTCCGGCTCAGCTTTGGCGCACGCTCGGCCGGTTGCAAACGCTTCTTTGCCGCTCCGCTAGGCTGCGATGTGCCCTGCCCGGAAGACGCTGCGAGAACCGGGCGCGGACCTCAAACGTATCTTCCTCCAAACACGCCCGGCACCCGCTACACTTGCTGCACCCGCTTCCGGAGGACCCTCCCGCATGACTCGTTGGACCCGCCTGCTTGCCGCCGCCCTTCCCCTGGCCTGCTCTGCCCTTCTCGCCTCGACTGCCGTTGCCGCGCCGCTGCTGCTGCGCAATCCTTCTTTGTCTCGCGATCGCATCGCCTTCCTTTATGCGGGCGACGTGTGGACGGTGCCGCGCGAGGGTGGTGTTGCCCGCCGTTTGACCACGGAAAGCGACGTAAACGACGGGCCCTTCTACTCGCCCGATGGCACCGAGATCGCCTACTCTACACAGTCGCGCGGACTCACCGACGTGTACGTGATCCGCGCCGAAGGCGGGGTGCCGCGCAGACTTACCTGGGAGCCTACCGGCAACTATGCTGTGGGCTGGTCGGCGGATGGGAAAGATGTTCTTTTTGCCTCCATGCACGCCAGCTACTCAGACTTTTTTCGCCTGTCGCGCACGCATGCCGATGGTACCGGCTCGCCCACCGTACTGCCGCTGCCCAGTGCTACACATGGCTCCTACTCCGCCGATGGCCGTACCCTGGCCTACGTGCCCGTGCTGCAGTGGCAAAGCGCGTGGAAACACTACCGCGGCGGCCAGACAACCCCTATCTGGCTGGTCGATATGAAGACGCTCGACCTGGTCAAGATCCCTCGCGAAAACTCCAACGACTCAAGCCCGGTATGGGAAGGCGACACGGTTTACTTTCTCTCAGACCGGAACGGAGCTGTTTCCCTGTTCAGCTACAACACCGGCACCAAGGCCGTTGCCCCGGTGCTTGAAAACAAGAGCTACGACCTGAAGACCGTCAGCGCCGGACCGGGCGCGCTGGTTTATGAGCAGTTCGGCTCGCTGCACCTGTATGACCTGGCCACCCGGCAGGAGCACACCGTTGCTGTCACCATCGATGGCGACCTGCCGGAGCTCGTGCCTCACATCGCCAAGGTGGCACCGGCCGAGACCCAGAACATCTCCCTCTCGCCCACCGGCATGCGGGTCGCCGTTGAGGCCCACGGCGACATCTTTACCCTGCCGGCCGAAAAGGGCGACACCCGCAACCTGACCCGAACCCCGGGCGCGGCGGAGCGCGACCCAGCCTGGTCGCCCGACGGCAAATCCGTCGCCTACTTCAGCGATGCTTCCGGCGAGTACCAACTTATGATCCACGATCAGGCCGGACTTACCCCGCCTCGGGTCATCGACTTAGGACCGGACGCCTCCTACTTTTATGCGCCGCGCTGGTCGCCGGACTCGAAACGCATCGCCTTTTCTGATAAGCACCTTCGCATCTGGTGTGTCGACGTGGAAGGCGCTGCAAGGCCAATAAAGGTAGACACTGGGTTGCGCGGCAGCTTCGGCGGGACTTTCCAGCTGAGCTGGTCGCCGGACTCGCAATGGCTTGCTTACTCCCGCGATCTTGAGAACCAGCTGCACGGCATCTTTCTGTATTCGCTCGCTACACATACTGCGACCCAGATTACCGAC
>CAXTPL010000131.1:0-1095 GCA_964246065.1 uncultured Acidobacteriaceae bacterium
TCTGCCGTGGACGCGGTGCAGACGTGGACCTACAAGCCTTACCTGCTCAACGGCGAGCCGGTCGAGGTGCAAACCCAGGTGAACGTCACCTTTACCCTGGGCGGTTAAGCTCGGGCGCTCGTTTCCGGCAGGGCTGGTCGCACCAGCCCTTGATCTCCATCGCTTCTTTTGACCCGGCGCCCTGTGTGCCAATGCACGACCTATACCCCAGGAGGAACGACCTCAGTGATTCTCGCTCACGTATCACATCTCGTAGCAAACCCGGCTGCTCTCGGCTTCTTCTTCCAGGACCAGGCAGCACCTGCCGTCGGATTTTCGCCCATGGATCTTTGGGGCAACATGGGCTGGCTGGCCCGCGGCGTCGTTATCCTTCTCTTTATCATGTCGATCTGGTCGCTGGCCGTGATCATCGACCGGTTCCTGTACTTCTCGGCAGCCCGCAAGCAGTCGCGCGAGTTTGCTCCCAAGGTTGCCGGGGCGCTGCGCGAGAACAAGCTTGATGAAGCCATCAAGGTTGCGGACCGCAACAAGAAGTCGCACCTGGCCGAAGTCGTTACAGCCGGCCTGCAGGAGTTCCGGAACTACGGCTCCGGCGGCGCCATCACGGTCGAGCAGATCGAAAGCTCCAAGCGTGCTCTTGAGCGTTCTGAGGCGATCGTGCACGCCAAGCTGAAGCGCGGTCTGTCCGGTCTGGCAACGATCGGGTCCACCTCGCCCTTCGTCGGGCTGTTCGGCACGGTAGCCGGTATTTTGAAGGCCTTCCAGGAGATCGCAACGCAAAAGACCCCTGGCATCGGCGCGGTAGCCGGCGGTATCTCGGAGGCGCTGGTAACGACGGCCTTCGGTCTGCTGGTGGCCATCCCCGCCGTCATGACCTTCAACTACTTCACGTCCAAGGTGGAAGCCTTTGACGTCGAGATGGACAACTCGGCTTCTGAGCTGCTGGACTACTTCATCAAGCAGAACCGCCGCTAAGGCAGCGCACTGCAAGCACACGCGGCAATCCCCGGGGTAGCCCGGGCGGCGCAACACCCCCCCCGGGGCGGGGAGGGCGGGGGGGGGCAGGGGATTTTTGGGTGAAAGATGGAACACAGG
>CAXTPL010000131.1:1105-9780 GCA_964246065.1 uncultured Acidobacteriaceae bacterium
CGCACCCCCCCCACCCCCCCCAACGCCCGCGCACGCCACCCCCCCGCCGAACCCCCCGGGGTCGCCGGGCCCGCCCACCGCCCCCGGCGGGTCGTGTCGCGCGGGGTGGAGCAGGTCTTTTTTCTTGAAAGATTGGAAGCAGGAGCGCAGCAATGGCATTGGTACATAGAGACGAAGGCAAGAAGGTCAACTCCAACATCAACGTGACGCCGATGGTGGACGTGATGCTGGTGCTGTTGATCATCTTCATGGTAATCACGCCCATGCTCACCAACAAGGTGAACGTGACGCTCGCGCGCACCGCAAATGCGACCACGATGGACGACGCGAACAAGGAAGACGCAGTCGTGATCGCGGTGACGCGCGACAGCAAGATTTATCTAGGCCAGGACCAGACGACGCTCGAGCAGTTGGGCTCGCAGGTCAAGGATCGCCTGGGCGACAAGCCGAGCAAGGTCGTCTACTTTCGCGCGGATGCGCGTGCGCACTATGGCACGGTAGAAGACGCGATTGACTCGGTGCGTACGGCAGGCGTAGAAGAGGTGGGCCTGCTTACCGAGCAGCGCGGCGGCTCCGTAGGCGGCCAGTAGGTACACAGGCACAAGGCTTAAGAAACGCAAAAGGATTGAGGAGCTGACTTATGGCAATGGGTGGAGGGAGCGGTCCGGGAGGACTGAACGCCGATATCAATGTGACGCCGCTGATCGACGTACTGCTGGTGCTCTTGATCATCTTTATGGTGATTGTGCCGGTCACGCCGAAGGGGCTGGATGCGATGGTGCCGCAGCCGCCGAAGAACCCCAACCAGGCACAGCCGAATGACCGTACGATCGTCGTGCAGGTGCTGGGCGGCGGCGGTGGTGTGCCGACCTACAAGATCAACGAAGATACGGTGCAGAAGACCGAGCTCCGCAGCCGGCTGGATGCGATCTATGCGCCGCGCGCCACCAAGATCATGTTCGTCAAGGGCGACGCTGACCTGAATTTCTCATCGATTGCCGATGTGGTCGACATCGGACACGCAGTGGGTGTAGACCATATTGGGCTGATCACTCCAAAGATTGAAGCGGGCCAGTAGGCTCGCTTCCCTCCTTTGGGGCGGCTCCGGCGACGTGAAAATTGCGCACTGGCAGAAAGCGGTTACAATCACAGCGCGGAGAGTTTTACCCCGGACTTGCTGGATTGAGTTGAGAGTGCCCATAGCTAGGCCCGCCCTGGCGTTCGAAGGAGAAGAGACACAGAATGAATCGAATCGCACGTGTTCCGGTGCTGGCCGCAGCAGCGCTTTCGCTGATGCTTCTCTCTGCCGGGTGCAAACGCCTGGAAGCCCGCGACCAGCTGAATAAAGGCGTGCAGGCGTACAAGGCGGCCAGGTACGAGGAGGCAATCGGGCACTTTCAGAGAGCCGTCAACCTTGACCCCACTTACCCCATGACGCGCATTTACCTGGCCACTGCCTATATGCAGCAGGTGGTGCCGGACCTGACAACGCCGGAAAACCTGAAGAACGCCCAGCTTGCCGTCGACAGCTACAAGAAGGTTCTTGAAGAGCATCCCAACGACATCAACAGCCTGAAAGGCATTGCCAGCCTTTACCTCAGCACTGACAAGTTCGACGAGGCCAAGCAGTGGCAGCTCAAGGTGCTCGATGTAGATCCCAAGGACGCTGAAGCGGCCTACACCATCGGTGTCGTCGATTGGCGGGTGGCTTACAAGAATGCAGTAGAGGCGCTGAAAGCCGCGGGATTGCAGGACGCCGGCGACGGCAACCCGAAGATGCCTAAGAGCGTTTGTCAGCAGATCCAGAAAGTCAATGCGCAGCCGGTTGCGGAAGGGTTGAAATATCTGAACCAGGCCGTCGACGTGCGACCCTCGTACGACGACGCCATGAGCTACCTCAACCTGATGTATCGGCGCCAGGCCGACCTGGACTGCGGCAACGATGCGGCGCGCAAGGCTGACCTGGCAAAGGCGGACATGTGGCGTGAAAAAGCCATGGGTACCCGCAAGGATAACGAGGCCAAGAAGGCAGCAGCTGCCGGCGGCGGTATCGTCATGGACCAGACCAAGTAAATCCGAACGGATCACACCAGGTAGCGCGATCATGGAGTCCACCAAGCCCCGAGGCTGTAACTCGGGGCTTTCTCCTTTCTGAGCGCACACGTACCGGCGGCTCAGGGCGTGTAACTACGCGGGACGACTGCTGCCAGGTCGAAGCGGGCCGTTTGCCTTCCATCGCTTTCGCGCAGCCCTCCGCTACACTTAAGCTGCAAACGCTGAACGATGCCGAGCCCACCCTCTCACCGCCTCCGCAAATTTCGCCTCAATCCACCGCAACGCATCGCCGCGCTTCTGCTGCTGGCGCTGCTGGCGCAGTGCCTGTGGGTCATCTCTCGACACACGCTCACTACAGAGGATTATCGCTACGCGCAGTGCGGGCGCGAGATGTGGGAGCGGCCGCT
Source organism: uncultured Acidobacteriaceae bacterium (assembly GCA_964246065.1). Classification (GTDB taxonomy): domain Bacteria; phylum Acidobacteriota; class Terriglobia; order Terriglobales; family Acidobacteriaceae; genus EB88. The sequence continues at coordinate 3,568 of CAXTPL010000131.1, forward strand.
GCGGCCTTCTGCTTCGGCGCGCTTCGGCGTGCCCGGCTACTACACCACCTGCGGCAATCTTCGCGACGGCATCCTGGCCTACCGCGCGGCAGGGCTGCCGCTGGCTCTAGGCGCGCGCCTGATTGAGGGGCCGGATGCACCCGCATCGGCCTCGGTGTGGGAGCTCAGGCATGAGCTGAGTTCCATACGCTTTCTGCTGCTGCTCCCTTTTACGCTTGCTGCAATCGCACTGGGAGCTTGCCTGTGGTGGGTTGCCCGGCGGCTCTTCGGCAACGCCGGCGGCTACCTGGCGCTGTGGTTGTACTGCTTTGCCACCCCGATTGTGGACGCCGCGACGCACCCGAATAACGAGATCCTGGCCGCTCTCGGGCTTTTTGCGCTTCTTTACACGGCCATCGGCGTCGCACACGCAATGCAAGGGCCGGTGCGCAAATGGCGGCCACGGATTGTGCTGCTGGCGGTCATCTTCGGCTTTGCAGCAGCGGCACACTGGGCTGCCATGCTGGTGGGGCTCACGCTGGCCGCAGGGCTGATGGTGTTTCTGGCTGAAGGCCGTCGCGCGTACCTGCCCACGCTGTTTCTGGTGTGGCCGGCGGCCGCCTTTGCGTTCCTGTTTGCCTGCTACGGCTTTCACGCCGATGCCTACAGCTATGCGTTTCGCTCAGGAGCGGGGCTGCTCTGGTTTTCGCTGGGCGAAGCTCGCATCTTTCTGGCGGATCGGCGCAACGCCGGCATCAGCCTGGCGGCTGCGGCGGCCCTCGCCTTGTGGGCAGTGCATCGCCGCTCACGCTACTTCGGCAACACGGTGGCGCTGGGGCTGGCTTCTTTACTGTTTGTGCTCCAGACCACCGGCGTACAGAGCCGGCCCTGGCTGTGGGCCATCCCGTTTCTGCTCCTCTTTATCGGTGGGGTCTTTGCGGATGCCTTTGAAACGCGGCAGCGGCGGTTTTTCTTCGGCCTGGGGGGCCTATGCTGCGCGGCCCAGGCGGCGCTCACGCTGTACGGCTTGCCGCTGCTTACGAGGTAAAGGATGGGGTAAACTGCTGCCGGCCGCTTGAGCCTGCCAGGCCGCCCGCCAGGCCGCCCGCCCAGTGAGTTCCAGGCCGCCCCGCCCAGTGAGCTCCAGGCGAGCGCCGGGCGCTTGCTGCGTGCGTTGGCGGCGGCTCGCGCTTACCAGGGATGGCCGCCTGCTGTATCCTTGGCGCGCATGATAGATGCGTCAAGGCACCGCAAACAGCTTCCCCGTCCACACGCAGCCACGCGCACCCTGGCTGCTATCGGCATCGGCGCCATGGCCCTGTATGGCACCCGCGTGTTGCTCGACTTTTTTGGCCCGGCGCTGCCCTACTCCATGCCGGAGCAGCTTGAGGTACCGCTGGACTCGCCGGAGTTTATCCAGTTTCTCACCCTGGTCAGCAGTGGTACCCTGCGCCGCTCGCGCCTTACCCGGCTTAAGAACGGCGACTCGTTCTATCCCGCGCAGATTGCGGCCATCCGCCGGGCGCAGCACGCCGTCAATCTGGAGTTCTATGAGTTCCACCCCGGTGAAATCGGAGACAGCTTTCTGCAGGCGCTGGTCGAGCGGGCCGCGGCCGGGGTTGAGGTGCGCGTCATCGTCGATGCGGTGGGCAGCTTCAGCACGCCGGATCGCTACTTTGACCCGCTCCGCCGAGCCGGGGGGCGGATGCACTGGTACCACCCGCTGCACTGGGATACGTGGCCGCGGGCAAACAACCGGACGCATCGCAAGCTGCTGGTCATCGATGGGGAAACGGGCTTTATCGGCGGTGCCGGGATCGCCGATCGATGGCTGCGCCCGGTCAAAGGCAAGCCTACGTGGCGCGACACGTTCTTTTGCGTGGAGGGCGAGGCGGTGGCCGGGCTGATTTCGACGTTCTGCGAAAACTGGCTCGAGTCTTCAGGCGAGATCCTTTCCGGGCCCAAGCAGTTCTCGTTTCGGGCGCTGCCTGAAGGGGTGCCGAGCTTTGTTGTTGCCAGCACACCGCACGGCGGCGGCACCCAGGCGCGCATTCTCTTCCAGGCACTGCTGAAAGCGGCGCGAAAGACAATCTGCATCACGTCCCCTTACTTTTTGCCGGATCGCAGCGCGCGCGGGGCGATGATCGAGGCGGTGCGGGAGCGCGGCGTGCGGGTGCAGATTCTTACCGCGGGGCCGAATATCGACCATCCGGTCGTGCGGCGGCTCAGCCACCATAGCAGCCGCAAGCTGGTGCAGGCCGGGGCAGAGGTGTACGAGTATCAGCCATCGATGATCCACGCCAAGCTGATGACGGTCGATAGCCAATGGTGCGTTGTGGGATCGACCAACTTCGACCATCGATCCTTCGCCTTGAATGACGAGGTGAACCTGGCGGCGCTCGATCCGAAGCTGGCCGGGGTCATTGAAGCGGACTTTGCCGATGATCTGGAGCAAAGCCAGCGGCTGACGCTGGCCATGCTGCGGGAGCGGGCGATCCTGGGCGCGGCGCTGGTGGATCATATGATCAAGGACGAAAGCTGAAGCAGGTATGCCGACTGGCCAGCCGTAGCCCGCGGCTGATAGCCTGCGGCTTGCTGATTGCAACCCGAACCCCCACGGAGCCTTATGAGAGTGTTTATCCCTGTTCTTGGAGCGCTGTTGGCGCTTGGTCCCTTTGCCGCCGCTGCGGAGGCGGGACGCCCCCAGATCACCGGCATCTCGCACCTGGGCGTGTACACGAGCGATGCCGCAGGTGCCGAGCACTTTTACGGCGGCATCCTGAAGGGGCAAAAGGCCGCGGACCCGGAAGATCCGGCGGGGGTCCGCTACTACTTCAGCGCCACGCAGTTTGTGGAGGTGCTGCCGCTGCCCGCCGGCCACGGCATCAGCCGCATGGCGCATGTGGCCTACAACACGACCGATGCGGCAGCGATGCGGAGCTACCTGGCCGGCAAGGATAGCTCTGTAACGTCGCTGCGGCACGGGGACGACGGCAGCCAATGGTTTGAGGCAAAAGATCCGGAAGGGAATACGGTGCAGTTTGTTCAGCCTGCGGCGCATGCCTTGACGGTGCAAAGCGGACCCATCAGCACGCGGGTGATCCACGTGGGCATGCTGGTGCACAGCAAGGCTGCTGAAGACGCGTTTTACCGCGACCTGCTCGGCTTTCGCTCGTATTGGTTCGGATCAATGAAGGTGGGAACAACCGACTGGGTCTCGGCGGAGGTGCCGAACGGGCATGACTGGCTGGAGTACATGCTGGTGGGCGACGGCTCGACGACACCGCTGGACCGCGTGGATGAGCGCGAACTGGGGGTATTGAACCACTTCTCCATGGGGGTGCCGAACATGGAGGCAGCGGTGACCACGCTGTACAAGGGCGACCGGTTAAGCCCGCGCCATGACGGGCCGCAGATGGGCAAAGACGGCAAGTGGCAGGCCAACCTGTATGACCCGGATGGAACGCGGGTGGAACTGATGGAGTTTCAGCCTGTGATGGACCCATGCTGTTCGCCTTTCACGGCGGAAAGCCCGGCCAACTGAGCGCTAACGGGAGCGCCGCCTGCTGAGGATGGCTCCCGCGGTGAGCAGGGCGCCGAAGAGGAAGATGGCGTCGATGCTTTCGCGTCCCTGGCGCGCCCAGTAGACGTCCTCAAGATTGAGCCAAAGCGCGAACTCATCAAGGGTCAGCGCAGCGCCGACTCCATAGAGCACAGCGAGCAGGCGGCTGAGGAAGACAGAGCGCGGCGTGTCGTCGGTACCCGCCTCCATCAGCGAGGCATAGCCGACGCCGAGCAGGATGAGAATGCCCCAGACCAGATGATGAATATGGCGGCCATCGACCATGACCCAGCCAAATGGGCCGACGTGGTGGGTAATGGCGCGCACCAGCAGGCGCACGCCGGCGAAAGTCAGGAAGAAGGAGACTGCCGCAAGGAAGAGCCGGCGATGCGGGCGGTCGGGGATGTTGTCGCGTACATAGGCCCCTACTGGTGTGCGGTGTAGCAGGAGCAGCAGCGCCGCAGTGAGGCAGGCGGCAAAGAGGAGCAGGACAACGGCGCCGGACGGGTGCATGCGCGCATGGGATGCAGCCAAGCGGTTCGAGGTCGACCAGATGAGCGTGGCCTGCCCGGTCGCTCCGCTCAGCTCAGCTTGCGATATGCCGCGCAACTCACCCGGTGCTCCGTGTGCACGGCGCATAAGATAGAGCCATGGCTGAGAATCAATACACGGCACCGCGCCAACATGCGTACAGCGGACCGGCGCTGCCGCAGCTGGCTGAGCCTTCCCATGCCGAGCGGGTGCGCACGCTTTTTTCGCAGGGCTCGGTCGGGACGCTGTCGACGATGTCGCGCAAGCATCCGGGCTTTCCCTTTGGATCGCTGATGCCGTATGCGCTCGATGAGCAGGGCCGGGCAATTTTGCTGATTAGTAACATGGCGATGCACACGCAGAATCTCAAGGCGGATGGGCGTGCGAGCTTGTTTGTGGCGCAAGCTGCGGCGGATGGCGACCCGCTTGGAGCGGCGCGAGCGACCATCGTTGCGAACGCCCAGGCAGTGCATGCAAGCGATCTCGGGGCTGCGCGCGAGTTGTATCTAGCCGCGCACCCCAGTAGCCGCAACTGGGTCGACTTTGCCGACTTCAGCTTCTTCCGGCTGGAGCCGTTGGATGTGTATTACGTGGGAGGCTTTGGCGTGATGGGCTGGGTCGAGGCGGGAGATTACGCCATGGCATCACCCGACCCGCTCGCGCCCGCGGCTGCCGGCATTCTAGCGCACATGAACGCCGACCATGGAGCCGCCATGCTGCTGCTGGCTCGGGTGCATGCCGACATAGAAGCGACAGCGGCGGCGATGACGTCAGTGGACCGCCTCGGTTTTACGTTGAGGCTGACCACGGCAGACGGAATGAAGGGCGCCCGCATCAACTTCGTCCGCGAAGTACGTACCCCGCAGGAGACGCGCACCGTGCTGGTGGCAATGGTGCGTGCCGCGCAGGGTTGAATCATCGCGCTGGCAACCGCTTCGAGGAGCACCCTTTTACAGAGGGTCCAAGAAGCTTATGGAGACTATCTTTGCTTCTTTCGTAAGCAGAACGCCGGAACCTGGAATGGACACGATCTCATCGTCCTCGCCGATCCAGCGTGCCTGGCTTAGAAAGATGGAGGATTCCTCAGCGCTGTCTGAGTAAAACTCAACTACGCCCTGCACGCTCCTGCCGTCGGCAAGCTCAACCTGAACGATCTGCGGATCTTGATTTGCCTGAAAGACATCGTTCCAAATGGAGCTGCGGGAGGTCCTCTCCGTCAACCCCCACTTGCGCAGGAGCGTCGTACCATCCTTGTTGACGAAGAGAATGACAGCCAACGCATAGCAGATAGTAATGGCGAGTAGTGCAAGCAAATCGAGAGGTCGAAAGACCGAACTGCTCTTGCTGTCCGCTTCCCACACCAGTAGAGGCGTCTGGTGTGGGTGCACCAGGAAGTAACTCACATAGATAAGGAAGCTGAAGAGAAACGCTTCGATTACCTTCTCTAAATCCGTCTGTTTCGCCCGCACTGTAAGCGCCTGAACCAAATAGGCTGCCGCAAAGCCAGGCAGCAAGATCAGGAAGAGGCGGAGAGCAACTTCGGAGGTAGGCACCTAGCTACTTGGCTGCCTTCTGCGCCGCTGTCTTGGGGATGTGTACCGGTGGCGGCAGCTTCATAGCCACAGGGCGCTTCTTGAAATGCACCTCGCCTTTTGCGCCGTCGCGAGCTCCGTTCGAGCGATCCATTACGTAGCTACCCGGAACACGAGGCATAGAAGTCTCCCGCGTTGATTGTACCTCTCGGTGCCAGAGCTGCGAATGCCGAAGGTAAGGCAGAAGGCGCGAGTCGGCACCATTTACACTTGCGAAGGAATGGCGAAGGCGGAGTTTGCTGACAATCCGGAACGGCTGGTGAGCGCGGCGCGCGCCGAAGAGGAGTCTTCCTTCGAGCTCAAGCTGCGGCCTCGGCTGCTGCGCGAGTTTATCGGGCAGTCCAAGGCCAAGGAGCAGCTGCAGATCGCGCTCGAAGCCGCCCGGGCACGCGGCGAAGCACTCGATCACGTGCTCCTGTTCGGACCACCGGGGCTGGGTAAGACCACGCTCGCCGCGATCCTTGCCAACGAGCTCGATGTCGCCTTTCAACAGACTTCCGGCCCGGCGCTGCAGATCCAGGGCGACCTGACGGCGATCCGGACCAACAT
>CAXTPL010000132.1:0-5683 GCA_964246065.1 uncultured Acidobacteriaceae bacterium
AGCAAAGGGCGCTTCATGCGTGCGCTCCATGGGCCGGCCGATGCTTGAGAAACGTGAGGCCCATCGAGAGCGGCACCACGGACACAAAGAAGAGGTAGCGCCCCAGCATGACGGCGGCAAGGGAGGTCGCAAGCGCAAGGGACGGCAGCGGCGCGTTAAGGAACAGCGGGGTGGCCAGCGCCGCAAGCCAGGAGAGCGCGACCACCCACCAGAGGCCTTCGCCGCGCAGGTGATTGTAGGAGGCACGCATCTCGAAGTTTGCAGACGCGCGCAGGCGCAGCAGGCGCACAGCCTGGTTGGCGACCCAGCAGGCCGCAATGGCCGCTGCCGGGCGAGCGTCGGAGATGAGCGGCATGTGCTGCAGGTGGAGTCCGAAGCGGGTCAAGACGATCACCAGAGCCGCGCCGGGCGCCTGCATGCAATCTGCCATGGCAGAGCCGAGCAAGCCGGCGGAGAGCAGGAAGTCGAGCGGGGTGTGGACCATGTTCCACGACGGCCGGGCCTTGACCAGGTAGATATACGCGCCGGCCAGCGTGCCGCAAAGGCCGAAGAGCACCGCGGCATAGGCAGCAGGAAGCATGAGCGCCGCCAGGTGGTGCATCGGCAAGCTCAACCCGGCTTGCAGGTGCGCAAGGTGCGGATTGCCGGAGACGGGCAGCGCGCCGAGCACGCCGGCCCAGGCTGCGGCCATGCACAGCCCGATCGCGCCGAAAAAGAGCGAAAAGCACAGCACCTCCCGGCTCAGCCAGGAGCGATACCACATTTTGAGCGCTCGCCAGGCGTAGGCAGGCCGGCCAAGATGGAAGACGGAGATATTGAGCGCGCACGCCGTGAGTATGGTCAGCAGGGTCATGCTGACGGTGTCGAGCGCGCGTCCGAGCACAAGCACGGCGAGGGTGCCGAAGGTCGCCTGCATGGCGGTGGTCATCAGGACCAGCGAAGGGTGCGCGTGTTCGAGCCGGATGTCGCCAGTGTCGACGCGCTCCAGCCAGGCGGATGAGCGCTCGGGCAGGGTAAGGCGCGTGGTCGAGATGGTCTGGCCCGCGGGTGGAAGACCGGGCGAGTCGGCCGAGGCGAAGTTGGCGCGCCACTCGTTTGTATCGACGATCTCGATCTGGATCGCATTCTCAGGGCAGGCGTGCACGCAAGCCGGCTCAAGGCCCTCCAGCAGCCGCCCGCGGCACATGTCGCACTTGCCTACTACGCCGCGCTCGGGGTTGAACTGCGGCACGGAATAGGGGCAGTTCCACACGCAGTACTGGCAGCCGATGCAGGCATCGGCGGAGTGGAGCACGATGCCGGTAAGCGGGTCCTTGGTGTAGGCGTTGACGGGGCAGCCGCGCAGGCAGTCGGCCGACAGGCAGTGGTTGCAGCCCATGGACAGGTAGGTGCGCTGCGTGTCCGGGTAGACGCCGCCTTCAAGCTCGCCGACGCGCCGCCACTTGATCTCGGCAGGATTGCCGTTCTGCTCGTTGCAGGCCACCTCGCAGGAGCGGCACCCGATGCACTTGGTCATGTCGAAGTGGAAGCGGTATTGCTCCCCGGGCTCGAGCGGGCGGCTGGGGATCAGCGCATCGACCAGCGCAGGGGCGGCGCCGCCTGCCAGCAGCGTCATGCGAACCAGTTCTTCGCTGCCGGTTTCCATCGCGCGTTCTTGAAGTGGAAGGGCCAAGGTGTGTGTGCGACTCCGTCGCGGGACTGCGTGTGAGTGTGTCGTGCCCGGTGCGCTCCGTGCGAGGCGCCAGGCTGGTCAATGCGTCGTTGCGCTGCAAACTCGGCGTGGAATCGAGCCCCGGGCCGTCCAAGGCCGCGCACGTTCCCCGCTCTTCCGCTAACCTCGTGCGAATCCTCAGTACACGTCGCGGTGGTAGCGGCCGTTGTCGTGCATGCCCGAGACATACTCCCGCGCCGCTTCCGGGTCGAACCCCCCATGCGTTTCAATCAAGGAGTGGAGAGCCGCGTCCACGTCTTTTGCCATGCGGCCGGCGTCTCCACAAACAAAAAACTGGGCACCCTCGTCCAGCCAGCGCCATAGCTCCGCACCGTGCTCCACCATGCGGTCTTGCACGTAGATCTTGTGAGCCTGATCGCGAGAAAAAGCTGTGTCGAGGCGAGTCAGGTGTCCGGACTCGCACATGGCCTGAAGCTCACAGCGATAAAGAAAGTCCGTGCTGGCGCTCCGTTCCCCGAAAAAGAGCCAGTTGCGCCCTGCATGGCCGAGTGCCTGGCGCTCGTGAAGAAAGGCGCGAAAGGGTGCAATGCCGGTGCCGGGGCCGACCATGATCATGGGCGTCGCTGGATCGCCCGGCAGCCGAAAGCGCTTGTTGGGCTGGATATAGATGGGTAGGCGCTGGCCTGGGTCTACCCGGTCGGCAAGCATGGTGGAAGCAATGCCGCCGCGCTCGCGATTGTGCGCGTTGTAGCGAACCACGGCGACCGTGCAATGGACCTCGCGACGATGCGCTGCGGGCGAGGAGCTGATGGAGTAAAGCCGGGGCGCCAGCCGCGGCAGAATCGCCGGGAGCTCCGCCGCCTCAGTGAGAACGCCCGGAAAGCCGGCGAGCAGATCGATCAGGCCCCGGTCGTACATGTAGGTGTCCAGGTGAACGGCCTGCTCCGGAGGCAGAAGCGCCGTGAGTTCTTTTGCTCCGCTCTTTTCTGCAAAGTGCTGCACGATTTTGCGGGTGAGGCGCGTCGGCTGCAGGTGGTGCAGCAGGGCTTCGCGCACCGTGGTTGCGCCAAGCTTGGGGATCTCGATCGCGGTGTTCCCGTCAAAGGGAACCAGCGCGAGGATCTCATCCACCAGCGCGGGGTCGTTCTGCGCGACCACGCCGCAGGCGTCCCCGGCCTGGTAGTGCAGCGCCGAGTCTTCAAGCGCGAAGCGCAGGTGCATGGTGAGCTTGGAGGAGATATCGGAGGTGAGCGGACGGCGCTCGAGCAGCGGCGCTTGATACGGATTGTCGCGGGTGTGCAGGTGCGCGGGTTCCGCTGCGGCAGCCTTGGCCAGGGCAGACCCGTTTCCGAGGGAGGCCTCGCCGGCCGAAGCCGCGCCATGGGGAAGCGCCGGCTGCACAAGCGTCTGCGTGTGGTTGCCGGGCGGCGCGGTTTGCCCTTCAGCCTCAAGGGACAAGCGCGGCTTGAGCTCGCTCTTCCACGCTTCAAAAGGCTCGTCCACATCCACATCGCTCTCCATGCGGTCGAGCAAACGCGTGGCCCCGAGCGCCGCCAGCCGCTCATCGAGCTCTACGCCAAACTTGCAAAAGTGCTCGTAGTGCCGGTCGCCGAGACAAAACACGGAGTAGCGCAGCGCCTGGAGCCGGGGGGCGGAGTCGGAAAAAAGCTGCTCGCGAAAGGCCCTCGCGCTTTCCGGCGGGTCGCCTTCGCCATAGGTACTGGCAAAGATGAGCGCGTTCTCTTCCCGCGCAAGCTGCCCGGGGGTGAGCTTTTCAAGCGAGGCGAGCTCGGCGGCGTGGCCCGAGGCCTTGAGCTCCTTGACCATATTTTTCGCCAGGCGCTCGGCAGTGCCCGTTTGCGAGGCGAAGTAGACCCCGAAGCGGAGCGAAGCAGGCCTGGCGGCGGGCTGCGCGTCCGTGCCGGGGGCGGTGGAAAACAGTCCGGCGAGAAAGCCGTTCAGCCATGCCCGCTGCTCGGGTGAAAAGGGCGCACTCTCGGGAATGTAGGGGATGCTCTGCAGGCTCATCGGTCCCCCTTGCCGGCCGCAGCCTCTTCGGCGCACATGGCACGAAGCTCGTCGACGGAGTGGCGGCGGGCGAACTCGAGAAAACTTTCCCGCTCGGCGCGGGCAGCGTTGAAGCTCGCCAGCAGCCGATGCAGCGTCGGCTTGACCTCGCTGTACTTCATCGCCGGGAAGAGCTCGCGCGCGATACCCCGGTCGCCGTCGGCGCCTCCGCCCAGGTTGACCTGGTAGCCTTCTTCGCCCCCCACCTTGACGCCCATCAGGCCGATGTCGCCGATATAGTGCTGCGCGCAGGAGTTGGAGCAGCCGGTAACGTGGAGGTTGATCGGCTGCTCGATGGCAAAGGCCGCATCGAGGGACCGAGCCAGCTCCACCGCATGGCCTTTCGTGTCGGTAGCCGCATAGCGACAGCCGCGGCTGCCCGTGCAGGCGACCGTGCCGGAGAGTACCGGGCCCGCGGTGTAATCGAGACCTGCCTCGCGCACGGCTGCCTTGGCGGCCTCAAGCGTTGCCCCGGCAAGGTTGGGGATAAGCAGATTCTGCCAGACCGTAAGGCGGAGCTCGCCCGAGCCGAAACGGTCGGCTATGGCCGCCAGGGCCCGCGCCTGGGCAACGGGCAGGGCGCCTACGGGGATACAGATGCCGAGGTAGTGGAGGCCAGGCTGCGCCTGCGGGTGCGCTTCAAGGTGGCCTGCGCGGTCCACGGGTCCGCGGGGCTCACACTCCGCCGCGTCGACGTGGAGCACGGGGAAGGCGAGTTTTTCTTCCACCATTGCCAGGAACCTGGGAGCCCCCCACCGGTCGACAAGGTACTTGAGGCGCGCTTTCTTCCGGTCGGTGCGGTCGCCATGCTCGGCAAAGACGCGAACCATGGCGGCGGCCACTGCCACCAGCTGGTCAGGGCGCAGGAGCAAGCCGCAGTCTGTCGCAAATTGTTTGTGGCCCGTGATGCCGCACAACAAAACGCGAAAATAAACGCCCGGGGGGCCCGATCTGCCATCCCGGACACGCACGGCCACAAAGCCGATGTCGTTGGTGTCGGCCAACGCGGAAATCGTTCCGCCATTGTCCAGGGCGATGTTGAACTTGCGCGGCAGCCCGAACATGTCGCGCGTGTTGGAGATGTAGTTCTGCAGCGCGTCGGCAAAAGGCTGCACATCGATCAGCTCTTGAGGGTCATAGCCGGAGACGGGCGACGCGGTGATATTGCGGATGTTATCCGCGCCCGAGCCGTGGGAGCGGATGCCGAGCCGCTGGATCGCGTGAAGGGCTTCCACAATGCTCTTCGGCTGCAGCTCACGAAGCTGCACGTTGGCGCGCGTGGTCAGGTCGAGGCGACCGTTGCCCCATTCCTCCGCCAGACGAGCCAGGCCCCGCACCTGGTGAGACTGCAGGACGCCGCCAGGCACGCGCAGCCGCAGCATAAAGGCATCCTGCGCAGGTGCCACATAAAAAAGCCCGAAGTACTTGAAGCGGTAGCGCGGTTCGGCCTCAGGAGCCTTGTTTTCGGCGGCATGGGCCAACAGGTCGTCCCAGCAATCGAGCGGGTTCCGCTCGTACTTCCACACCTCTTCAGCGCAAAGCTCGCTGACGGGCGTGCCCCAAAAGGTAGGCTCTGCCGGCACGTCAGCCGCGGCGGCAAGGTTGGCGGCGCCAGAAGCCGGATCGTCGGTCAGGGTGCCGTTTGGCATCGCGCCGGCAAAGGGCTGGCGCTGCATGGCCCCGGCAAAAAAACCCTGGAGGTACTGTTTCTGCGACTCGGAAAAAGGCCCGGAAAGCGGGGCGAGCTTTGCGGCTGCGGAGGCCGTCGACAGATCGGTTGGAAACATGGGACGCGCCCTCCCGGCAGAGATGCCCGCAGACGCATTACCACGGTGAGCTGCCTGCCGAAACAACGCAGGGAGCCCGCACGCACAGCGGCGCGGAGCGGATCACTTGTAGGCTTGGGAGTTCGGCGCGTCAGGGAGCCAAACCGTTCGGGGCGAG
>CAXTPL010000132.1:5693-9554 GCA_964246065.1 uncultured Acidobacteriaceae bacterium
CGGGGCGAGAGCAGAAACAGAGCACCAACCTGCCCCCGGTGAAGCGAGTGTAGGCGAGAATGACCCGGTGCGCAAGCAAATGCCGCAGCCGAGACGCGGCAAAAGGTCCAGGGACTATGGGCTTTCGACCCGGCGGCGGTTTGTGTTACACCCTATTCACAAGCGCTTCATAAGCGACGCACGGTGCGGCACCGGGATCTTCCCCGCCAGTGTGCGCAGGCCTCAAAAAACCGGCCGCGAGGGCGCATCGGCGCAGTGCCGGAGACGACTTGTGCTGTGCGTGCGTGCTGTGCGTGCCCTGTGGCCCACACGGAACAGCACAGCACGGAACAGGCATATACGAAGAAACAGACCGGCGGGGTGCATCGCCATGCGTCCGCGCTGCCGCCTTAACCCCCGAACGTCTTCCAAGAGGAGTTGCTTGCATCTTTCTGCCTTGTTCGCCGGCGTATTGCTAGTTTCCTGCTCAAGCCTGGTGGCCCAGTCCGTGGCTTCCGCACCGGCTCCGCCGCACCCGCCGAGCACCCCGGTCACAGTGACCGCGCTGATCCGCGAGCGCACCAATGCTACGCAATGGTTTGCGGCCACCCCGCACGATGAGGTGTATGGGCACCAGGACTCGCTCTTGCGGCTCGGGATCCAGCAGCGGATCAAGCGCTTTGACTACCAGCTGGAGCTGGGACAGAGTTCGGAGTGGTTCCTGCCGACCGATGCCGTCTCTCCAGTGGCGGCGCAGGCGCAGCTAGGGCTGGGGGGCAACTACTATGCCGCCAACGGCTCCAATCCTGATCCGGCGGCTGGGTCCCTCCGGCAGGGCTTTTTGCGGTATCACTTTGCTCGCGATGCAAACACGCTGCGCGTAGGGCGGTTCGAGTTTTTCGACGGGCTGGAGACGACCCCCGCGGATCCCACTCTGGCATGGCTGCAGGCAAACCGCGTCGCGCAGCGACTGGTCGGCAACTTCGGTTTCTCCAATGGTCAGCGCTCGTTTGACGGCGTGGACGGCAAGATCGGCGGCTCCGCTTGGGACCTGACAGCCATGGCCGGACGCGCGATCCAGGGCGTCTTCAACATGAACGCCAATCCGGAGTTGAACACCGATATCCAGTACCTGGCCTACACGCGATACCTGGCACAGAAGCGCCTGCTGGTACGCGGCTTCGCGCTGGGCTACCACGACGGGCGAACGGGGCTGACCAAGGTGGATAACCGGAGCGCCGCGGCGCGGGCGGCGGACCATAAAAACATCCGCATCGGCACCTACGGCGCCAGCGCCATTGCGGCGCTCCCGGTGCACGGCAATACGGTCGACCTGCTCTTTTGGGGCGTGCTGCAAAACGGCCGCTGGGGCGTGCAGAATCAGCACTCCGGCGGCCTCGCGCTTGAGGGCGGGTACCGGTGGACCGGGACGCGGACGCAGCCGTGGCTCCGCGGCGGCATGCTGCGCACCACCGGCGACAACCATCCCACCGACGGGGAGCACAACACTTTCTTCGAGGTGCTGCCCACCCCGCGCGTGTATGCCCGCTTTCCGTACTTCAACCAGATGAACTCGCAAGACCAGTTCGTGCAAGCGATGAACAAGCCCACAGCCAGGCTCGATCTGCGGGCCGAGCTGCACTTTTTGCAGCTGACCGCGCCAAACGACCTCTGGTACCAGGGCGGCGGCGCGTATGACAACAAGGTCTTCGGCTACGTCGGCCGTCCGGGCAACGGGCATGGGAGCTTTTCGTCCTTGTCCGACATCAGCGCGGATTATGCGCTGACCCGCCAGGTCTCGCTCACGGCGTACTATGCCCGGGCCTTCGGCAAGACGGTGGTGTCTGCCATCTACCCGCGCGATCAAGCAGCGCAATACGGCTTTTTCGAGCTCGACTACAAGTGGAACCAGCCTCTGAACCGGGCGCTGAAGTTTTGAAAGAGGGTGCCCGCAGACACGCGCGCACAAGGCTGATCCCAACGGTGGGAAGCGAAGTACTATAGGAGAACTCAACCCCGCTTTTCTCGCGTGTTCGCCGCTTGAGCCAGGCGCGCCGGGGAGGCAATTACACCGGGATGAGCGATGAGGGACCCCCGCGATGCCGCATGCGAGCTTCGATGGTCTTCGCGTTTTATCGCTTGAGTCCCGCCGTGTGCGCGAGGTGGAAAAACTGATTCGCACCTATCACGGCGAGCCGCTGCTGGCGCCGGCGATGCGGGAGATTCCCCTTTCCTCCAACCTGGGTTGCCTGCAGTTTGGGCGGCGGCTGCTGGCGGGCGACTTCGACATGGTGCTCTTTACCACCGGGGTAGGTGTGCGCGCAATGATGACCACGCTCGAAACCGAGCTGCCGCGCGAGGCTGTGCTTGCCGCCCTGCGACAAACCACTGTGGTAGCGCGCGGCGTAAAACCGGGCGCCGTCCTGCGTGAGCTGGAGGTGCCCGTTGCCGCCGTCGCGCCCGAGCCGGCAACCTGGCGCGAAGTGATCGCGACCCTCGATGCAGGCTTTGCAGGCAAGCTGGCCGACACCCGGCTGGCGGTGCAGGAGTACGGGGCGTCCAACCCGGAGCTGCTGGCCGAGTTGGCAACGCGCTGCGCGCAGGTCACCAAAGTCCCGGTCTACCAGTGGGGATTGCCTGAAGACCTGGAGCCGCTGCGGGAAGCCGTGCGTGCCGTCCTCCAGGGTGAGGTGGATGTGGTCCTGTTCATGACCGCGGTGCAGGTGATCCACCTCTTCCAGGTAGCGCGCGATATGGATGCCGTCGACCCTTTACGCCGCGGGCTCGAGCTGTGCGTGGTTGTTTCCATAGGCCCGACTACCACCGAAGAGTTGCTGCACTACGGCCTCAAGCCGGACTTCGAGCCTTCGCGGCCGAAGATGGGCTTTCTGATCAACGAGGCGGCGCAATACGCAGGCAAGGTGCTCGCGGCGAAGGTGCCGGCAGGCCAGGTGCGGGCGGGCCAGACGCTGGCGGGCCAGGCCGCCGCCGGGCCGCCCGCGCATGCGCCGGGCCCTGCTGCTGCTCACCAGGCGGGGGCCAGCGAGGAGGCTTCGCCCCCGGCGACAGGGATCGCTTCGCCCCCGACGGCAGGAGCTGGGACGCCCGCGACGGCAGGAACCGGGACGCCCTCAGCCGGGCGGAGCGTGGTGCAGGTCGCGCCCTCGACCCCAACCATGGCCGGCTTTCTCGATGGGCTTGCGCCGCTCGATATCCTGGAGGAGATCTCCAGCCGCATCGCAACTACCGATCCCCTGCACATCGTGCTCGGACGCATCGTCAAATTCGTCTCCACCGTCTTTCCCTGCGACTCCTGTTTTCTCTACACCGTTGAGGGCGATGCGCTGGTGCTGCGCGCCTCGAAAAATCCGCATGAGGATGTGGTAGACAGGTTGAAAATCCCCATGGGCGAAGGGGTGACGGGCTGGGTCGCCGAGCATCGCCAGGCCGTCGCGATCTCAGAACGCGCGTGCGACGATCCGCGCTTCAGCCTCTTTCTCAACCTGCCTGAAGATCGCTTTGAAGCGATGCTGTGCGCGCCGATCCTGTGCGCCAACCGCGTCGTAGGTGTTCTGAACCTGCAGCATCGCGAAACCTACACACACACGGAGCTCGAACGAAGATTGTTGTCCACGATCGGCACCCTGGTGGGCGCCGAGATGGAGCGTGCCCGGCTGGAAACGGAAAACTCCGAGCTGATGCATCGGCTGGAAACCCGCAAGGTGGTGGACCGGGCAAAAGGCGTGCTGCTGCGGGATCTCCACATCTCCGAGGACGAAGCGTACAAGACCATTCAGCGCGAAAGCCGGCAACGGCGGCGGCCCATGCGGGAGATCGCGGAAGCGATCCTGCTGGCTGAAGAGCTGCGGGGAGGCCGAAGCG
>CAXTPL010000133.1:0-519 GCA_964246065.1 uncultured Acidobacteriaceae bacterium
GCTGTATGACGTTCGCTCTGGGCCCACAGACAAAGCTCAGGAGAACGGCAACTTAATTAATTAAGCTGCGAGTGCGAATTCAGTGTTGGCAATTCTGTTTTTCCAGGCGATTACGGGTGCCCAGACCCCGGCATGCCTCTTTGCCGCTCACAATTCCGTCGAAACCGTGACGCCCCCTTACGAGCAGTATAAGGCAAGACCCCCTGCGCGGGAGGCGAGACCTGCCATCCAGGCAGACGGCGCTTCGCGCGGTATACCCGTTACGAAGTGACCGCCTGTCGGGCGAGGCTTGCCTTTACAGCGCGTTCAGGTCGAGGGACTCGTAGTCCTTCTTTTCAATGCCTGCGCGAATTTCTGCCGGTGTTTTGCCCGCCTTGGTCATCTTGTAGGCATAGGCTTCTTCTTTCGCGCAGGTGGAGCAGACGGCTCCGTGAGTCCCTTCAAAGCAGCTATGGAGACTCTGGTGGCCGAGCGCTTTGTCGCAGCGGCAGAAACACGGCATCTGATAGAGAACTCGCT
>CAXTPL010000133.1:529-6312 GCA_964246065.1 uncultured Acidobacteriaceae bacterium
CGCTGGATCTGTGCGGCCTGTTCGTAGACTGTTTTTTGCCAGGAATAACGGAAGTATTCGCCCGTAAGCTGAGCGCCGGAAAGAACAGGCGGCAGCTTGGCGCCGCGAGCAGGCGGGTCGGCGTGGTAGGCAGGCAGGTCCGCAGCGGGGTCAGACCACTGTGCAAAACCGGCAACCGTGCCAAGAAAGAGCAGGGAAGCCGCAAGAGTTCGCTTGATCACGATGAGAGTGCTCCTGTGTGTATGTCCCGGGGTCCGCGCCGGTCGCAGACCGCTCCGGCGTTCCCGATCCGCTCTGAAAACCGCTGCACCGGCTAGCTGCGTAGCGGAAAACCAAAAGCACGCTCCGGTTCGGACACCCTTGCGCCCCGGGGTTTCAACACTAAGACTACTCCGCTGGCAAAGCAGGCGGAAGGTCGCGGCGGTCACCATGGCCACAAAAAAAGGCGGCACGAACAGTGAACTGCTCGTGCCGGGAGGCCAGTGACGCAACCTTTGTCAATCGGCAGGTGGGGAAGGATCGAGTCGACCGCTCAGCTTGCTTCCAACTTGCCTGACATCTCAATAGATGCGCTTGACTGATCAGAGGATACCACTTTTCATCAGAGATTCAAGGCCTGCCTACTATTTTGTGGAGAGAAAAGCAGGCCAAGTTGCAAACAAAGGTTTTGGACGCTTCTCTGCGTCCTAAATGGAGGAAGGTTACCTATGTGGGATGGAAGATGGCCCGGGTCGCGAAGAGATCGTACGGACGCCGCGGTCTCTTCAGTCTCGGGCCCGGCGGTTGGTGACAGCGCCGTACGCGAGCCTTTCCCCGGCCTGGCCGCAGGCGCCGCGGAGGCAGTACCAACGGAGCAGGCCAGACCCTGGCGCATGAGCCTGGTAGTGGCGGCCTCGGCTCTTTGCGGCGGCATTGCCGTTGTGGTGTGGAACCGGCGCATGCTGGCGCGCATGCGGGAAAACCATCCGGCGCCCGCGGTGGCCGCAAAGCCCTGGGAAGAGGACGAGGTGTAGCGCCCAGTCTGCCTGCCCGGCTCTGGGCAGCCTCTGCAAAGGTGCCGCGACGTGGCTTAGCCCTGGGCGACCGCCATGGGAGCGCCTGAGGAGGCTCTGCCCCGGCGCACGATCTCCGCGCGCAGGTCTTCCCAGATCTCCGGCGGCATGCCAAGAAATGCGTCGATCACCTGGGGATCGAACTGGGTACCCGCGCAACGAACGATCTCCTTGCGCGCATTCGCAAAGCTGGTCCCCTTGCGATACGGCCGGTCCGAGGTAATTGCATCGAGCGTATCGGCCACCGAAAAGATTCGCGCTCCGAGCGGAATCTCGTCGCCGCGCAGCTGCCGCGGGTACCCTGTGCCGTCGTAATGCTCCTGGTGCGAGTACACGATCTCCGAGGCTTCTTTGAGGAACGGGATCTTGCGCACGATTAGGTAGCCGCTCAGGCAGTGCTCGCGCATGATGACCTGTTCTTGCTCGTTCAGCTTGCCGGGCTTGAGCAGAATTGCGTCCGGAATGGCCATCTTGCCTATGTCGTGTAGAAATGCGCCGCGGGCCATGATCTTGATCTCCGCCGGCGACACGCCCATCACGCGCGCAAGGGCGATCGTGTAGGCGGTCACTCGCCGAGAGTGGCCTTCGGTCTCCGAATCCTTGAGATCGAGAGCGTCGCCAAGTGCCTCCAGGGTGATGTCGTAGGAGCGCTCGAGGTCGTTCACCGCCTGCCGCAGCATGTGGGTCCGAGCCTCAATCAACTGCTCCAAACCTTCGCGGTAGGTGGAGGTTTGCCGGCGCTCCGCGCCGTAGTTCAAGGCCCGTTTCACGCAGCGCAGCAGGGTTTCTGTCTCAAAAGGTTTTAAAAGCACGTCGGTCGCGCCGCGGCGCATCGCCTCGATTGCTGTCGATGCGTCGTGTGCGGCAGAAAGCAACACGAACGGGGTGCCGGGAAAGAGCCGGCTGACTCGGTCCAGAAGATCCAGCCCGTTTTCTTCTGCCAGCATCACTTCGCACAGCACCAAGTCGGGTACGCGGCTGCGGAGCGCCTGTGTAGCCTCGCTCGTATCGCCGGCCACCTCAACGACGTAGCCGGTCTTGCGCAAGGTGGTGCCGATCAGCGTGCGCATGAGCGGTTCCCCGTCCACCACCAAGATCTTCTCTGCTGCCATTCTAAGGTTCCCCGACTTGCGTGCGGTGCGTGCGGCGTTTTCTGCACGAAGGGCGCCGAATACTGGCAGGGTTCGCCGTTTTGGACGCAAGCTTACTGTCTTTCTACCATATCAAAACAAAAGCAAGTAGGCTGAACCTGCCACAACGCTCACCCAGAGAAGGCTACACGGAGAAAGGAAGGTAAGAGAAGACCATCTCGAAACCGGCTTTCGCCTCATCCCCGGCCTGGGCGCGGCCAGGAGGCGCCGGTTAGAGTTACTATGACACTTGAGACACCGATTGCGCCCTCCGAAAGGATTTACTTTGTTCGAGTTGGAACGACAGTTGTCTCCGGAGACCGCGAGCAGGATTGTGGCTTCAGAGTCGCGGAGGCTTTCGGCCCGGGAGCAACAGCGCGACGTATATGAAAGTCATCGTCATCGGGTCTTTGCCGTCGGCTACTACATGACGGCAAACGAGCTTGAAGCGGAAGATTTGATGGCGGATACCTTTGTGAGCGCCTTTGAGCAGCATCGAAGCCCGGATGCGAACGCGGTCGACCGCGCGTTGATTGCCCAGCTTGAAAAGCGCTTCTCGCTCGAAGCCGCGGAGCCCGCCGTAGCGGACACCGAGTTGCTGCTTGCCAAGGCATCGACTCGCCGGACAGATATGGAAGAAGCTCTCCGGGTGCTACCCCCTGCCGAGCGCCTGATCTTTCTGCTGCGCGATGTCGAGGGGTATGCCACCGCACGGATTGCCACTGTGCTCGATTGCAGCGAGAACGAGGTGCAGCGAACCCTGTTCTCAGCCCGGATCCGCATGCGCAATGCCCTGGCCGCGGCGGAAAAGGCCGCTGCCCTGGCGCATCCGATCGAAGACGCGCTCCAATGCGCCGGCTCCGAGTTTGTCCAGCAAAGAGCGGCCTCATGAACTGAGGGCCGCTGGGAGCGTAAAGCCGTGGGCTTGCGAAGCTCCTGAGCCCCGCGGCTCGGGCTCTCGCTTTTTCTCCCCCGGGCAGCCCATGCGCGGCGCATTTCCTCAGCTTTTGGTTTGCCTCGCAGCCAGGGCCCGGCGTCGTGTCGCCCAGCCTTCCTTGTTTACCTGCCGGGTGCGGCCCACGGCGAGCGCGTTTTCGGGCACCTTTTCGGTGACGCAGGAAGCCGCGGCGACATACGCGCCGTCCCCGATGGTGACCGGGGCCACCAGCACCGAGTCGCTGCCGATAAAAACCCCGTCGCCGATCGTGGTGTGGTGCTTCACCACCCCGTCGTAATTACAGATGATGGTGCCGGCTCCAATGTTGGTGCCGCTGCCGATAGTTGCGTCGCCCAGGTAAGCCAGGTGATTCGCCTTGGAGCCGCGGCCGAGCGTCGCCTTCTTCAGCTCGACAAAGTTGCCCACGTGCGCCTGCTCGCCGACGATGCTTTGCGGGCGCAAGTGCGCGTACGGTCCAAGGATCGCCCCGGAGCCGACCTCCGCTTCTTCCAGAATGCAGCCGTTGCGGATCGTGACCCCATCGGCGATCCGACTGTTTTCAATCACGGAGTAGGAGCGGACCAGGCAGTTTTCTCCCACCGTGGTCGCCCCCAGCAGCTGGGTATAGGGCTCAAGAACGGTGTCGGCGCCCACCTGCACATCCGCGTCGATGCGCACCGTTTCCGGCCCATAGATGGTTACGCCCGCCGCCATGAGCCGCACGGCGGTGCTCCGGCGCAACGTGCGATCGAGCTCCATCATCTCTGCGATCGTGTTGGCGCCAAGCACCTCCGCCGAGTCGTCGGCTTCAAGCGCTACCACCCGCTCCCGCGCCTCCACGAGCAAGGCTGCCATGTCTGTCAGGTACAGCTCCCCGTGGGCGTTCTTGGTTTCGAGCTCCCCCAGGTGCGCAAACAAGGGCTGAGTGGCGAAGGCATAGATCCCGCTGTTGATTTCACCAAGCTGCTCTTGTTCGCCCACCAGCGCCTTTTGCTCGAGGATGCGGGCTACCTTATCTGGGGAGCTTGCGACGCGCTCCACTCTTCCATAGCCGGTCGGGTCGGCCGGCCTGGCCGTCAGGATGGTCATGGCGGCCTGCTGCGCGAGGTGAAAGTCGCGCACCTTCAGGATCGTTTCCGACCGCAACAGCGGGACGTCTCCTGACAAAACCAGCAGGTCCCGATAACCTGCTACTGCTGTCTCGGTGGCCTGCACGGCATGGCCGGTGCCGCGCTGCTCGTGTTGTTCGACAAACCCGACTCCGGTCGCCGCGACGGCCGCGCGAACGCGCTCGGCCTGGTGGCCGACGATGACGTAGATATCCTGAGCGGGCACAACCTTGAGGGCCGCATCGATGACGTGGCGGAGCAGCGGTTTGCCGCCAATCTCGTGGAGGACCTTGGGGCGCCTGGATTTAAGTCGCGTCCCCTTGCCGGCAGCCATGATGGCGATTGCGAATGACATGTTTCTCCCTGGAAAGGTCGCACTCTCTTTGAGGCAGACGGCCTGTGCGCTTCCCAACGGCGGGGAACCCTCGAAGTCCGCCCGCCGCCGGTGCCGGGGCGCCTACTGGTCGGGTCCGCTGCCATCGCCGCCCATCATCTGCTTGCGAAGCGCGGGTGGAATGGGGATGGTGATGTCGAGCGGCTGCGCGGGCCCGAGCTTGAGCTCGGCAAGCGGCTGCCCGAAATCGGCCTGGTTGCCGACGATCAGCACCGCCAGCTTGGAAGGATCGATGCGCGCCTTGGCCACCCGCTCCAGGTCGCTGACAGAGACCTTTTCAACCCCCGCACGATACCTGGCAAGGAAGTCGGCCGGGTAGCCGTAGAACTCCAGCCGCGCGGCCTCGGCCAGCACCTTGCTGCGCGTGTCGTAGTGGAAGACGAAGGAGTTCAGCAGTTGATCCTTGGCCAGCTTGAGCTCATTTTCGGTAAACGGCTCCGTGCGCAGCTCCGCTGTGTCCTTGAGCATCTCCGCGGCGGCGGCTGTGGTGCTTTCGCTCTTGGTTGAGGCGACCACGCGAAACATTCCGGGGGGATCGTAGCTTGCGCCTTCGCCGCCGCCTACCGTGTAGGCCAGACCGAGCCGGGTGCGCACGTCTTGAAAGAGCCGCGAACCGAAGCCGCCGCCAAAGATCTCGTTCATGACGGAAAGCGTGTAAAAGTCAGGATCGTCGCGCCGCGTCCCCAGGCCAACCACATACACATCGGACTGGTTGACGTCTTTCTTGTCGACCAGGTACAGGCCCGGCCTGGGCCCCGGGAAGGACTCGGAATCCTTGGGTGCCGCGGCACCCCGCGGGAGGGGCTCGAAGGCCTGCCGCAGCTTGGCTTCCATGGCAGCCGAGTCGAAGTCTCCTGTTACGCCGATGATCATCCGGTTGGGCACAACTGTTTGCGCGTGCCATTGCTCAAGGTCAGCCACAGTGATGCCGAGAACCGTCGCCACCTCCGGCTGCCGAGCGTAGGGGCTGGTTTTGCCGTAGACCAGTCGTTCCGCCTCGCGCCCGGCAATCTCGCCGGCGCTGTCGTTGCGGCGCACGATGCCCGCAACTGCCTGCTGCTGCGCCAGCCGCAGCTTGCTCTCTTGAAACGCAGGGTGCAGCAGCACGTCCAGCATCAGGCGAAAGACCTCCGGCTCATCCGCCTTGAGGCAGGACCATGA
>CAXTPL010000133.1:6322-9492 GCA_964246065.1 uncultured Acidobacteriaceae bacterium
CGTGCTTCGAGGCGCTGCCGCTGGTGCGCCACGCTTCGCCGTACAGGGCGGTCAACCCGGCCGTGGCGGCGGGCACGTCGCGCTCCCCGCCATGCATCTCGATAAATCCTGAGATGAACGGAAGCTCGTGATCCTCGACCAGCAGGAGCACGGCGCCGTTCTTGAGCTCGATGCGGCGCGGCTGCACAGGCTTGAACTCCGGCAAGGCAGGCACCGGGATCGCCTGCCAGGCGCCTGGCCGGGTAGCCTGCGCCGCGTCGGGAGGCACGGTGACCCTGGCGGCTGCCTGCGCAAAGCCGGCCAGCGGAGCGCCCGCGCAAAGCATCGCCGCGAAAAGCTTTGCCGCGAGCGAACCCCGCAGCAGCGCGCGCCCAGGGCGGCCGTTGCCGGTCGTGCCGGGTACGCTGATAGCTCTCAAACCTGGCTCTCGATTGCTCATCTCCGGTCGATTCTGCAGGGCGCTCTTCATCGTGCACCCCCGGTACCGGGCTGTGCCGAGCCGCCGGGCTTGCCGGCCGGTTCAGGGGCCGCGTTTACCTCGGCCCAGGTACGATTGGTCGCCACAAAGGTCTTGTTTGCTACCCGGCGGATATCCGCCTTTTCGACCTTGTCCACGCGGTCCAGCTGCCGAAACAGCTCTCGCCAGTCTCCGTAGCGTAGCTGATT
Organism: uncultured Acidobacteriaceae bacterium; assembly: GCA_964246065.1. Classification (GTDB taxonomy): domain Bacteria; phylum Acidobacteriota; class Terriglobia; order Terriglobales; family Acidobacteriaceae; genus EB88. Next base: position 6,989 of record CAXTPL010000133.1, read on the forward strand.
GATCGCCAGCTCCTGCGAAAGCCCCTGGTTGTCGCCGAGCCCGCGCAGCAGGTCGGCCCGGGCCCGGGTCTTGTACATGGCCAGCTCTGCGTCGGACACATCGGTGGTCTTCAGTTTGTCGATCTCCTTGTGGATCGCCGTCCGGAGCTCATCGTTGGTATGGCCCGGGTTGGGCGCGGCAAAAAAGGCGAACAGGCCCGGGTACTTGTCGCCCGGAAAGCCGCTGAAGCCTTCCGCCTCGGCGGCCAGGCCCTGGTCGCGTACCAGCGAGCGGTACAGGCGCGAGGTTCGGCCGTTGGAGAAGATGTCCTGGATCGCGTCATAAACGGCATCGTCCGGGTCCAGGTAGTCAGGCTTGTGGTAGCCCTCAAGATAAAGCGGCTGGGTAGACTCAGTCAGCGTAACGGTGCGCTCGCCGGTCTGCGGAGGCTCGACTGTCGTCATGGACTCTGGCTTGGGGCCGGCAGGGATGGCGCCGAAGTACTTTTCGAGCACCGGCATGGCGTCCGCGGCCTTGATGTCGCCTGCCACCGCGATCACCATGTTGGCTGGCACATAATACGTCCGGTGGAAGGCCTCGGCCTCGGTCGCCGAAATGTGAGACAGCTCACTCTGCCAGCCCACGTTTGGCCGCCCATAGGGGTGCGCAACATAGGCGGCGGCGAGAAACTGCTCCACCAGCCGGCCCACCGGGCTGGAGTCGACGCGCATGCGCCGCTCCTCGATGACCACATTGCGCTCGCGATAAAACTGCCGCGGCACCGGGTGCGCGATCCGGTCCGCTTCCATATAGGCCCACAGCTCGAACCGGTTGGCGGGCATGCTCCAAAAGTACTGGGTGGAGTCGAGCGAGGTAGAAGCGTTCAGGCCGGAAGCGCCGTTGACCTCCGCGAGCTCGGTAAACTCGTTGGGGATGACATACTCGTTTGCGGCTTTTTCGGCGCTATCAAAGGCAGCCTTGAGCTGGGTGAGCTTTTGCGGGTCCTGCCCGACGCGGGTACGCTGCTCGGCGTCCAAGGCGGCATAGGCCGTCTCCACCTTGGCAAGCGCCACCTTTTCAGCGGCGTAGTCCTTGGTGCCGATGTCCTCTGTACCCTTGAACGCCAGGTGCTCAAACATGTGCGCCAGGCCGGACTGGCCGCCCGGGTCGTTGGCATCGCCCGCATTCACAATGGTCGAGTAGGAGAAGACCGGCGCTTCAGGGCGTTCGCACAAGATCAGGGTGAGCCCATTGGGAAGCACTTTTGTTGTGATGCGATGCTCAAAGGCGGCCAGATCCTGGGCCTGGAGCAGGGGACTGGGAGTGGCGGCGGCAAAAGATAAGGCCAGCGTTGCAACGGCAAAGCGTCGATTGATCAAGAATCCATCCCTGGGGACTGCGGGGCGCCGCTTGGGAGCCCGTACCCTGACGCTAACCAAGCGCGAATACGGTGTCAATGCGCCGGGGGGCCGGCAGGAGCCGCCTTCGCGCGCAGCTTCGAGTAGTCCACCGCGTAGACCAGCAGACCGAGGCTCGGCAGCACTTTGACGTAGCCGGCCTGGATCTGTTGCTGGTAATGCGCGAGCGAAAAATCAAAGGGGTCGTTGGGCGTGCGATCAAGCAGGGTCAGGTCGACGTTGTTCATCGTGACCTTGCCGAACTGCATGCGGCCGCCGGTGAAGTAGATGTAGTTGGCCGGGGAGCTGAGCAGCTTGGGAATGGATTGGGTGGCATGGTGGCGCGCGACTGCGCCGATATCCTGGATCAGCACCTGGCCTTCAATATGCACCCGGGCGACGCGTCCGTACACCCTGGGCGCGGGAAAGACCGCGCTGAGCGGCGCGATAAAGTCGTCGCCCTCCACCCGAAAGGTGCCCGGGCGCCTGGAGGCGGCCACCGTATCGAGATGGATGCCGAAGAAGGAAAGCAGCTCCTTGCTGAGCACCCCGGCCACGTGGAAGGACTCCACGTGCAGCCGCAGCTCCCCGGCAGGGGTAGCGGAAAGTTGCCCACGCCCTTCAAAGGGGAGGGTGAGCAGCTTGTGGACCTCGCCCCGGATGACGACCTGCTGGCCGTCAAAGGAGACCTCGACCCGCCGCACCGAGGAGTCGGCCTGCCGGAGCAGGTAGCTGTTGAGGAGACGGGAAAGGTTTTCAGCCGAAAGCCTGGTCACGCCCCGGTCGATATGCAAGGAGTAGGAGTGGACGTCGTCGAGCGAGATGATCCTGCCGGGGGCTGCCGCGACCATGCGGCCGTCGAGGCGCTCGACCTCAAGCGTTATCTCGTCGAGCGGGTGAAACAAGGTATGTTCCACCTGGACGTGCACCACGTCGGCAGAAGAGGACGCCGGCCCTTGCGCCAGGGCCGGCGAAGGGCAGAGGCAAGCCGCGGCCAGCAGCGGGAGGCAGGCCGCCGCCCAGGGGGTGGGTCGGCGGGGGCGGCGTTTCGGCGGCTGGTTCTGCATCCCGCTTCTCCTGAAAGTGAAGATCTCGAACGGAAAGGGCTAGAAAGTTAAGGGCCTAAA
>CAXTPL010000134.1:0-3867 GCA_964246065.1 uncultured Acidobacteriaceae bacterium
GATCTGGTCGCCGCTCAGCTCCGGGATGCCATAGCCGTTTGCTTCAAGATCGTTGATGAGGAAGACATGGTCGATATCGAGCGTGCGGGCAAGCTCGCGGGCGTCGAGCAGCCAGGGCAGGTTGGTCAGCTTGAGCCGTCCGTTGCGCACCGGGCCGGGCACGCCGAAGCAGGCTGCCGTCACATCCGGGTTGCCGTTCTCCTTGAAGAATGTGCGCACTACGGAGTCGAGGTGGTTGTAGTCCTTGGCCGGATAGCGCCCGCTGCCGACATGTGCAAGCTCGACCTTGGTGCCCCCGACATCGCCCGCCAGGATCATCGCGCCAGCTCCACTTCGCCGATGCCTTGGTCGAGAGGCTTGGGCAGCTTGCTCGCCGCTGCCTGGTCGAGCAGCAGGGTCAGGGCGCCCGATCGGGGCTGGATGAGCTGGGTCGGCAGTGTTTCCGGGTCGTACTCGCCGTAGAGCACGCGCTCAAGCGGGTCCGCCTTGTCCGCGCCGGCGATCAGAAAGACCACGTCCAGTGCCTCGTTGATGACCGGATAGGTAAGCGTGACGCGCCAGGTATCTTTTTGCGGCACATGGTTGGCATAGACGATGCGGCCAAGCTGGTGCAAGGCCTCAGTGTGCGGAAACAAGGAAGCGGTGTGGCCGTCGTCGCCCATGCCGAGCCAGACAACATCAAAGCGCGGCATCTCCGCCCCTTCAAGCCGGAACTCGCGGCGGATGACGCTTTCATACTTTGCGGCCGCCTCTTCCGGGTCGAGCTCGCCTTCCATGCGATGGACCTGCGCGGCAGGGATCGGCACCTTGGACAGCAAAGCCTCGTTGGTCATGCGGTAGTTGGAGTCGGCATCCTCGGGTCCAACGGAGCGCTCGTCGACCCAGAAAAGATCGATCTTGTCCCAGGGTACGGTCTTGGCAAAAGGCCCGGCAGGATCGGCCAGCAGCGCAAAAGTGGCCTTCGGCGTGGAGCCGCCGGAGATAGCGATGCGTGCGCGGCCGCGCTTGGCAACGGCCTGCCCAACCCGCTCCGCAAAGTGGCTCGCTGCTGCTTCGGCCAGCGCTGTACCGTCGGCGAATACCTGGTATGTCACATCGAGTCGCTTCCCCATGGGGTGTTCCCTTTCGCGCGGCTGCTGCTGTTTTGCTGCTGCTGTTTTTCCGCTGCCGTTCTGCTGCCGCTGTTCTGCTGCCGTTCTTTTAACGCTGCTGAACGACCTTTGCCAAAAACCCCAAACCCATCGTCATCCTGAGCGAAGCGAAGGATCTGCGGTTGCCTTCGCCTCTCACAGCAGTTCTCCAAAAGTGTAAGCAGCCCCACTCAGGACGCACGCGCGCTCGCGCAGGCCGTTACACCACGTGCCAGCTGTGCCCATCCCTTGCCAGCAGTTCGTCCGACGACTTCGGTCCCCAGGTCCCGCTCTCGTAGTTGGGGAAGTCCGTCGGCGGGTTCTTTGCCCACTCCTCAAGCAGCGGCGTGTAGATGGCCCACGCCGTTTCCACCGCGTCGCGATGCGTAAACAGCGACGCATCGCCAAGCATCGCATCGAGCAACAGCCGTTCGTACCCGTTTGCCGTGTACTTGCCGAACGCGTCCAGGTACTTGAACTGCGCTGTCACGGGGCAAACGACGGTGTCCGGGGTGGGGCGCTTGTTGCCGAACTCGAGCGTGATCCCCTCATCGGGCTGGATGCGCAACCGCAGGAGGTTGGCCGGGACGCCCTGGCATGGCCCGTCCTTGGCGCCTTCGACCAGCCCGGCGGCAGGCTTCTTGAACTCGATGACGATCTCGGTTACCCGCTTGCCCAGCCGCTTGCCGGCGCGCAGATAAAATGGCACACCCTTCCAGCGTGGCGTATCGATCTCCAGCTTGACGGCGGCAAAGGTCTCCGTAACGGACTTCGGATCGACGCGATCTTCTTCACGGTAAGGCTTGGCAGGCTGGCCGTCGACCGTGCCCGCCCCATACTGCCCGCGCACCGTGTTCGCGTCCGCAAGCGGCTTGATTGCCTTGAGCAGCTTGACCTTCTCGGCAATCACATCCTTGGCATCGCTCGAGGCGGGCTGGTCCATGGCCACAAACTCCAGCATCTCCATCATGTGGTTCTGCAGGATGTCGCGCGAAACGCCGGCCTTCTCATAAAACGGCCCGCGGCCTTCGATCCCGATCGACTCGGCCGCCGTGATCTGGACGTTGGCGATGTGGTCGGCGCCCCAAAGCGGCTCAAAGAAGGCATTGGCAAAGCGCAGCACAAAGATATTCTGCACCGTCTCCTTGCCAAGGTAGTGGTCGATGCGAAAGGTCTGGTCCTCGGCAAAGACCTTGGCGACGCCATCGTTGAGCGCCTTGGCCGAGTCGGTGTCATGGCCGAAGGGCTTCTCGATGATGACCCGCACATGCGCGTCCTTGGCATCGGCGCCGGGCTTGTCCATGCCCTGCTCGCCCAGCTTGTCCACGATCTCCTGGAAGTACTCCGGCGCAACCGCGAGGTAAAACAGCCGGTTGCCCTTGGTTCCTTTTTCCTTGTCGATGCCGGCGAGTGTCTCATTGAGCCGCTTGTAGCCGTCCGAGTCGTCGAAATTGGTCGTGAAGTAGCTGACACTTTCCATGAACTTGCCGAGCTTCGGATCGTCGCTCTTGGCGCCGGAGTCGACAATGGCCTTCTGCATGTCCGGCGCAAAGGTCTTGGAAAGGTCGCGCCGCGCTACGCCAACGACGGCGAACTCGTCGGGGAGCAGCCCGCTCTCCGCAAGGTGGAAGAGCGCGGGCAGCAGCTTCTTTTTGGTCAGGTCGCCGGAGGCGCCGAAGATCACAACGATTGTCGGGTCGGGCTTGCGCGTCTGCGCGCTCCCGTTGCTTGCTCCGCCGGCGGCAACCGCAGGCGATGGTGCTGTTTCTGTAGCCAAGGTGGTTCTCCTTACGTACCTGTCGCCGCGCAGCAGCCCGGCAAAGTCGCCTACTTCGTTATAAAAGCCCGAGCGTCTTCAGCTCAGCGCGCAACGCAGCCGAGCCCCTGTACTGGATCGCGCGAAAGCCGATCCCGGCCGCTTCGGCTATGTTTTTCTCGCGGTCGTCGATAAAGACGATCTCCGCCGGATCGGTTTGCAGGACTTCAGCTCCCAAACGGTAGATGGCCGGGTCAGGCTTGCGCAAGCCCACATACCCGGAGCAGAAGAAGACCGACATGTACTGCTTGAGCCCAAAGCGCTCCAAGCGGATGTCGTTGAGCTCGCGCGACTCATTGTTGAGCTGACCCATGACCAGGCCGCCCTTGCCGTGCAGCTCCTGGAGCACCGGCATAGCCGAGTCCTCAAGCAGAACGGACTGGTCTGCGATCGCCTTTTTGATGGCTTCGCGCGTAAATGGGCGCGGCTTTACGAAAAGTGTCCGCTCCAGATATTGGTCAAAGGTGATGGTTCCCTTCTCCCATGGATCGTTTTCGATCTCGTGGCGCTCTTCGAAATCGCCTCGGTCGTCGAACCCGAAGGCGTCAAAGACGGCTTTCCGCTCGTTGTGATCCCAGCCGTTGGTCAGGATCACTCCGCCTGTGTCCCAAAGGATGGTGCTGAACTTGCTCATCTGGTTCGTGCCTCGTTGTCTTGTCTGCGGTGTTCGATCGCGCGGCGCCTCTTGACGATGCAGCCATGCGGCAGCCTTTCGCAGGCCCTCGGCAGGTTGGGAGAGTGAGCCCCGCACAGGAAAGCGGCAGACCCCGCTCGGAGGCTGCCGCTTCCCTTGTGTGGCCGGGGCTGCTACTTGGTGGCGAGCGCGGGAGTTTCCTTGCCGGCGCCGGCGAGCAGCGCCTTGGCGCGGCTCACAATGTTGTCGACCCCAACGCCCAGCTTTTCGAGCGCAAGCGTTCCAGG
>CAXTPL010000134.1:3877-9480 GCA_964246065.1 uncultured Acidobacteriaceae bacterium
AGCGTGCCGCCGATCGTGAGCGAACCCGGCGCCGTGATGGCCGCCAGCCCGGTCACGTCGCCGTGACGGCCCACCCACTTCCACCAGCCCATCGTCGCCCCCGCTTCCACAGCAAGCTTGGGCAGGTGGTTGGGCAGCACCGACAGCTTGTACTCCTCGGTTTGCCGCTCAAAGAGCTGCCAGCTCGGCATGGAGACGATGCGTGCGTGGATACCTTCTTCGCGAAGCTTGTCGGCCGCTTTCACGATCTGCCAAACCTCGGCGCCCGCGCTCATCATGAGCAGGTCCGGGCTTTCGCCCCCGGTCTCGATCACATAGGCCCCGTGGCTCACGCCGTCGTAGATGTCGTGGCGCTTGGGATCGAGGATCGGCAGGTCCTGCCGCGAGAGCGCCATAAAGCTGGCTTCCTTGTGCTCGAGGGCCAGGCGCCAGGCAGCTACGGTCTCGTTGGCGTCGGCCGGGCGGAAGTCGATCAGGTGCGGCACCGAGCGCAGCATGGTCAGCTGGTCGATGGGCTGGTGGGTCGGCCCGTCTTCGCCCAGACCGATCGAGTCATGCGTATACACAAAGATCGAGTGCACATGCATCAGCGCAGCCAGGCGGATGGCAGGCTTGGCGTAGTCGGAGAAGGTGAAAAAGGTCGAGCCGTAAGGAATCAGGCCGCCGTGCGCGGCCATGCCGTTAACCGCCGCATGCATGGCGAATTCGCGTACGCCGAAGAAGATGTTGCGGCCGGCCGGATCGAGATGGAAGTTGCCGGACTTTTTGAGAATCGTCTTGGTCGACTCGGTAAGGTCGGCCGCTCCGCCAAACAGCTCCGGTACCTGCTCGGCAAAGGCGTTCATGATCGCGCCGCCCGCGTTGCGGGTCGCCATGGGCTTGGAGTCGATAGGGTAGCTAGGCAGCGAAGCCTGCCAGCCTGCCTTCAGCTTGCCTGCCTGCGTGCGATCAAACTGTTCAGCCAGCTCCGCGTTTTCCGCCTTGTACTTGGCGAAAAGCTCGTTCCACTCACTCTCATACTTGGCGCCGCTGGCGACGATCTCACCCCAGTTTTTCGCCGCTTCTTCCGGCACGTAAAAGGTCTTGTCGTCCGGCCAGCCCAGGGTTTGCTTGGTTTTCTTCACGTTTTCCGCGCCCAGCGGCGCTCCATGGGCCTTGCTCGTACCGGCTGCGGGCGAGCCGTACCCAATGATCGTGCGAACCGCGATCAGCGAAGGCTTGTCCGTCTCCGCCTTTGCGGCTTCAATCGCCTTTGACAGCGCGTCCAGGTCATTGCCGTCGGCTACCGTTTGCACATGCCAGTGATAGGCCTTGAAGCGGTCCTGCACATTCTCGGTAAAGCTCAGGTCCGTCGGTCCGTCGAGCGAAATCAGGTTGTCATCGTATAGAAAGATCAGCTTGCCGAGCTTCAACGTGCCGGCAAGCGAGGCAGCCTCGTGCGACACGCCTTCCATCAGGTCGCCATCGCCGCAGATTCCATAGGTATAGTGATCGACGATGTCGTAGCCCGGCTTGTTGTACACCCCGGCCAGGTGCTTTTCCGCCATCGCCATGCCGACCGCCATGGCAAAGCCCTGACCCAGCGGCCCTGTCGTCACTTCGACGCCGTCGGTCTCCCCAAATTCAGGGTGCCCGGGGGTCTTGGAGTGCCACTGGCGAAACGCCTTAAGATCGTCTATCGACAGATCGTAGCCGGCCAGGTGGAGCATGCCGTAGAGCAGGGCCGAAGCATGGCCGTTCGACAACACGAAACGGTCGCGGTTGCTCCACTTGGAATGCTTGGGATTATGCCGCATGTACTTGTGAAAGAGCAGGTAAGCCATGGGCGCGCAGCCGAGCGGGGCACCGGGGTGGCCGCTGTTGGCCGCTTCGACGGCATCGACTGCGAGAAAGCGCAGGGCGTTGATAGAAAGCTGGTCCAGATCACTCATAAGTCTCTAATCTCCGTGCGAGCCTGCCGCCTGGGCAGGGAAACGGGGCTGTTCTGTTCAGGAGGAACTACCGCTGTGCCCCGGGACCGGTTCTTGCCGAACGCCGATCCCTGGATTGGATGCTGTGAAAAGGATCATAGACTGCCTTGCGGCGCTCTGCCCCGCCCAGCATCCGCCCTCACGGTCGCGGCTCAAGCTTCACGTCGAAGTTGCGCCCCTCCCACCGTTTCTCCGCTGTCCAGAAAATGGTAAACGAAAGCGCCCCGCTCTGCCCGTCGGAGGTCGGCAGGTCGGCAAAGGAGCCGGCATAGCCGACTGCCGAGGCGGCAGTGATTTCGACCGTGGCCCAGCCGTCGTCGCTCCAGCGCACCTCAAACGGGTCAGCCGCAATAATGCGCAGGGTCTTGCCCGCGAGGAGCGTGTCGATCTGGCGGCGCAGCTTGAAGACCTCCACCTTGCTTTCCACCGGCCCCGCACCGTATCTCGCCTCGACGGTAGAAACCCGATCAAAGACCGCGCCGTCTTCGAGCGAGCGCAGCAGCTTCAAATACTCGGCATGCGCCCAGACCAGCGGCATGGCCGAGCCGGCGGGGTCGCCCATGCGCACGATGCCGGCGCTGGTCACCAGGGGCTCTACAAAATCCCAGATCTGCTCCGGCAGCATGCCGCCCTTGCTGGCGAAGCCTTCCATGGCCTGCACATAGGGGCTGATGTCGCGCCCGGCGGCCAGCTCGTAGTGCGCACGCTCGCCCGTAAGCAGCGGCCACGCCCGTCCCTGGCCCCAGCTGAGAAACGGCCCGCCGCCTTTTTGTTCCCCATAGCCGTCATGGTTGTAGCGGCGCCAGCAGGGGCCCTGCGGCGCGTCCACCTTGAGGATTCGATCGACCACTTTCAATGAATCGACGATCAGCGGGTCATCCGCGCGCCGCACCCCGTAGCGCACCAGCTCCAAAAAGCCGCCATCGATGATCTGCCGGGCTTCAAATTCGTACCGTTCGCCAGGCGCGCGATTGTTCAGGTGCAGCATGCCGGTTTCGCAGCCGGAGCGCGCCCAGGGCTCCCCGCACTTAGGCGGGCGAATGCGCATGTAGTGGCGCTTGACGTCCGGATGCAGGACGCCTTCCTCGGTCGCCGTCCAGTCTTCCAGGTGCGACTGGAGCCAGTCGGCATGTTCTTCAAGAAAGGTACCCAGGGTGGCATTGTCATGGGCATGCGCCAGCTCTGCCGCGCAGATCAGCCCGGCGATCACTGCTGCCAGCGTCGACGGCGAATAGCCCGCAGCCTCCTCCCAGCGCTCCTGCTGCGTGACCGGGGCGTGCCGTACCAGGAACCCGGCGGCACGCGCGGTGAACGAGAAAACGTCGAATTTGTCCAGTCCGCCGATCTTCCATAGCCGCCAGGCCAGGATGATCGGGAACGCGACCTCATCGAGCTGAATGCCGGTCCAGTAAGGGGTGCCATTGACCCAGAAGTTCTGGGCAAAACTTCCGTCCGGCTTTTGTGTGCATGCCAGGTAAACCAGCGCCCGCAAGGCCGTATCGACCCGTCCGCAGGCCAGGAGTGCCGAGGCCGACTGCACCATGTCGCGCGTCCAGACCAGGTGGTAGCCGCCCAGGTCGTCGTCTCCCTTGGCATAGCCCCAGGGGATGGAAGCTGAGGCGATAAACGCCCCTGCGTAGGTCTTGTCCTCGTGCGTTAAAACCACATTCTGGCTCGTACGCAGCAGGCGTCCGCCGTCCTGCGAGTGGCGGCCGAGTTCGGTCGGCACCTGCACCCGGGCCCACTGCGCCACAAAGCGTTTCAGATGCGAGTCAAAGGTATGCGCGAGCGAGCCCATGGTCGCCGACAGCGCCGCGTGGTGGCCTTCGCCAAAGCCGATGGCGATCACAAACTCGCGCCGCCCTGCGGTGCTCTTGCCCGGCGCCGGCACCGGGTCGGTGGCGCGCTTGCCGCCTCCGGGCAGCTGGGCGTTTGCAGGCGGCTGCAGGTCGATCTCGCCCATCACGGCAAGGTTGCCGTCTGTAGCCGATCCGTATTCCCAATGCATCTGGAAGTCGTGCTTCAAATCCTGCCAGCCGTCGGAAACGCCGACAAAGCCGCAGGAGGCGCGCGAAAAGCCGCGGTCGCAGGCCAGCGCGAGCGAGGTCCCGTTCTTCCACGCCAGGATCACCCGCTTGCCGGCGACGTCGAGGACCCGGGCGGAGTTGCCTTCGCCGCCGCCGTCAAGGTGCGGCGCCAGCAGGGCGTACACACGCAGCTTCGCAAGCACCGCGGGGTCGGCGTCCAGACGCACTCGGATCAGCACCACCGGCGCATGCGGATCGCTGATGGTTTCCTTGGTCAGGGTGTAGCGGCCTTCAGGATCTTTGCTGGTCTGGCGCGCGGCGGGCGCGTTGGGGTCGATATAGGTAAAGCTGCGCTCCACATCACGCTTTTCTTCGTGGAAAAAGCTTTCCCCGTCGGTGACCAGCAGCTCCATGTCCCGCATCTGCGGGCGGTCGATGGTGGGGTAGTAGACCTCGTTGATGATGCCGTGAGAGAGCGTATACCAGACCCGGCTGGAGGCGGAATAAGCGGTGCCGACCAGGTTCTTGACGCTGGAGGTCCAGCGCGGCGGCAGGCCCGGCGCACCTGGCGCTTCGCCCTGCTGGTCCAGCCATTTGTACTGTGGGGCAAGCTCGTTCATGGTGCAAACCCTCCGGTCGCGAGCTTACAGGGTAGCGCGGAGGTAACCAAGCGGTGCGGAGTGGCAGTCCGCGCCGGGAGCATCCGGGCAGCTACGGACGAGGATCGGATCGGTCGGGAGCTCGCGGCGCCTGGCTGATCGATCCGGCTTTCCAAGCGGCGGAGCGCTGGTCAGACGGCGCATGGCAGCCGGTTCGCGAGACGCGCCTCCAGGCCGCCGGTTCGCAGGTGTACCTCGACCTCCAATGGCTCTTGGACTGGCTCTGGACCAAGCTCGGCCCGCAAGGCTAAAGGTTTGGCGCCCCGCGCCGGTTCGCCCAAACCCCAGCAGCCCTACAGCACCTGCGAGTTCGCCTCTGGATCAGGATGGAACTGGACCTCGCTCATGGCGTGCGCAAGCTCGCGATTCTGCATGAAGTATTGCCACACAAAGCCGGTTCGCAGATTTTCAGCCATCATCACGCTGATGCCCTGATCGATGCCGAGAATATCCTCGGCAAACCAGTTGGCCTTGGGGTGAAAGGCGTCCACAAAGCCGTAGCGCGTCCATACCTTGGAGCCCATCTTTTCGCGCATGCTCAGGAGCACGTGCGAGCACTCGGCGGGAAGAAACGGCAGCGAGCCGGCGGCGGCGCAGGGCACCAGCGTGCCGTCCGGCTCGCCCATGGTCGGCGGACCACCCCACACCCGGTAGCCGTTGCGCGCGTCCGAGGCCGTGATGCCCCACATATCCGATCCAGTTGAACTTTTGCCCCAGGTTGATGCACCAGAGCTGGTGGGTCCGCGTGGCGGCGATGGAGTTGGTGAAGTAGTTTGCGTGGAGGTCGCGCTGGTCGCGATAGTCGCACCAGGCGTGCGCGTACTGGTGGATAAAGATCGGCGCGATGCCCGAGATGTACTCAATGCCGCCGAACTGGATCAGCGGCCGCTGCAGCGCGTTCCAGGTTTCGGGCGGAATGGGGTGCGTCGGTGAGCCGATCGCCATCA